>NZ_WXYH01000062.1:0-13217 GCF_009872365.1 Rhodococcus sp. T7
AGGCGGCCGAAGACGCCGTCCTTCTCGTCGGCGGGGCCGGCGGTGAAGTAGAGCGAGTTGCTGTCGCCGAGGCTTTCTCCGTTGCCGAACAGCAGCCCCCACAGCCCCTCCACGCCGAGAACCGCACCGGATTCGTCCCGGACGTAGTCGATGAAGGCGCCGGTGGTGTCGTCGAATGCGGCGATGTGTCCGGCGCCCCCGAAGTTGCCGACCAGGATGCTGCCGCTGAGCGCCCCGAAGTCCGCCGGGGCGACGGCCACGCCCCACGGTGAGTTGAGGCGGCCGCCGTCGTCGAGCACCCGCACGAGGTTGCCGGCCCGGTCGAATTCGGCGATCTTGCCGCGGTCCGGGCGGTCGCCGGCCGCGACCTCTTGTTCGGCATCCAGCGAGTCCTCCTCGCCCGCATCGAATTCGCGGCCATCGGCGGAGTCCTCGGCGGCCTTGGTGACGGCGTAGGTGACGAAGACACGGTCGCCGGCGGTGACGAGGTTGAACGGGGCCGGATCACCCGGCCTCGCCCGCTTACCCGACCCCGGGTCGGCGGGATCGATCGGGTCGCCGGTCGCGAACGGGTTGACGAATCCCTGCGTCGGAACCAGTCGCCAGGACTTGTCGAATTGCCGGATCTGGGGATCGGCGCCGAAGTCGGCCGCCCACAAGGTGTCGTCGCGGCCCGAGGCAAGCGCGAGGCCGAAGAAGTTCATCCCCGCGGGGCCGCCGTCGAACATCTGCAGCGCGGGTCCGTCGCGGCGGACGATCCGACCGTCGGCGCCCTGTTCGGTCCAGCCGGCGATGCGACCGGTGTCGGTGGCGAAGAGGAATCGGGAGGACCCGGCGAGCAGCTCGGGGTGCCCGTCGACGTCGACGGGTTGTCCGGTGACGGCGAAGCTGTCGGAGGCCAGAGGTGCGGGGTTGAACGCCACGCCGGTGATCTTCCCGCCGCCGGTGTCGGAGGTGTCGGAGTCGGTGCCGGGGACGGTGACCTCGTGCAGTGCGTCCTGGTGCAACGGGCGCAGCGCCGGGTTGGGTGAGGCGCTCACGTCGCCGACGAACTCGAACGAGGTTCCGCCGCCGCCGACCCAGAAGTGTCCGCCTTCGCCTTGCGGGCGGATCGCGATACCCCAGGCGTTCACCATCTCGGGGAAGGTGGCCGCGGCGCCGTACGAGTCGTTGCTCGCCACGAGCGTCGCAGCGGCATAGCGGTTGCCGGGCAGCGACTCGGTGTCGGCGGCCGGGGCGGCGGGGCTGCATCCGGTCGCGCCGAGCAGCAGCGCGGCGAGGGGTCCGGCGCAGGTGATCGAGAAGCGACGTGGTGGGTGGTGGGGCATGGCAGTTCCTTTCGAGATCTCCGGTGCCGCACAAGGGTCGTGTCGGTCCGGGGAAGGGCAGTCGAGATGGCAGGAAGAGGTCAGTGTTCGGCGTTCCAGAAGCCGATCCATACCGCTGTCCACCAGCAGATCTGGGAGACCGAAGCGGTGGCCGCCCCCCAGATGGTCAGGGTGGGTGCGAGCGAGACGGTTGCGGCGCGGGCCATGCGCCGGCTCAGGATCAATGCCTGCAGACCGTTGAGGGTCAGGATCAGCACGCAGGGGACCTTGATCCGGGTCAGGGTCGAGGCGAGATTCGGTTCGAGCAGCGCGCCGCTGGCGACCAGCCCGGCCAGACCCAACCAGATCGGCAGGTGCAGGCGGTGTGCTCCGGCGATCGCCTCGGCGAGGGTCGATCTGCCCGACACCCACACCAGCACCAGATAGTCGGCGATCAGGACGCCACCGAAACCGAGCACGAGGGACGCCAGGTGCACGAACAGCGCCGCCGTGTGCAGCACGGGATCCACGGTGACGTGCGCCGAGATCCACAGCACCACCGTCAGGGTCGCGGAGGCGAGCACTCCGGCGACTGCAATGGCCCACCAGGAATCATGCAGGGCCAGTGGTCGGTCCGGCTCACTTGCCAGCATCCGACGTGTACCCGTGTCGACGGCGCGTGACGACGGGAGGCCCCGGTCCTCACCCCAGATGATCCTGGCGGTCCGCGCCTGCCGCGTCGGAAGTGGGGTCACCGGTGACCGGAGGGTCGGCGCGGTGGGGGACGAGGTCCCGGGGTCGGCGGTTGGCGAGTCGGTGGTGGAGGGGGAGGTGTTCTGCATCGGTGAGTCCGGTTCTGGTGAAGAGTGCGCGAACGGAGATCCGCGCCGACTTGGTGCGGTTGGTGGCGCGCGCTGCCCCGGACGCCGTGACCCGATGGGGAGTGGTGTGCGAACTACCGCACTGCCACGTTCGACCCCTCGAAGTCGTTGCTTCGCAGGCGTGTTCGGTCCGTCGTTGACCGGTCGGCGATGTGGGGGTCGCGATCGATCTCGTCCTGGGGACGAGTGCTCATGGTCACGATCGCTCCTCCAGACTTCACGGACCCTTCACAGGGTGTAGCTAAGGCTGCCCTTTGCTGATTGGCGATCTAAGTAAAAATGTTCGGATACCCGAAGTCAATTGATGTGACAGCGAACACACCGTGGTGTCCGATTTTCCCGGCCGCTCCGACCGCCCTTTCGGCCCACAACGAACGGAGATCCCGAACCCTTTCCGGGTCGGGGGTCTCTTCATTCGGGCACGTGAAGGACGGGGAATGTCCTCGTGGACTGTCAGGTTCGCGTCGTGATTGGTGCCCTCTATACCGGAACCCTGTTCGCGCCGACCGTGGACCGCGACCTGCCAGGGCAAGGCTTCACACACCGGACCGGCGACGTCGTCACCATCCGTAGTAAGCACTCGGCGCCCCGATCGACGAGGTCGGTGCCACGGAGACCCTGCCCGAATAGTCCCTCGGATTAGGCCGCCTCCTCGCCTATACCTCGCCGGCCGCCTGACCGCGTTCGTGCCTCCACCCCCACCCTCCCACCGCGGTGCCGGTCCCCGCCGCCACCGCGTAGACGCCTGCCCGGTCCTGGATGATCGGTCGAGCCGCCGCCTACTGGCACCGCGTCGACCATCATCGCGTGGGGGAAGCTTTCACAGGTCGTACGCCACGGCCTTCCCGAGAACGCGGATGCCGACACGGTCGCCGGGGGTGAGGGCGGTGGCGCCGAAGCGGCGGACGGTGACCCGTTCGGGCACCTCCCCGTCCCCGGTGTCGAGGCGGATACCGAGCAACATCTCCGACCCCAGATAGTCGACGTCGACGACCGTCCCGGATACACCGGCACCATCGGTGGTCACCTCGATCTGCTCCGGCCGCAACATCACTCGGGCGCTCCCGTGGACGCCGTTCGAGGCCACGGCCACGTCGCCGAGGGCGCAGCGGGCGCGGCCGCCGTCGACGTGCGCCGACAGGACGACGGCGTCGCCGATGAACTCCGCGGTGGGGACGTCGATCGGGGTGGAATAGATTTCGCGTGGGGTACCGATCTGGGCGAGCCGGCCCGCACTCATCACCGCAACCCGGTCGGCGAACGACAGCGCCTCGGGCTGGTCGTGGGTGACGAGGATGGTGGTGATCGCGGCCTTCGCGAGGACGTCGGCGACGATCCTGCGGGTGTTCGCCCGCAGGCCGGCGTCCAGTGCGGAGAACGGCTCGTCGAGCAGCATGAGTTCGGGTTCGCGGGCCAGTGCCCGCGCGAGTGCCACCCGCTGCTGCTGCCCGCCTGAGAGCTGGTCGGGTCGCCGGGACGCGTACGACGAATCCAGCGACACCATCTCGAGCAGCTCGGCGATCCTCGCCGGGGTGCGGGCCCGGCGGGGCAGCCCGAACCCGACATTCGCGCCGACCGTGGCGTGCGGGAACAGCGCACCGTCCTGGGCGACGTACCCCACCGACCGCCGGTGCGCGGGCGTCCAGCCACCGCCCGCGACGACCCGGCCGGCCAGTGCGATGGTGCCGGCATCGGGCTTCTCGAAGCCGGCGATCAGGCGGAGCAGGGTGGTCTTGCCGCAACCGGACGGTCCGACGATCGCCGTCGTGGATCCGGCCTCGACGGCGAATGCGACGTGCCGGAGGATCGCCGCGGCGCCGAACGACTTGTCGAGTCCGTCCACTTCGAGTGCGTATGTCATAGTCCCGCTACCTTTTTCGACTGGGAGAAGAGCACGTAGGTCATGGGCAGCGACAGCACGATCATGATCAGCGCGTACGGTGCGGCGCCGGCGTAGTCGATCTCGCTGCTCAGCGACCAGAACTGCATGGACAGGGTGCGGGTGCCGGTGGGCGCGAGCAGGAGGGTGGCGGTCAGCTCGTTGACGATCCCCAGGAACACCAGGGCCCCGCCCGCCGCGGTGGCCGGGGCGGCCAGCCGCAGCGTGACCCGGACGAAGGCCGACAGCGGTGAGAGACCCAGCGACTGCGCCGCCTCCTCGAGCCCGACGGGCGCCTGCGCGAGACCGGCCCGCAGGTTCACCAGCGCACGCGGCAGGAAGAGCAGCGCGTAGCCCGCGATCACGACGGCGACGCTCTGATAGAGCGGATGGAGGTAGCGGATGGAGACGGTGACCAATGCCAGTGCCACCACGATGCCGGGCAGCGAACTCGAGATGTAGGTGCCGCCCTCGAGGAAGCGGCTGAACCGGCCGGGGTGGCGGATCGAGATCCAGGCGATCGGGAAGGCGACTACACACGTCACGACGGCGCCGGCGATGCCGAACCCGAGAGTCTGCACCAGCGCGGACGCGACGGCGTCCCATTCCCAGACCGCGCTCCCGCCGATGACGAGCCACCGCACGACACTGACGACCGGGACACCGACGGACGCCGCGATCAGCACCCCGAGGAACAGAAGCACGATCGGTGAGTACCGCCAGCCGAGTTCGGCGGGCACGGCCCGGCGGGCCGCACCCGACCCGATCCGGGCGTATCGGGCGCTGCCACGGACGACCGATTCGATCACCAGCAAGGTGAGGCAGAGCAGCACCAGGACACCGGCGAGCATGGTCGCCGCGGTTCCGTTGAACGTCGACTGGTACTGCTCGAAGATCGCCGTCGTGAACGTGTCGAACCTGATGAACACGAATGCGCCGTATTCGGCGAGCAGGTGCAGCGAGACCAACAGTGCCCCACCCGCGATGGCCAGCCGCAGCTGCGGCACCACGACGCGGAAGAACACCGCCCACGGCCCCACACCGAGGGCCCGCGCCGATTCCTCGACGGCCGGATCCAGCCGGCGCAGTGTCGCGGCCGCCGGAATGTAGACGAGAGGGAAGTACGAGAGGGTCGCGATGAGAACACCGCCGCGCAGCCCGCCGAGGGAGGGAATCGCCGTCACCCAGGAATAGCTGTTCACGAACGCCGGAACAGCCAGAGGCACCGCGAGAAGCACCGCCCACACCTTCGCACCCGGCACCCGCGTGCGCTCGACGAGCCAGGCGGCGAGGACGCCGAGGACGACACAGATCGGCACCGTAACCACGACCAACAACACGGTGTTCGAGAGCAATTCGCGTACCCGCGGGCGGAACAGCAGCGCCGACGCGGTGTCCCAGCCCGTCGCGATGCTCTGCACCATCACGTAGCCGAGCGGAATGAACGACGCGGCCACCACGATCACCGCGGCGACCGCCAATGGGAAGGGCAGGTGCGGCCGGGCGGTCGGGCGACGCGCCGTGGCCGCGTCGCCCGACCGCACGCGGCCGATCAGTGCGAGATTCAGAGCAAACCGGCTTCCGTCATCAGCTCGGTGACCTGCGGGCTGTTGAGCTTCGCAGGGTCGACCTGCGGGGCCTGCAGTTCAGCGAGGGGAACGAGCTTCGGGTTCGCCGGCACGCCACTGCCCACCGTGTACTCGAACGACGTCCCGGTCTGCAGGACCTCCTGCCCCTTCTGACCGGTGACGAACTTCAGGAACTGCTGCGCCGCATCCTGCTTCGTGCTGGACTGCAGGACGCCACCACCGGAGACGCTGACGAATGCTCCCGGATCCTCGTTCTTGAAGTAGTGGAGAGCGACGTTGTTGCTGTTCTCTCCGGTCTTGGCCTGATCACCGAACCAGTAGTAGTGGTAGATCACACCGCCCGGGATTTCGCCGGCGTTGACGGCCTTCATCACCGTGCCGTTGCCCTTGTAGGTGCGGACGTTCTCCTTCATCCCGGCCAGCCACTGCCGGGTGGCGTCCTCACCCTTCAGCTCGAGCAGTGCGCTGACGATGGCCTGGAAATCGGCCCCCGACGGGGACGCCGCCCAGCGGTCCTTCCACGCGGGATCCTGCAGGTCGAGCAGCGACTTCGGCAGCTGGTCTGGCAGCATGTCCTTGTTGTAGGCGAAGACGGTGGAACGGGCCGCGATGCCGGTCCACTTGCCGGACGACGGCCGGTACTGGCCCGGGACCTGGTCAAGGACATCCCGGTGCACGTCGGCGAAGAGCCCGGCGTTCTCCACCAGCGTCATGGCCGGGGAGTTCTCGGTGAGGAACACGTCGGCCGGCGACTGGTCACCCTCGGCCACGAGCTGGTTGCCGAGTTCGGTGTCACTGCCGTTGCGCAGTTCCACCTCGATGCCGGTCTCCGCTGTGAAGGCGTCGGCCCATTCCTGGGTCAACGATTCGTGCTGGGCGTTGTACACGGTGATCTGGTTGGCGGCGCCGGAGTCGGTGCCGTTGTCCGAACCGGAATCCGAGCACCCCGCCACCGTCAGCACCGCGGCGGTGGCGAGCGCCACCCCCGACATCAGTCCGATCCGCATCCTCATCGTCCGTCCTCTTCCGCAGCGGGACCTCTTCCAGCCGTCTCCAGGAAAATGATGCTACTTGCAGGATTGGCAAACCTAACCATTCGGATTTGGTGGACTGAGCGGAGGTTGGGGCGTCGGCCCGTCTGGGTGAGAAGGGAAGGAAGGACCCGGACCGGCGGCGTCCAGCGTGGAAGAAGGCTCGCACCGGGTGGACGTGGACGTCCCTGTGTACGAGGAACTGGGTCGGGTGATCCCCACACCGGGACAGCCAATCAACGCCCGAAACCGCCACCCGCACATCGTCGACGTGCGCGGCGAGAATCACCCAACGTCGCTCCTGACATGCCTGTGATCAATGCGCCCGTCGATCGGTGGGCGCTTGTCTCGTTGCCGTGACGCGCAGGTTCGAACCAATAACGATGCGATCCGGTTCCGATCAGATTCCGAACGCACGACGCCGGGCCGTCGGCACAGGCCGAGTACGAATGTCACCGCCCGCCAGTAGAGGATGCCGACCACAATCGATAGCGCCAGCGCCAACCAGGGATGGTCGTCGCGCAGCGGCAGATACACCTGGAAATGTGTCAGGTAGATGTAGAGGGACGCACTCGCCAACACCCCTGCCACTCGGCTCAGCACCATGGGGCAGGGAACGGATTTGAGCCACACCAGCAGGCAGAGCCCACCGACGACGATGATTTCCCGTCGAGTCTCGCCGAAGAAGAACCCGGGAACCGTGGCCACGACCACCGCGGTGACCCAGAGTCGCTGCCAGATGGTCGTCGACTTGGCGGCGGCCCAGCCGAGAGCGAACAACCAGAAGACCACCGACGCGGTCAGGATGCGATTCCGGCTGTCGTCGACATCGACCAGTCCGTACCGGGTGAGCAGGCCGATAGCCACGAACCCCATCGCGAACCAGAACGGGTGCCTGCGCTCGATGCGGTCGACGAGCGGTATGTAGAGCACCGCGGCGAGGACGAGCACGATGTACACGATCGCCTCGACGAACCAGTATCTCCACTCGGCGGACCACCCGTCCGGACCGAAGATTCCGTTGAGCAGGAACGCACTGGTGATGCGGTAGTCCCCGGTGAGGGCGATGACGGATCCGATCCACACCATGCTGGGAACGGCGATCCGGGCGACGCTCCCGAGGGTGTGGCGGACGCGTTCGGTCCGTTCGGCGGTGCCGAGGTGGAACCGGGCGAAGTTGTAGCCGGCGACCCCGAGGAGCACGTGCGCTCCGCCGAGCAGCGTGAACAGGTGAATGTGCGAGCCCGCGATCAGCACGATCGCGACCGCGCGGAGCAGCACGTTGGTTTCCATCCTCCGCCACCGGCGTCGCCGCGGAGCCGGTGCGAAGTCCCCGACAGGCGTGGTGTGCCAGTTCTCGGGGAGGTGGCCGAGCATCTCCTCGAGTCGCAGGGACATCCGCACGTAGGACAGGGAGTCGCCGCCCAGGCTCACGAAGGTGCTGTCGTCGGTGACGTGCGTGCAGTGGAGGATCTCGGCATACAGCGCCCTTACGGCGCCGGTGTCGGGGCCTGTGGTCGATTGCGTGGCCATCGGGGGTTCGGACGCGTGTGCCAGCTCGGCGACGGCGCGGAGGTCGGGTTTTCCCGTCGAGGTCCGCGGAAGCTCGTCGACGGGGAACACCCGGATGGCCGCGACGGGAAGACCCGAGGCCCGGGCGGTCGCGTGCCGGACCGTGTCCACATCGCCGCAGTGCTGGACGGCCACGATCAGTTCGTCCGTGCCGCCCGCGCAGCAGGCCGTCAGCCCGTGCTGCGCGAGGGCCGACTCGACGTGCTGCAGGTCGATCCGCAGTCCGAAGACCTTGGCGAATCGGCTGCGGCGACCGACCACCTCGTACAACGCGTCACCCGTCTGCCGGGCGAGGTCACCGGTCCGGAGTTCGCCGCCGAGGGTGTCACCGAGGCGGAGGTCGTCGGGGGTGTGGGCGTAGCCGAGCATCACGTTCGGCCCCGCGTAGATCAGCTCGCCGGCACCGTCCGGGGCGTCGGCGACCGGTTCGAGCCGGAAGGATCCGCCGGGAATCGGCCGGCCGATCGACTGCGGGTGGGTGGCGGCGAGTTCCGGTGGTAGGTACGCCATCCGGGCGGTCGCCTCGGTCTGCCCGTACATGACGAACAACTCCCAGCCCCGCCGTCGACCCAGATCCGCGTAGGCCCGCACCCGGTCCGGTGCGAGCCGTCCGCCGGCCTGCGTGATGTATCGCAGGTCGGGCAGATCCAGTTCGTCGAACCCGATCCGGTCGAGGAGATCGAAGGTGTAGGGCACACCCGCGAAGCTGGTGCCGCGGTGGGCCTTGAAGAGGTCCCAGAACCCGGGGTCGGTGACCGAGTGGGTCGTGAGGATCAGGGCGGCGCCGCGGAGCAGGTGGCTGTGGATGACTGATAACCCGTAGCAGTAGTGCATGGGCAGCGTAGTCACAGCACGGTCGGTGTCGCGGATGTCGAGGTATTCCGCGATCGACTCGGCATTGGCCTGCACGTTGCGGTGCGAGAGGCGGACGAGTTTCGGTGATCCGGTTGATCCGGAGGTGCTCAGCAGCAGCGCGAGGTCGGGGTGCAGCAGGTGCACGGAGCACTCACGGAGCTCCTCGACCACCGTGCGCCCGTCGGCGCTGCGCACCACCACGTCGGGTCGGTACGCGGCGATCAGGGCCTCGAGGCTGTCGGGATTGTCGCCCGGTGCCAGCAGCACCGGATGCCCGGCGAACAGGGCCGAGAGATAGGTGACGACCAGATCAACCTCGTTGCTGCCGGCGACCAGCACCAGACGACGGGTCCCGCCGAGCCGTGAGGCCTTCCGCTCGACGCGTTCTGCCAGTTCACGGTAGGTGACCGTCTCGCCCGGAGTAATCAGCGCCAGAGAGTCACCGAATCTTCCCAACACGCGCACGAAACGCACACCGAAGCGCTCTAGATGGAAGGACGAGCTGGACACCGACAGAGTCTATAAGGCATGCCGTACCTAATATTCCTGGTAGGGCCGCAGATGCCGTCCGAGGAGCGACAGGCGGACCGTTTCGAACACCGGTCCCAGGCGCGAATTGTCCTGCCGAATTTCGGTCTCTGCCCGAGGTAATTTCAGTCGGCAGCGCCCACCACCGCGCGCACCGAGGGGTGACTGGCGCACGCCCGCGGCGGTCGGGGACCGAACGCCGCCGAATGACCCGGGCCGGGGTGTCCCCGCGCTGGTGGGCGGAGTCAAGCCCCGAATGAAAAACTATGCAAGATAGTAGTAGTGTGTGCGTGTCCGTCATCGTTTCGTTATCTCAACTCCGGCAAGGAACGCGATCTTGGCACGTCACCGCAAGCCCGAACCCGATCTCGACGTGTGCTGGGATCACGAGAACATCACGACGGCCGCCGTGGGTGCGGTGACTTCTGCCCCCGCGGTCGACCCGCACCCGGCCGCCGGCGAGGGACAGGCCGAGACGGGGGAGTGGGCGGCCGTTCCGGCCGCCGCGCCGCACGCTCCGCGGCACCGCCGCGGCGGTGCGCATCGGCAACCCACGCCGGCCCGGCCCGGCGGGCGGGCGATGGTGCTGTCTATGGCCACCGGGGCGCTGCTCGCCGCCGGAACCTCGACCGCGCACGCCGCACCGGCCGACCCGACCCCGCAGGCCTCGGAGGTGGCCCCGCAACCCGCACCCGATCCGATAGCCGCGGCCCTCGCCGCGGTGCCGCAGGTGCTGCAGATCCCCGAGACTGCGGAGCTGTCGAAGTTCACAGATCAGCTGGCGAAGGCACGGGAGCGGGAGGCCGAACGCCTCGCCCGCGAGGCAGCCGACCGGGCCGCCCGGACTCCCCAGGCCACCCCGGGGAGCGGCGGAGGGTTCCTCCGACCGCCGGGAACCTCCATCGCACCGGTCAGTGGAACCCTCACCTCGAACTACGGGGCGCGCTGGGGCACCACCCACTACGGGCTCGATATCGCCAACGACATCGGCACCCCGATCGTGTCGGTCACCGACGGCACCGTGCTCGAGGCCGGACCCGCCTCCGGGTTCGGCATGTGGGTGCGGATCCTGCAGGACGACGGCACCGTCGGCGTCTTCGGGCACATCAACGAAGCCCTGGTCACGGCGGGGCAGAAGGTCCGGGCGGGTCAGCAGATCGCCACCGTGGGCAATCGTGGGCAGTCGACGGGCCCGCATCTGCATTACGAGGTCTGGCAGGCCGACGGAATGAAGACCGATCCGATGGCGTGGCTGCGGGCGCGGGGCATCAACATGACATCATCCGACTGAGTGATCGGACAGATTTTCGGTACGTGAGGAGGACCATGAAGGGACTCGGTGGCCTCGAAGCCGAGGTGATGGACATCCTGTGGTCCTCGGCCGAGCCGTTGTCGGTGCACGATCTGCTCGACACGCTCAGCGAGCGCAAACAGTTGGCGTACACCACGATTCTCACGGTCGTGACCCATCTGCACGAGAAGGGCTGGGTGGAGCGGGAGAAGCGCAGCCGCGCCTACTTCTATTTCCCGGTGCGCTCCCGCGAGGAAGCGACGTCGCAGGCACTGCGGGAATTGCTCGACAGCAGCAACGATTCCGCGGCGGTTCTGCTGCACTTCGCGGGCACGGTCTCCGAGACCGAGCAGGAAGCGTTGCGGCGGGGGCTGCGGAAGGGCCGCAAGAAGTGACCCTCGCGGCCGTGCTGCTGGTCGGCGCTGTCCTCGTGGCGGTCCTGGCCCCACCCGTGCTCGAAACCATGCCGTTCTCGGGGATCCGGCCCAACGTGGTGCTGGCGTTCTGGCTGGCGAGTATGGCCAGTGTGCTGTTCTTCGCGGGCTCGGCGGTGGTCGTCCTCGCCTGGCCGGACCACGCTCCGGCCGAGGGGGTGATCGAGACGATCGTGCGGTGCTTCTCCGCCGTTTCGCACACCGCTGCCCCCTGGATCGGGGCATCGTTGGTCGCCGCGGGCCTGATGGTCGGTGCGGGTGTGGTCGCCCGGGCCGTCTTCTTCGCCCGGCAGCAGTCCGTCTCCCGGTCCCACATGCAGGACTTTCACCGTGATGTGGTCGCGATCGTCGCCCGCACCGAACAGGGCCATGACGACGTGATGTGGCTCGATCATCCACTGCCGATGGCCTATTCGGTTTCCGGGCGTCCCGGTTTCGTGGTGGCGACCGAGGGGCTGTCGTCGAGCCTGAGCGGTGTCGAACGCGACGCCGTTCTCGCCCACGAACGTGCCCATTTGAGCGGGCACCATCACCTGATCGTCGGTGTCGCCGACCTGCTGGCCCGGGTTCTGCCGATGGTGCCGCTCTTCGCCCGGTCTCCGCGGGCGATCAAGACCGTGATCGAGCTGGCCGCCGACGAGCAGGCTGCCCGGGTCACCAGCGCGGCCGTGGTCAGCTCGGCGCTGTCCGTCGTGGCCGATGCCGCCCTGCCGACCCCGGCGTTCACGCTCGGGCTGGGCAACGACATGAACCTGCGCCTGTGGCGGCTGCGGCGGGCGCCGCACACCCGATTCTCCCGGCTGGCGTGCTGCGCGGCGGCCGCCGTGACGGTCACCGTGCCCGCGGTTGTCGCATTGACGGTCGTGTCGGTGACGACCATGACTGCGTGCATCCTGCTGACCTGACACGGTTTTCGCGGATTCCGCGGTGAGGACCCCACCCCCTAAATACTATGTTGCGTAGTAGTTCGGTTAGGCTGTCGACGTCTCATTGATTGCGTTTCGACAGGAAGCGGGCATCTCATGACCGCCATCGCACCCCCACCGGTCGCCACCCGGGCGTATCCCGCCCGCACGGCGCCCAAGGGGTCGTTTGTCTACAAGATGATCACCACGACCGATCCCAAGGTCCTCGGGATCATGTACCTGGTGACCTCGTTCGCGTTCTTCCTGATCGGCGGCCTCATGGCCCTGATCATGCGCAGCGAGCTCGCGGTGCCGGGCATGCAGTTCCTGTCGAACGAGCAGTACAACCAGCTGTTCACCATGCACGGCACGATCATGCTGCTGCTCTACGCGACCCCGGTGGTGTTCGGTTTCGCGAACTACATCCTGCCGCTGCAGATCGGTGCCCCCGACGTGGCGTTCCCCCGCCTGAACGCGTTCAGCTACTGGCTGTACCTGTTCGGGGCGATCATCGCGACCGCCGGCTTCATCACCCCCGGCGGTGCCGCGGACTTCGGCTGGACCGCCTACGCCCCGCTCAGCTCCGCGGTGAGTTCACCCGGGATCGGCGCGGACCTGTGGATCGTCGGTCTGCTGGTCTCGGGCCTGGGCACCATCCTGGGTGGGGTCAACATGATCACCACCGTCGTGTGCCTGCGCGCGCCGGGCATGACGATGTTCCGGATGCCGATCTTCACCTGGAACATCTTCATCACCAGCATCCTGATCCTGCTGGCGTTCCCGCTGCTGACCGCGGCGCTGCTGGCGCTGCTCGCCGACCGCCAGCTCGGCGCCCACATCTTCGACCCCGCCTCCGGTGGAGTGATGTTGTGGCAGCACCTGTTCTGGTTCTTCGGTCACCCCGAGGTGTACATCATCGCGCTGCCGTTCTTCGGCATCGTCTCG
>NZ_WXYH01000063.1:0-13186 GCF_009872365.1 Rhodococcus sp. T7
GTAGAGGGCGAACAGCAGCCCGATCTGGCCGGCGCCCAGGTCGGCGGTGGCGAACAGCAGCGGGAACAGGCCCCAGGAGAGCCCGAAGTTGAGGTTGTTGACCAGGCCGGCCTGGCTCGCCGAGGACAGGGCGGGCTCGGTGAAACTCGTTGCCATGGCGATCTGCCGGTCGGTCAGGTCCGCGTGCAGGTGGTCGTGCGCACCGTCCGCGCGGGGGATGTGCTGCGCGGCCTCGAGACGGGCGTGGTCGCGGGTTTCGTGGATGAACACCCCGGACAGCAGCAGCGCGAGGGCGGTGTAGGCCAGTCCGAGCAGGAACGGGGCCGGTCGCAGGCCGAACTGCTCGGCCAGGTACCCGGCCAGCAGCGAACTGACGGCCACGGCCCCGTAGCCGGCGGCCTCGTTCAGGCCCATCGCCAGGCCGCGGCGGGCGGGGCCGACCAGGTCGATCTTCATCACCACGGTGGTCGACCAGGTCAGGCCCTGGTTGATGCCGAGGAGCACGTTGGCGGCGACCACCCACCACCAGTTGGGGGCGGCGATGAGCATCAGCGGGACGGGAATGGCGAACAGCCAGCCCACCAGCAGCACCGGTTTGCGGCCGTAGCGGTCGGAGAAGGTCCCGGCGAGGTAGTTGGCGGCGGCCTTGGTGATCCCGAACGCCGCCACGTAGGTGAAGATGAATGTGTAACCGGTGAGGGCGAATTCGCCTGAGGCGAGCAGCGGCAGCACGGTCTGCTGCTGGCCGACCATGCCACCGACGAGGGCGTTGACGGCGACGAGCAGGCTGAACTGGGCCAGGTTGGGGCCCAGGCCGAGTCGGATCGGCCGGGGCGAGGTGGTGCTCATGCGCCGGTCTTCGCTGATGTGCCGGTCTCGAGGGTGCGGCCGGTGGCGGCGGCCCAGTCGTCGGGTCCGCCCTCGAACACCGTGAGGTTCCGGTGCCCGGCGCGTTCGAGCAGGCTCGCCGCGCCCATCGCGCGTTCCCCGTGCCCGCACATCACCACGGTCGGCTCGTCCGGCAGGTCGTCGACCCGGCCCGGGAGGGCACCGAGTTCGATGTGGACGGCGCCCGGCAGATGCCCGGCCAGGTATTCAGGGCGTTGCCGGATATCGAGAACCCGCACGCCCTCGACCCCGTCGGGGCCGGTCAGCGCCGTGGCGGCCACCTCGAGTTCCGCGGCGGTCCAGGCGGCGAGGCCGCCGCCGAGTTCGCCGATCAGGTTGTCGTACCCGATCTTCAATGCCTGCCACACGATCTCGTTCACGTCCTGATCGGGGTCGCGGACAATGATCAGCGGCCGGTCGGCCGGGGCGAGCCAACCCAGCCAGCTCGCGAACACCGGCCGCAGCGGAATCGAGAGAGCGCCGGGGATGTGGGCGGCCGCGAAACGGGCCAGCGGGCGCACATCGATCAGGGCGGCGCCGCCGGCCAGCCGGGCGCGGACGGTGTCGACGGTCAAGGCTGGCAGCACCGGATCCTGGTCGAGGAGTGGGGGACCGAGCCGGTTGATCTCGCCGAGACGGAGGAAGTACGGCGGATAGCTACCGAGGGATCCCAGCAGTTGGTCGACGAAGGTGTCCTCGTCCCGGGTGGCGAGCAACGGGTTGGTGGCGCGCTCGCGGGCGATGGTGCTGGTGCGGTCCGCGCCCGGCGGGGCGGAGCAGAACGACCCGGCGCCGTGGGTCGGCCAGACCGCGACGTCGCCGGGCAGCGCGGCCAGGCGCTGCAGGGAGGCGTACTGGGCGCGGGCCAGGACTTCGGTGCGATCCGGTCCGAGCAGGTCGGTGCGGGCGGCCGAACCCACGATCAACGATCCGCCGGTGAACACCCCGACCTCCTTCTCGCCGTCGAGGAGCAGGAACGACAGGTGCTCGTGGGTGTGCCCGGGCGTCATCAGTGCCCGCAGCCGCAAACCGCCCAGGTCCACCTCGTCGCCGTCGCGCAGCCCGGTATGCGGAAACTCCCGGTCCCCGGCCGCCGAGGCCAGCACCCGCGTTCCGCCGGTGGCACCGAGTTGGTGGGCGCCGGAGAGGAAGTCGGCGTGCAGGTGGGTGTCGGCGGCGAACGCGACGGTCAGCCCGCGGCGGGCGGCCGCGGCGTGGACCGCGCGCAGGTCGCGGCTGACGTCGACCGCCAACGCTCGGCCGTCGCCGAGATCCACGAGGTAGGCGGAGTTGCCGAGCCCTTCGTCGATGAGCGGTACCAGATCGATTCCGGCCATGGTGTCTCTCCTGTGTCGACTAGGTCGGGTGTCGCGGTGCAGTGCCCCGACTCCATGTTCTACACTATTCCAAAGATGATTGGAGAATACTATGGGTGATCGGATCGCGAAGACGGAGCTGTTCGACCAGTTCGCCCGGGTCGGCAAGGCGCTGGGCAGTGGCAAGCGGCTCGAACTGCTCGATCTGCTCGCCCAGGGCGAGCGCACCGTCGACGGGCTCGCCCGCGCGGCCGAGTTGGGGCTGACCACCGCGTCGGCGCATCTGCAGACCCTCAAGCAGGCCAATCTGGTCGCCACCCGCCGCGAGGGCACGAAGGTGTTCTACCGGCTCGCCGGTGCGGATGTGGCGCAGCTGTTCGCGCTGGTCCGCACGGTCGCCAACGAGCACCTGCCCGACGTCGAAGCAGCCCGCGCTGCCTACCTGGGTCCGGACACCGACCAGGTCAGCAAGGACGAGCTGCTCGAGCGGGCCCGGTCCGGGAAGGTGACGGTCCTCGACGTGCGACCCCGCGAGGAATACGAGGCCGGGCACATCCCGGGCGCGGTGTCGATCCCGTGGGATGAGCTCGCCGATCGTCTCGCGGATCTGCCCGAAGATCAGGAGATCGTCGCCTACTGCCGCGGCGCGTACTGCGTGTTCGCGCACGATGCGGTCCGGTTGCTGACCGACCACGACCGGCAGGCCTCGCGGCTGGCCGACGGCATGCTCGAGTGGCGCCTGGCCGACCTGCCGGTCGCGACCTGAATCTCCCTTCTTCCGGCGATCGTCAGTCGAGGGTGAGCTGCCGCCGGTGGAAGTCGAAATGCTGAGCGGGGTAGCGGTAGAGGTCCTCGAGGGTCATGTAGTCCGCGAAGAACGGATCCCACCGGCCGGGGAAGTGCATGCCGCGCTGCAGGTCGTTCTCGGCCTCCGCCGCCAGACTCCGCAGGAGTGAATCGATGACCTTGTCGCATTGCCGCACCATGCGGTGACGGTTGAATACCCGGGCCGCCTGGCACGTTCCCCGATAGTTGACCTCGTCGAACAATCGCGTCGAGGCGTTCTGGGCGGCGGCGAAGCGGCGACTGACGCCGTCCGGTAGCCGGCCGAGGAGCCGGACCAGGATCAGTAGACGGCGCACCACCATGTAGCCGAACACCATGTGAAACAACAGTTGCTCGTTCGTCCAGCGGGTGCCCTCGGAGGGCCGGTCGAAGCCCTCGGAGCTCGCGCCGCCGACCAAGCGGTGAAACTCAGCCCTAACCCGCTCGAATTCTCCGGCGATCTCCCGCCGGTCCACACGCTTTGACCTCGACATCACTGCCCTCGCCTGCGATCGCCTCAGCACCCTCGGTACGGACCATCTTCCTCCGGCCTCAGCGCCATTGCGATCGACTGCCCAGGTCGCAGAGTCAGCAGATGCTCGAAGCTCTTGATGAGGGATCTTTGAATTTATAGTTCGGCATTCCAGCGCGATCAGCGCCGCCGCCGGGTGGGCCCACGACGCGGTCGCCGACATACATCAGAGCGTGGCCGCGGCCCTCGCCATGGCCGTGCTGGTCGGGGGTGCTGCCCGGTGTCATTGGCGTCGGTGCTCGGCGCACAAGGATTCCGGAGGGGCCATGATGCGGACTCATCCATCCGGGTCGAGGCCATGCGGGCGTGGGGATCTCGGCGATCCGTCGTACCCCGGTCACTGCGTGCGCACGGATACCTACGGGGTGCTGGTGATGTCGGTGTCCTTCGCGTTGTCGTACTCGTCGTTGATCAGCACGGTGGTGCGGTCGGGGCGGTCGATCATCGAGGCGGCGATGGAGGATCGGTAGCCGGAGGCGCAGTGCACCCAGATCTCCCCGTCGGGGAGGGTGCCCTGTCGGTCGGCGAGTTCGTGGAGCGGGATGTTGATCGCCCCGTCGATGTGGCTGCTGTCGTATTCGTTGCGTTGGCGTACATCGAGGACGGTGATGTCGTGCTCGGGAAGTCTCTCCGCGAGGGCGGGGAAGTCGGCGACCCGGTAGGACCGCAGTTCGGTGCCGGTGACGAGGGTGTGGATTTCGCCGACCGCGGCACCGGCGAGGTCATCGATGCCGATGCGGACCAGTTCTCGGCGGGCGTCGGTGACCTGGTCTTCGTTTTCGCCGATCAGGGTCAGCGGTGCACCCCACTTGTAGAGCCAGCCAAGGTAGGTGACGAACGAGTCCGACAATTCGAAGCCGAGGGTGCCGCCGAGGTGGCCGGCGGCGAAGGCGGTGCGCTCACGCAGGTCCACCACCCATTCCCCGTCGTCGATGCGGCGGCGGAGCTCGTCCGGGTCGACCAGTTTGGGCAGTGACAAATCGACCGGGGTCGGTCCTTGGGTGTTGATCACGCCCATGTGCGCGTAGTAGGCCGGGTAGTCGCCCAGGCCGGCGATCAGTTCCTCGACGTAGCTTTGCTCGTCCTGGGTCAGGGCAGGGTTGGTGGTGCGTTGTTCGCCGACGGTGGAGGAGTCCCCGCTCGCGGGGGTTGCGGCGCAGAAGCTACCGAATCCGTGGGTGGGGTAGATCTTGGTGTCGGCGGGGAGCGCGCCCGCCAGACGGCGCACCGAGTGGTACTGGGCGTGGGTCAGTTCCCGGGTGTGATCGTTGCCCAGGAGGTCGGTGCGGCCGGTGGTGCCGAAGAGCATCGATCCACCGGTGAAGACTCCGCGGATGCCGCCGGTGGTCTCCCGCAGCACGTAGCTGACGTGGTGGTGGGTGTGGCCGGGGGTGTGCATGACCTGCAATTGGATCGGGCCCGCGTCGATGAGGTCGCCGTCGGATACGGCGCATCGCTGGTAGTCGACGTCGTCGCCGGTGGGGACGACGTACTCGGCCCCGGTGGTGCGGGCCAGTTCGAGGCCGCCGGTGACGTAGTCGTTGTGGATGTGGGTCTCGAGGACATGGGTGATCCGCACATCCCGGTCGTGGGCGAGGGCCAGCACCCGGTCGATGTCGCGTTGCGGGTCGACGACTACGCCGACAGCGCCGTCGCTGACCAGGTAGCTGCGATCGCCCAGGCTCGAGGTCTCGATGATCGACACGTCCATGACTCGTACCTTCCTCACATATTCTCTGGTGTTCGCATACCCGGGAGGGCATAGGTGAAACGGTGTGGTGCCGGCCGCCCGCGGCATCAGCGCAGCAAAATCGTGTCCACCAGCACGTACGCGGCGACGACGAAAACGAGATAGGCGAACCACCGCTGCAACTTGTCGGTGTCGACCTTGGTGCCGAAATGGCCGGCGATCAGCGACCCGGCGATCGCGGTGCCCGCGAACGCGGCGGTGATCGCCCAGTCGATGCTCGCACCGCTCAGGTGCGAGACCAGACCGGCCGCCGAGTTCGCGACGATGATGACCAGCGAGGTGCCGACCGCGACCGACATATCCAGACCGAGCATCAGCACCAGGGCGGGGATGATCAGAAACCCGCCGCCGACACCGAACAGGCCGGTCAAAAAGCCCACCGCGACCCCGGCAGGGATGGATCGGGGGGCGCAGCGGCGCCAGTCGATCCCCGAGTCCCCGACCTCGCAGGCGGTGCCGGTGTCACCACGATCCATCAGCATCCGGATCCCGGCGAGAACCATCACGGCGGCGAAACCGACCATCACCACCGATTGCGGCAGCAGTCGCCCGACCGCGCTGCCGGCGAAGGTCGCGGGAATACCGCAGGCGGCGAAGACGCCAGCCATGCGCCAGTTCACTTGGTGCTCGCGAATTTTCGGGATGGCTCCGACGAGGGAGGCGACACCGATCACCAGCAGGGAGATCGGAATGGCCTGCTCGAGGTCGAGACCGAGACCGAAGACCAGCGCGGGGACGGCCAGGATCGACCCGCCGCCGCCGAGGAGTCCGAGCAGGACACCGATGATCGCCCCGAGCGCGAGTGCGATCGTTATTTCCACATAACTCCTTTCGCCATCAGCCGTGGGGGCGGGGGCGGGTGTGGTTACCGGTCGCCGGTGTCCTGGGAGAGGGTGTCGATGGCGGCCTGCAATGCGGCGGTGGCGTCGTCGGCGACCGCCCCGAGCCCGGGTTGGTCGGCGACCTGAACCATCACCTGCGGGTTCATCGCATCGACCAGCACCGCACCCGGATCAGCCGGGTCGGCGCGCACGACGACGTTGCACGGCAGCAGCAGCCCGATCTGCCGGTCCACGGTGACCGCGCGATGGGCGAGCGGCGGATTGCAGGCACCGAGGATCAGATAGTCCTCCATGTCCTCACCGAGTTTCGCCTTCAGGGTGGCCTTCATATCGATCTCGGTGAGGACCCCGAAGCCTTGGTCCGCCAGGGCTTTGCGGGTGCGGTCCACCGCGTCGGCGAACGAGGTGTGCAGGGTGGTCGACAGTGCGAGCGTCATGAGCGTGTGCTGCCTTTTCTCGGAGAATATGGGATGGGATCGGCCGGTCACCTGCCCCGATCATCGTCCCGATGGGGCGGGAGACGCCGCGACGAGGCGCGGTACGCCGAGGCGGTGCAGCGGCAGACTCGCCGGGCACCACCCCGCCGCGCCGAACAGCAAAAGGTTGGCCCCGACGAACCTGGTGAGCAGCAGCCACCACAACGAAAAAGCCACGGTGAGTGCGAGGCTCGCGAGCACCATCGTTCCGGCCAGCAACGGGACCACCCGCTCGATCGTCCAGCCGCGGGCGGGGAGAGCGTCGGTCATGGTCGCCTTTCGTCGACGTCGAACGGAGGTCGGGGTGAAAGTGGCTCAGGCGAGGGCGAGGAAGAGTTTCTCGAGTTCGGCCTCGGTCATCGGCTCCTTGCCTTTCTCGGCCGCCTCGCCGGTGAGGCATTCGCGTAGGCCGGTGGCGACGATCTTGAACCCGGCCTTGTCCAGGGCCCGGGAGACCGCGGCGAGTTGGGTGACGACGTCCTTGCAGTCGCGGCCCTGCTCGATCATCGAGATCACCCCGGCGAGTTGCCCGTGGGCGCGGCGGAGCCGGTTGAGTACCAATGCGATGCTGTCTTCGTCGCCGACCATGGCGGTTTCCTTTCCTAGACCTCCCCCCACTGTACCCCCCGGGGTATCGGTGCGGGGTGGGTAAGGGACGCGCCGACTCACCTCCGCACCGGCCTCAGTGCGAGAAGTTGATCTTCGGCAGCACCATGCGCAGCCACGCCGGTGACCACCAGGCGGCGTGCCCGGTCAGCCGCAGCAGTACCGGCAGCAGGATCAGCCGGATCAGCACCGCGTCGAGGAGCACGGCGACACCGAGGATGATGCCCATCTCCTTCGGGGGCAGCGGGTCGGCGAGGGCGAAGGTGAAGAACACGGCGACCATCACCGCGGCGGCGGCGAAGATCACCCGTCCGGAATGGGCGAGGCCGTCGACGTGCGCGACCGTCGGATCGCCGGAGTGTTCGTAGTGTTCCTTCGCGGTGGCGAGGAGGAAGACGGTGTAGTCCATGGCGATTGCGAAGATCATGGCGAAGAAGAACGCCGGCCCCCACCCGTCGAGGAAGCCCTGGGGGGTGAAGCCGAGCAGGCTCGCGCCGTGGCCGTCCTGGAAGATCAGCTTCGCGACCCCGAATGCGGCCGCGGTCGAGAGCAGGCTGACCACGGTGCCGAGGAGTGCGATCAGCGGGGCCTGCAGCGCCACCAGCAGCAGCACGAACCCGAGAACCAGGATGATCCCGACGATCAGCGGGAGGTAGTCGTTGAGGGCCTGCTGCAGGTCCAGGTTCTCCGCCGGTGCGCCGCCAACCAGGGCGCCTTGGGGTAGGTCGGCGCGCAGGGTGTCGAGGATGGTGCCCATTCGTGTGTCGGAGGGATCGACGGTCGGCATGGCCTGCAACATGACGTAGTCACTGCCGTCGGGGGCGGGCTGCGGCGGCGTCACCATCGCGATGCCGTCCGTCGCCGCGGCCGCTGCGGCGGTCTCGGCACCGCCCGTGGTGGGGGTGATGATCTGCAGCATGCCCGGTGCACCCTCGCCCATCTGGGCCTGGACGAGTTCGTAGCCCTGGCGGACCGGGGCGTCGGTGGGAACGACCTCGATCGAGGGCATCGCGACCTTCAGTCCGAGCGCGGGGACCGACAGCGCGATCAGCACCAGAAGGGCACCGATCGCGAACGGCCACGGGTGGCGATGCAGCAGTTCGCCCCAGGCGGCGAACCGCGGCGAACGGTGTATTTGCCGCTTGGCGTAGGGCAGGGAGCCGGCGTTGACCTTGCCGCCCAACGCGCCCAGGGCGGCGGGCAGAAGCGTCATCGAGGCCAGCAGGACGAAGAACACCGCGAGCATGATCCCGACGGCCATCGTCCGCACGGCCGGCGCGGGCACCAGGAGAACGGCGGACAGGCTGACCAGCACCGTGATTCCGGACAGAACCACGGCCTTGCCTGCGGTTTCCATGGTGTCGGCCACGGCGGCACGCGGCGACGTGGCGTGACGGATCGCATCGCGGAAGCGGGCGACGATGAACAGGGCATAGTCGATGCCGAGGGCGAGTGCGAACATCATCGCGAAGTTCATCGCCCACACCGAGATCGGCGTGATCTCGTTGAGCAACACCAGGCCGCCGGCGGAGGCGACGAGCCCGGCCAGGGTCAACAGCAGCGGTAGCCCGGCGGCGACGAGAGACCCGAACGCGAGCACCATGATCGCCAAGGTCACCGGCCAGGAGAACAATTCCGCCTGAATCATCGCGTCGTGATTCGCCTTGTTGAAGTCGCTCCACAGCGCGGACGCCCCCGTGGGATACACCTCGATTCCGTCGCCGGACAGGGCGGTCAGCTCGCCCTTGAGGTCGTCGACGGCCTTGACCATGTCGTCGGTGCTCGCGTTCGCGCCCGCAATGAGGATGCCGGTGTGCCCGTCCGGGCTGATCGACGTCCCCGGCTGCGGTGCGATCACCGCACCGAACCGTGGGTCGCCCGCGAAGACGGTCCCGACGTCGGCCAGGGTGTGCTGCATCTGCGGGCTGTCGATGGTCTGAGTATCCGAGTGCACGACCACCTGCACCGCGGCCGAGGAATTACCCCCGAAATGCTGCTCCGCGAGCTCGCGGACCTGCACCGACTCCGATCCATTGGCCTGCCACCCGGCACCGGCCAGCGAACTGAACACCGACGGCGCGGCGGCACCGAGGGCGACCAACAGGATCAGCCAGATGCCGAACACCCATTTCGCGTGCCCGGCCATGGCCGCGCCCATGCGGCCGAGCACACCGCCCTCGGTGATCGGCTCGGTCCTCGGGGCGTCGCCGCCCAATGCCGTACTGCGGGTCATACAAGTCCTCCTCGAGGTGATGGCAAAGCGCTGGCAGCGCGTATCGGCGAGGTCGGGCGTGAGGGTGCGCTCACGATCCGTCTCCGGTGTCGAGCGGCCGGCCCAGGGCGGCCCAGCCCGAGGTGCCCCCGGCGACCGAGACCGCACCGCGGCCGGTGGCCTCGACGATGCGGGCCCCCTCCCGGCTGCGGTTACCGGACGCACAAATCACGTAGACGACCTCCCCCGCGGGAATCTCCACGGTGTGAGCGGCTAGTTGCCCGAGCGGCATCAACAGCGCACCAGGTACGTGCCCGTCGACGTACTCCCACCGCTCGCGCACATCCACGACGGGAACTCCGTCGGCCCAGCGCACGGCGAATTCACCGAGGTCTACCTCACGCATATCAAACTCCTTCATACCCTAGGGGGTATTTTCAGGAACTCGCTCACTGTACCCCAGGGGGTATGTCGGTACGCAAGTGTGTCGATTGCTCGCGACGTGAGCGAGCAAAGGGCCGAGGAGGATCCGCGCCAGTTCGGGCAGTGCCGTCATCGGAACCTGGCGCAGCCATGCGCCGCTTTCGGCCGGCGGCGGTGCGGGCCACTAGGGCGAGACGGCGGTGCCGACTTCCGTCGTCGAACAACATTCCGGTCGGGATAACCAAGCATGGACAGATACCCCTAGGGGTACTTGACATACCCTATGGGGTATATGGCACCATGTTGCACATACCGAGGACATCGACCCGATGGAGGAACGCATGATTCTCGAGCAGTACTACATCGAGTGCCTGTCGCACGCGTCGTACCTGATCGGTGACGAGAGCACCGGCCGAGCGGTGGTGGTCGATCCGCGCCGGGACATCGGCGAGTATCTCGACGACGCCGACAAGCACGGGTTGCGCATCGAGGGTGTGATCAACACCCACTTCCACGCGGACTTCGTCTCCGGCCACCTCGAATTGGTCGAGGCAACCGGGTCGTGGATCGGGTTCGGCGAGGCCGCCGAGACCGACTACCCGATCCGCCGCCTACGCGACGGCGAGCGAATCCGCCTCGGCGAGGTCGAGCTCGAGATCCTGTCGACCCCAGGACACACGTGGGAGTCGATCTCGGTGCTGGTGCGCGAACGGGCGGGGGTGACCCCGACCGCGGTGCTGACCGGCGACTCACTGTTCATCGGCGACGTGGGCCGGCCGGATTTGGTCAACCTCGGCCACGGATCCAACACAGACCTGGCCCGGGCGATGTACCGCACGGTGCACGAGAAGCTGCTGACCCTGCCCGATCAGGTCACCGTCATGCCCGCGCACGGTGCCGGCTCGTCCTGCGGGAAGAACCTCTCGACCGAGCTGAGCTCGACTATCGGGGAGCAGCGCGCCACCAATCCGTCGGTGCAGCCGATGAGCGAGGACGCCTTCGTCGCGCTGGTCACCAACGGCCAACCCGCGGCGCCCTCCTACTTCTCCGTCGATGCCGCGATGAACAAGCAGGTCCATCCTCTCCTCTCCCGAGACCGGGCGATCCCCGAACTCTCGCCGGAGCGGGTGCGCGCCGAACTCGTCGCCGGTACCCGGGTGGTCGACGCGCGCAGCGTGGACGACTTCGCGGCCGGGCATCTGTGCGGCTCGGTCAATGTCGGGTTCGACGGCCGGTTCGCAGAAACTGGCGGGATGGTCGCCGAAGTGGGCGAGAAGCTGGTGCTGATCACCTACCCGGGCGAGGAGCAGGACGCGGCAGTGCGGCTGGCGCGGATCGGCTCGGACGATACGGTCGGCTACCTGTCCGTCGGCCACGACGGACACTTTCCCGCCGAGCTGGCTGATCTCGTGCAGTCGGCGCTCCGCACCACCGTCGACGAGCTCGACGCTCTGCTCGCCGCCGATGCGGTGACCCTGATCGACATCCGCAATCCGGGCGAGCGGGAGTTCGGGACGATACCAGGGGCGGCGCCGATTCCGCTGGCGCAGTTGCACACCCGGCTCGAGCAGATACCCACCGGCAAGCCGATCGTGGTGCACTGCGCCGGCGGCTGGCGGTCGAGTGTGGCCGCGTCGCTGCTGCGGGCGCAGGGCTTCGAGAACGTCTCCGACCTGCTCGGCGGCTACAACGCCTGGGCCGAGGCGCACGTCCCCGCCTGATCAGGCCACACGCAGTCCCGATCAACGAAGGCGCCCAACCGGTGGCAACGAAAAATCTCACCCTCGTGGACTTCGAGTCCACGATCGCCGACAGCGGCAGCGGTCTCGTTGACTCTGGGCCTCTTGGTGCGGACCCTGCCGCGCCTTCGCCCCGGTGTTCGAGAAGTCCTCGGCCACGCATCCAGATATCGTGCACGCGAAGGTCGACACCGAAGCCGAGCAACAACTCGCCGCCATGGCGAACATCCGGTCGATCCCCACCATCATGGCCTTCCGCGAAAGCGTGCTCGTCTACTCCCGGCCCGGGTACTGCCCGCACGCGCCCTCGACGACCCTGATCGGCAGGGTGAAGGCCCTCGACATGGCTCTGGTGCACGCGACGGTCGCCGAACGACGCGCAGTCGCCGGCGCCTGACCTGAACCGTTCACCCGAACCCCGCACTCCGTACCCAGGAGGATCCCATGTGTTACCCCGTCACCTGCGCGAACTGCGGCAACACCGGCTGGGGCGGTTGCGGCCGACACCTCGACACCGTCATGAGCTCCGTGCCTACCGCCGATCGCTGCACCTGCCGTCAGGACACCACCCCGGTCCAGGACCAGCGTCGCACCCTGCGTTCATTCTTCCGCCGCTGACCGCCTGGCCGAACGGTCGGCTGCGCGATCGCGGCAGAGGCTATCGTTCTCGATGGTCAGCACTTGAAACGCGCGAGCGAACGTACCTCGCGGCCCGTAACGAACCGGCGATATCTTGACCACCATCGAATTCGGCGCTCGCCTCGGCGAGGTCCGGGGCCCGCTGAAAGCCGTAGGGCATCTTTAGAACCAGTGACGGCGTCCACCGACGGCGCGGCCGGTGGCCCCGAGCAGCGCGAGGATGACTCCGATGACCAACAGGATGATCCCGATGGTCCAGAGGATTGAGATGCCCGCCACGAATCCGATCACGAGCAGAATCAGTCCGAGAATGATCACGATGAACCTCTTCTCGGCGCGTGTGCGCCAATCATCCGCGGTTACCCCCTCGTCGTAGTCGGAAAACAGATAGTCGACAGCGAGATGCGCAGGGTTGGCCGTGAGCAGGGGCACCCATGCGCGGCAGGCGTCACTCATGGTGTGTGCGGGTGACTGCTGCAAGAAACGCACGATCTTCTGCGGGCTCCGGGTGCGCGGAGGGGCCGGTCGGGTTTCGTAATGGTCCCGGCCACAAGTCGCGGAGGCGATCGATTTCGTTTGTTTTCGTCGAGTTCTCCACCTGGGTTCTTCCTCGACGCGGCGCAGTTGTGCCCCGCAACTGTCACGGGCGCGGAAGTGCTGGTGATACTCGATCCTTGTCGGAATACCGCAAACACGATCTGCCCCACACCATTCCCCACGATTCTCGTGTCATCGCCTGCTCCGACAACGGTCACGGAGGTACTAGCAGATCCGGCAACAGTCTTTTATGCCGCCTTGTCGGGGTGATCGGAAGGCTGCGTCCGCGGGGGCACGGGAACGCGCTCCCCGCCACGTAGGGGCCTAGGGTGTGTCTCCCAATGATTTGTGGTGTTGTGCTGCAGACTCTTCGGTGTGGCAGACGTTGTTGATCGGTTTGA
>NZ_WXYH01000064.1:0-13079 GCF_009872365.1 Rhodococcus sp. T7
CGCCGGGCCGACAGCTTGTTGACATGGAAATCCGCGATGCGAATGTCGCCCGACGTCGGCGACTCCTCCTTGAGGAGCAGGCGCATGAACGTCGACTTTCCCGAGCCCGACGGGCCGATCAGGAAGACGAACTCGCCCTTGTCCACCTCGACGCTCACCTTGTCCAGGGCGGGCCTCGTGGAGGTCTTGTACGACTTCGACACATTCTCGACGCTGATCACGAGGAGCCAGTCTAGACGTTATCGAACAGTGACCAAATGAAGCGACGCGCGGGCGTCACCGCCCGGGCTGCGGTGTCGCCGACGTCGTGGGGACGGAAGACGTGTTCGGCGGCGTCGTCGTCGGCGGAGGCGGGAACGGATTGGGAATCCCGAACGGCAGCGTCGGCGTCGACGTCACCTGACTGGTGCCGGTGGGCGCCGTCTGCTCTGGCGTCGGCTCAGGTGTCGACTCGGTGGTCGTGGCCGTCTCCGTCGTCGACTCGATCGTCGTCTCGAACTCCGACGGCGGCGGCGTGGTCTCCTGGATCGGCGCCTCCCGGGTGGGGACGACAGCAGGAGCGACCGGCCCCTGGACCACCTCTTCGGCGGGGTTGAGGTACGTGTACAGCGTGTACAGCACCACCCACAGGATGCACAGCACCAGTGTCGACGTCCGCACCCGGCCGCCGAGGATCTTGGCGGGAATGAACGAGGAGTGCAGAATCCGGTCCAGTCCGCGCCGGGGTTCGTCGGTCATCCCTCGCCCTCCGCTGCCCGGACCGTCTGGAGGTCCGGTTCGACGGTGATGCCCTGCCGTCTCATCGCGGTGGCGATGCGCACGCGCAGCGCGCGACCGACCTGGAACTGCTTACCCGGCAGGGTCCGCGCCACGACGCGGACGCTGACCTCGTCGACCGTCAGACTCTCCACTCCCATCACCGTCGGCTCGTCGAGCAGTAGTTTCTTCAGTCCGCGATCCGCGAAGGCCTCGACACCGACCTGGTGGAGCACCTCGTTGACCCGGTTGATGTCCGACGTGGCCGGGACCGGAACGTCGATCACGGCACGCGCCCAGTCCTTGGACAGGTTGATGGCCTTGACGATCTGGCCGTTGGGCACGGTGATGACCTCACCGTCCGAGTTCCGCATCCGGGTGACCCGGAGCGTGACGTCCTCGATCACGCCCTCGGCGTCCTCCGACGACCCCGTCACCGCGAGTTGCACCGTGTCACCGAACCCGTACTGGCGTTCGGTGATGATGAAGAAGCCGGCGAGGATGTCCTGCACGACGCGCTGCGCGCCGAAACCGAGCGCCGCGCCGAGCACGGTGGCCGGGGCCACGAGGCTGCCGATCGGCAGGCTCAACTGGTCGAGCACCTTCATCGTCGCGATCACGTAGATGATGGTGATGATCACCCAGGTGATCACCTGCGCCACCGAGTGCCGGTGCTTGGTCGCCTCGGACCGCACGAGGGCGTCGCCCTGCATGTAGTTGCTGTCGATCCGGTCGGTGACCTTGCTGCCGCCCCAATTGACGAACCGCGCCATCAGGATCGCTCCGAGGACGGTGAGGGACACCGCGAGCCCCGTCGACGAGAGCCAGTCGAGGAGGTTCTGGGTGGGAGCGAACACTGCCGCTGCCGCTTCCATCGGTATCAGGACGCCTGACTCTCGCGCATCCGCCACCGGATGCCGGATTCGAGGAAACCGTCGATGTCACCGTCGAGCACCGCCGAGGGGTTGTTGACCTCGTACTCGGTGCGCAGATCCTTGACCATCTGGTACGGGTGCAGCACGTACGACCGCATCTGGTTGCCCCAGGAACTGCCGCCGTCGCCCTTGAGCGCGTCCATCTCGGCGCGCTCCTCCTTGCGCTTGACCTCGAGCAGCTTGGCCTGCAGGACGCGCATCGCCGACACCTTGTTCTGCAGCTGCGACTTCTCGTTCTGACACGTCACGACGATGCCGGTCGGGATGTGCGTCAACCGGACAGCGGAGTCGGTGGTGTTGACGGACTGCCCACCGGGGCCCGACGAGCGGTACACGTCGACGCGGACGTCGTTCTCGTTGACGTCGATGTGGTCGGTGGTCTCGACCACGGGCAGGACCTCGACCTCGGCGAACGACGTCTGGCGGCGGCCCTGGTTGTCGAACGGGCTGATCCGGACCAGCCGGTGCGTGCCCATCTCGACGGACAGGGTTCCGTAGCTGTAGGGCGCCTTGACCGCGAACGTCGCGCTCTTGATGCCGGCCTCTTCGGCGTAGGACGTGTCGTAGACCTCGACGCCGTAACCGTGCTTCTCGGCCCAGCGGACGTACATGCGCATCAGCATCTCGGCCCAGTCGGCGGCGTCGACGCCACCGGCGCCGGAGCGGATGTTGACCAGCGCGTCACGCTCGTCGTATTCGCCGGAGAGCATCGTCTTGACTTCCATCGCCGCGATGTCTTCGCGCAGGCTGTGTCGCTCGGCGTCGGCGTCCGCGATGGCCTCCGCGCCCTCGTCCTCGGCGAGTTCGTAGAGCACCGGCATGTCGTCGAGCCGCGAGCGCAGTTCCTCGACGCGGCGCAGTTCGGCCTGGGAGTGCGACAGCTGGCTGGTGACCTGCTGGGCGTGCTCCTGGTCGTTCCACAGCTCCGGATCGGCAGCCTGGTGTTCGAGCTCGTCGATACGGCGGCGCAACTCCTCCACGTCCAGCACCGATTCGACGGTGCGGAGGGTGGTGTCGAGCTCGCTCAGGTCTGCGGATACGTCGGGATGCACGGTTCCCAAGGTTACCGGGTGCGGACAGGTGCCCTGTCACCCCTTCGCCGCGACCGAAGTCACCCCTTCCGATCACGCTGTGTGAAAGCCTTGCGGACCCCCGAAGCGCCTTGTTGCATGCACGGGTACGCACTTGTTCGTACCGCCATCCCGGACGGAGTCGACGATGACCGTGACCGACCAGTACCTGAAGAACAACGAGGAGTACGCCGCCGGATTCACCGGGCCGCTCCCCCTGCCCCCGAGCAAGCACGTCGCGGTCGTCGCCTGCATGGACGCACGCCTGGACGTCTACCGGATCCTCGGCCTCCAGGAGGGTGAGGCGCACGTCATCCGCAACGCAGGCGGGGTGGTGACGGACGACGAGATCCGGTCGCTCGCGATCAGCCAGCGACTGCTCGGCACCACCGAGATCATCCTCATCCACCACACGGACTGCGGGATGCTCACGTTCACCGACGACGACTTCAAGAAGTCCATCCAGGACGAGGTCGGGATCAAACCCGCCTGGTCGGCCGAGGCGTTCCCCGACCTCGACGAGGACGTCCGGCAGTCGCTGCGCCGCATTCAGGCCAGTCCCTTCGTCACGGCCACCACGTCGCTGCGCGGGTTCGTCTTCGACGTCGCCACCGGCAAGCTCGCCGAGGTGAAGATCGATTGAGCTCGGGCCGGTGCGGTACGAGTAATCTGTGCGACCGTGACCGACCTCGACGCCGACCTGCAACTCGCCCTCCGAATCGCCGACGAGGCGGACGCGATCACGAGGGCCCGCTTCGGGGCACTCGACCTGTCGGTGGACGACAAACCCGACCTCACCCCGGTCACGGACGCGGACCTGGCGGTGGAACGGGCGGTCCGGGCGACGCTGGAATCCGAGCGGCCGACCGACGCCGTCCTCGGTGAGGAGTTCGGCGGCGACGCGCAGTTCTCGGGGCGGCAGTGGGTGGTCGACCCGATCGACGGCACCAAGAACTTCGTGCGCGGCGTCCCGATCTGGGCCACGCTGATCGCGCTGCTCGAGGACGGCGTTCCCACCGTCGGTGTCGTGAGCGCCCCGGCACTCGCGCGCCGCTGGTGGGCGGCATCGGGTCGTGGTGCCTGGTCGACGTTCGACGGCTCCGAGGCCAATCGGATCGCCGTCTCGGCCGTCGACCGGCTGAGTTCGGCCAGCCTCACGTTCTCGAGCCTGTCCGGATGGAAGGAACTCGGCATCCGCGAGCAGTTCCTCTCCCTCACCGACGACGTGTGGCGGGTCCGCGGATTCGGTGACTTCTTCTCCTACTGCCTGCTCGCCGAGGGCGCCGTCGACATCGCCGCCGAGCCCGAGGTGTCGTTATGGGATCTCGCACCCCTCGACGTCCTGGTGCGCGAGGCCGGCGGCCGGTTCACCAACCTCGCCGGCGCCGACGGCCCGCACGGGGGCAGCGCGCTGGCCACCAACACCCTGCTGCACGACGAGGCGCTGTCCCGACTGCGCTGACGGAGTAATACAGACACACAGCCCTTTCGAGGCCTCCGCGAAGGAGCCCGGCCCGCCCTCCTCGGCCCCCGAGGAGGGCGGTTCTCGCATGTCTGCTGCCCCCCGAAGATCGGGCTCGAACCCGGCGCCGTGGGAGCTCGCGCGCACCGGAACTTACTCGATAGTAGACACTAACCTTACTGCTGAGTAAGATAGATCGTGTCCACGCCCGAACACCGAGAAACAGCTGGTGATCATGAGCAAGCAAGACACTGTTGCCCCCAACGGCAGAGCGAAGCGGAACCCCCGCGACACGTCCGCCGTCGGACTGAATCCCGTCAAGCGCGACGCCATGGGTGCCGCGATGCGCGTGCTGACCAAGATCACCGGATCCGATCTGGCCGAGAAGTACAACCTGCGCCAGACGATCGACCGGGTGACCTACGAAGGCACGAAGACCGGTTTCAAGACCCTCGGCGCGGCCACCCGCGGATTCCAGAAGGTGTCCGGCGGCGGCGCACCGAAGCGCCTCCCCGACAACCCGACCGCCAAGGCCGGCTACTTCGACCTCACCCCGAGCGACGAGCAGCAGATGATCGTCGAGACCGTGCGCGAATTCGCCGCCGAGATCCTGCGGCCCGCCGGGCACGCCGCCGATGCCGCCGCCGCCGCACCGGCCGATCTCGTGAAACGCGCCGCCGAACTCGGCATCACCCTGATCAACGTTCCCGAGGAACTCGACGGGGCCGCCAGCGAGCGCGGGGCCGTCACCAACTCCCTCGTCGCCGAGGCCCTCGCCCACGGCGACATGGGGCTCGCGCTGCCTATCCTCGCGCCGAGCGGCGTCGCCGTCGCCCTCACCCAGTGGGGCACCGACTCCCAGCAGAAGACCTACCTGCCCTCGTTCACTGGCGAGCAGGTTCCGAACGCGGCCGTGGTCGTCAACGAGCCCCGCGCACTGTTCGATCCGTTCGCGTTGCAGACCAAGGCGGTCCGCTCCCCCAGCGGCTACAAGCTCAACGGCGTCAAGAGCCTCGTTCCCGCCGCCGCCTCGTCGGAGTTGTTCATCGTGGCGGCCGAACTCGACGGCAAACCCTCCTTCTTCATCGTCGAGGCCGACACCAAGGGACTCGTCGTGGAGGCGGACCCGAGCATGGGCCTGCGCGCCGCGGGTCTCGGCCGGCTCAACCTCACCGACGTCGCCGTGCCCGAGTCGGGTCTGCTCGGCGCCGCCGACGCCGACGCGCGGAAGGCCGAATACGCCGACGCGATCCGGCTGGCCCGCCTCGGTTGGGCATCGCTCGCGGTCGGCACCGGTCAGGCCGTTCTCGACTACGTGATCCCGTACGTCAACGAGCGGGTCGCGTTCGGTGAGCCGATCAGCAACCGTCAGGCGGTCGCCTTCATGGTCGCGAACATCGGCATCGAACTCGACGGCCTGCGCCTGGTCACGTTGCGCGGCGCCTCCCGCGCCGAGCAGGGGCTGTCCTTCGCCCGCGAATCGGCCCTCGCCCGAAAGCTGGCGTCCGAGAAGGGCATGCAGATCGGTCTCGACGGCGTCCAGCTGCTCGGTGGCCACGGTTACACCAAGGAACATCCCGTGGAGCGCTGGTACCGCGATCTGCGCGCCATCGGCGTCGCCGAGGGCATCGTCCTGATCTGAGCGGCCGGATTCGAACTAAGGAAACAGTCATGATCAACCTCGAACTTCCCAAGAAGCTCAAAGCCTCCGCGAACCAGGCGCATCAGGTTGCGGCAGAAATCTTCCGGCCGATCTCCCGCAAGTACGATCTCGCGGAGCACGCCTACCCCAAGGAACTCGACACCATGGCCGCCATGGTGGAGGGCCTCAACGACTCCGGTAAGGGCGCGGCGGGCGCCGCTCTCGGACGCGGCGACGAACCGAAGGTCATCGGGAACGTCAACGGCGGCAACATGTCCTCGCTGATGAACGTCATCGAAACCTGCTGGGGCGACGTGGGTCTCACACTGGCGATCCCGTACCAGGGTCTCGGCAACTCGGCCATCGCGGCGGTCGCCACCGACGAGCAGCTCGAGCGTTTCGGCAAGGTGTGGGCGTCGATGGCCATCACCGAACCCGGTTTCGGTTCCGACTCCGCCGCCGTCACCACCACCGCGGTGCTCGACGGCGACGAATACGTCCTCAACGGTGAGAAGATCTTCGTCACCGCCGGTGAGCGGTCCACCCACATCGTCGTGTGGGCCACCGTCGACAAGACCAAGGGCCGCGCCGCGATCAAGTCGTTCGTCGTCCCGCGCGACGCCCCGGGACTGAGCGTCGCCCGCCTCGAGCACAAGCTGGGCGTCAAGGCGTCGGACACCGCCGTGCTGCTGCTGCAGGACTGCCGGATCCCGAAGGACAACCTGCTCGGCACGCCGGAGGTCAACGTCGAGAAGGGCTTTGCCGGCGTCATGCAGACGTTCGACAACACCCGCCCGATCGTCGCCGGTATGGCGGTCGGCCTGGGCCGCGCCGCGCTCGAGGAACTGCGCCGCATCCTCTCCGACGCCGGTGTGGAGATCTCCTACGACACCCCCGCGTATAACCAGCACGCGGCGGCCGCCGAGTTCCTGCAGCTCGAGGCCGACTGGGAAGCCGCCTACCTGCTCGCTCTGCGGGCAACGTGGATGGCGGACAACAAGAAGCCGAACTCACTCGAGGCGTCGATGTCGAAGGCGAAGGCAGGCCGCACCGGAACCGCCATCTCTCTCAAGGCCGTCGAACTCGCAGGCACGTTGGGATACTCGGAGCGCCCGCTGCTCGAGAAGTGGGCACGCGACTCGAAGATCCTCGACATCTTCGAGGGCACGCAGCAGATCCAGCAGCTGATCGTGGCCCGCCGCCTGCTCGGGAAGTCGTCCGCCGAGCTGAAGTAACAGCCGCGCACGGCTCATGCCGTGCGGGAACGGGATTCACGCGAGATCGCGCCACCGGACGAGCACCTCGTGCACCGCTTCGGCGCCCTGGAGAGGGTTCGGTGGCGCGGGCAGGTCGGCCGGATACAGCAGGAACGGCGTGTTCTGGGGTCCACCGAGCCCGCCGTGCGATCCGACCTGATCTTCGAACGCGGCGACCTCCCGGGTGTCCGGCCAGTACCGGCCGCCCACCATCAGGTCGGCGACGTTGTCGAAGGTGTCCGTCCGGCGGACCCGGTCGAGGGCGCCGGGCCCGAAGTCGGCGAGCGGATCGACGCCGTCGACCTCACCGGTGGCGACGTCGACGCTGCCCGCAGGTCCGAGCACGACCGAGCCGCCGGCGCCCCGGGCCACGAGCACGAACCCGATGCCGGGATGTGTGACGAGCGCCGGAATCAGGTCCGGGTACCGGGCGTCCGTCCATTCGCGGGTGGCCCGGCCCGCCACCCGGGGGAAGCTGACCAGCCCGAGATTGCCGGACGCAAGAACCACCGGATTCTCGCCCGAGGTGACGGCGACGTCGGGGGCAGCCTCCGGCCGGAGGCTGGCCTCGGCATATCCGAGGCCTTCGGCGCCGCGGCCTCGGCTGCCGAGCGTGACGGAGTCGCCGTCTCGGCGTTCCGGGGCGTGGCAGGCGTCGAGCACGACGTCCTCGAGACTCTTGCCGTAGCGGTCGCGGAAGGTGGCCCCCTGGCTCTGCCCGTGATCCGACAGCACGACGATGCGGTAGGACCTACCGCACTGGGCGGCGACAGCGGAGATCATTCCGATCTCGTCGTCGAGAGCGCGCAGGACCTTGCGCGTCTCGGGGCGTTCGACACCGGAATGGTGAGCGACCTCGTCGTACCCGACCAGGTCCACGTACACGGGACTGCGGCCCGCGATGAGATCGCCGACGACCGCTGCGACGACGACATCCGTCTCGACGACCGTCGTGAACGCCCGGACCAGCGGATACAGTCCGCCCCGCCGGACGCGCGGCGTGATGTCGGCGCGGCGCTGCCGGTACGCCTGCACGTTCTCCCGCAGCACCTCGGCGACGAGCCGTACCGCGGTGCGCACCGCGCTCGCGGGGTCGACGAAGTAGTCGGCGTATCCGGTTGCCCTGCCACCCATCCGGGCGCCTCGCATGCGGCTGACCACGAGGACGTTGTCGTCTGCGCCGCCGGTGACCAGGTTGCCGCGGCTCGCACCCCCGGTGAGGAGACCGGGCCGATGCGCGCGCTCGAGTTCGCGGGCGGCGTTGTCGGCGGGATTGCTGAAGACGGCGACGGCGCCACGGGTCTTGTCGTACCACCGGAACGCGGGCACGTTGTGGTTGTCACCGTGCAGGATCCCGAGCTGGCTCGCGCCGGTCTGGCTGCTCCAGTCGGTGTGCCAGGGTGTCAGGACGTGGGAGCCGCGGTGCACGAGCCCGGCGAGGTGCGGTGTGACGCCGTCGCGGATTGCGCGTTGCAGCACCGCGTGGCCGAGGCCGTCGATCTGGATGCAGAGCAGTCCGGGCGTTCCCGGCGACGCGTCCGGGGCTCCGCCGCGTCGCAGTCGGGACCGGTTGCGGCGCACCAGCATCAATCGGTACGTGTCGTCGCGCCGGGCCGCGATGGCTCCGGCGACACCGGAACCGACGACGGACATCACCAGCGCCAGCACCAGCACGTCGGCGACCCGCTCCGTGGTGGCGACCGGCACGACCCGCACCGCGAGGATCATGATCAGCCAGTTCCCGGCGAACACGCCCAGGAACAGCAGCGCCGGACCCACCCACAGCATTGCGCGCACCAGCAGCGGCCACAGGGTGACCGACAACAGTCCGTACACGAGGGCGAGGAACAGTGCCGCCGGGATGGTGTCGAAGGGGCCGCCCGCAGGCGTCGGATGCAGCCGGACCCCCGGCAGGATGAGGTCGGTCAGGACCAGTGCGACGGCGGAGACGAGCCACAGCACGAGAAATTCGGTCATTGTCCTGGCCGCCGAGCCCAGAGAGCGCATCGCAGACCTCCCTTCTGGGGGATCGTAAGGTCTGACAGGGAGTGGCGCGGCCGAACTCATCGCAGCGGCGTCACCGCGACGAGCGAACGGGGCCGCTATGACCGAGAACGCAGGGGTGCGCATCCGGTGGCGGGGGCATGCGACGGTCGAGATCACGGACAGTGGGACGACGATCCTCACGGACCCGGTGCTGACGGCACGGGTGGCTCACCTACGGCGTCGTCGCGGCCCGGACCCGATGAACGACCCGGTGCGGCCGGACGCCGTGTTGCTGTCCCATCTGCACGCCGACCACACGCATCTGCCCTCGCTCGCCCTGATCGCGAACGACGTTCCGATCGTCGTTCCCCGCGGCGCCGTGGACGCGTTTGCGGGACTGCGTGTGTTCGGCGACCGGCTGATCGAGGTGTCGGCCGGGCAGGATGTGCGACTCGGTTCGGTGACCGTGCGCGCGGTGCCCGCCGTGCACGACGGCCGGCGGTGGCGCCGTGGCCCGCAGCGGGCGCAGGCGCTGGGGTATGTCGTCGACGGCGCGGCGACCACGTACTTCGCCGGGGACACCGCACTCGATCCCGCGATGGCGGAGTGGGTTCCGCGCTGCGACGTCGCGCTGCTCCCGGTCGGCGGGTGGGGGCCGAATCTCGGACCGGGACACATGGATCCGGAATCGGCCGTCGCCGCGGCGAGGTCGGTGGCCGCCGACGTGTCGATCCCGATCCACTTCGGCACGCTGTGGCCGATCGGGATGGACCCGGTGCGGCCACGCCGGTTCCACGGCCCCGGCGGCGAGTTCGTCCGACGCGCGGAGGCGGCCGGCCTGAGAGCCGTCGAACTGGCCCCCGGCGACGTATTCCGGTGACTTTCGGTTACGACCGGCACGGGTGCCGCTGTCCTCTACCCTGACTGGTGACGCGGTCCCGCCTATCCGAAGGGTTCGACATGTCAGTCCAGCACGTTCTCACCAAGCTGACGGACACCGTGGGAGCTGTGCGGGTGATGAACCGCGCAGGCCTCGTTCCGTTTCCCCGCGTCGACCAGGGCGTCCGCTCCATTCTGGCGGTGCGGAAGTACGGCCCGTTCGCGGGGCCCGTCCACGCGAACGCCGAGGCCGGCCTGGACGCGGTGGCCATCGTCGACGAACGCGGCGCGCTCACCTACTCCGACAGCGAGGAACAGTCCAATGCCCTGGTGCGGGCGTGGCAGGCCGACGGCATCACCCCCGGTTCCGTCATGGGATGCATGTGCCGCAATCATCGTGGCCTGGTGCTGACGATGCTCGCCGCCGCCAAGAACGGCACCAAACTGGTGCTGATGAACACCGGTTTCGCCCGGCCGCAACTCGTCGACGTCGCCGCCCGCGAACAGGTGCAGGCCTTCGTGTACGACGACGAGTTCCACGCGGTCGCCGAAGCCCTCCCGGACGAGGTGATCGTCTATCGCTCGTGGGCGGAGGAAGATTCGACGTCCCGGGTCCGCACACTCGACGACGTGATGGAGGGCCGAGATCGAAGTTCGCTGCCCGCACCGTCCACGCTGGGCGGATTCGTCCTCCTCACCAGCGGCACCACCGGCACGCCGAAGGGCGCTCCCCGCGGACACACGTCTCCGCTCGCGTCGGCGCAGTTCCTCGACCGGGTTCCGCTGCGACGCGGCCAGACGATGATGATGGCGGCCCCCGCGTTCCACGGGACCGGAGTCTCCCAGTTCGCGCTCGCACTGGCACTGGGCCAGACCGTCGTGATGCATCGGAAGTTCGATCCGGAGAACACGATTCGTCTGGTCGAGAAGCACCGCTGCGACACGCTGGTGGTCGTTCCGACCATGCTGCAGCGCATCATCGATCTCGGACCGGAGACCTTGGCGAAATACGACACGTCGAGTCTGACGATCATCTTCGCGGCCGGGTCCGCGCTGTCCCCCGACCTCTGCAAGCGCACCACCGCCGCGTTCGGCAAGGTGCTCCACAACCTGTACGGCTCCACCGAGGTCGCCGTCGCCACCGTCGCGACCCCCGCCGACCTCGAACTGGCGCCGGGTACTGCGGGGCGGGCTCCCGTCACGTGCCACGTGGAGTTGTACGACGAGTCGAGTCGACGGATCACCGAACCCGAGACCGTTGGACGCATTTTCGTCGCCAGCGGTCTCAGCTTCTCCGGTTACACGGACGGTCGCGACAAGGAGCGCATCAACGGTCTGCTGTCGACCGGCGACGTCGGGCACTTCGACCGCAACGGCCTGCTCTTCGTGGACGGCCGCGACGACGACATGATCGTCTCCGGCGGCGAGAACGTCTACCCGCTCGAGGTCGAGAACCTGCTCGCCGACCGCGAGGACGTGCTCGAGGCTGCCGTGATCGGTGTCGAGGACTCCGAGTTCGGCCATCGCCTCAGGGCTTTCGTCGTGCCCGCACCCGGGTCCGCGAAGGACGCCGAGGAAATGAAGGCGCACGTCAAGTCGAACCTCGCGCGGTACAAGGTGCCCCGCGAGATCGTCTTCGTCGAGGAACTCCCCCGCAACGCGACCGGCAAGTTGCTGCGCCGCGTCCTGATCGAGATGGACGTCACGGAGGGCTGATCCACCGGCCTGCATTCCACTCGGCGTTCCGGCGCCGGCCACGAAACCGAACACGGAGACAAAAAAGAACCGGTGTCCTGGATTCCAGGACACCGGTTCTTTGGTGGTAGCGGGGACAGGATTTGAACCTGCGACCTCTGGGTTATGAGCCCAGCGAGCTACCGAGCTGCTCCACCCCGCGCTGCATGAACAAAGTTACACGAGCGAACGAACGGATTGCAAATCGCCCGGAAAGAGGCCGAGTAGCAACCTTTCAGCACCACTCGAGTCACATCCGTTACCTAAAAGTTATGACCTGCATCACAGTTTCGAGAAAATCTGTAACGTTTTCGGAACCCGCAAGTTGCGGGTCGACCTGCGAAAACACCGTGCGTTCATCCCAGTATTTGGACGCCCGTCACAGAAAATCGGCCCGTGACCATTCCGTGATCGCCGCGTACGTTCGTTGCCAGCCCGAAACCAACGGGCAACGCCGACCCGCCGCAGCTCGACCTGCCCCAGCGGGATCCGGAATCCCGACACCTCGAGGGGCAGGACGAGGACAGATCGACCAGCGGATCGGCACACCAGCCGTCACCCACACGACCACCTCGTCGGCAGGCGCGGAGAGGAACCAACCACATGATCAATTCCAGCATCGTCAAGCGGACCATGGGCGCAGTCGCACTCACCGGAGCAGTCATCGGAGTGCCGCTCGGCCTGAGCACCGGCACCGCTTCGGCCGCTTCCGGAGACTGGGACGCCGTTGCGGCTTGCGAGAGCAGCGGCAACTGGGCCGCCGACACCGGAAACGGCTTCTCGGGCGGCCTGCAGTTCACCGACAGCACCTGGGCGGCGAACGGCGGCTCCGGCTCGCCGTCGAACGCCTCACGCGAGGAGCAGATCGCCGTCGCCGAGAACGTCCTGGCGACCCAGGGACCCGGCGCCTGGCCGGTCTGCGGACAGTACCTCTGATCCGCACCCCACACTTGCCCGAGCGCCCTGCGCGCAGCACGACTGCGCGCAGGGCGCTCTTGCATTGCAAGACATCCACCTACACCACCGAGATCCGTTTCCCCGCCATTTACGCGTGAGCCGCTGCACAAATTCGTAGTGATCCCCGCCACATAACAACGGTGTAACGAATCGACTCCGAAACGATATCAAGCGCTTCTGAACTGCGGAAACAGGGAAAATTCGCCCTCAACGCCGGACACCTGTCCACCAATCTGGCCAGGTGAACTGCGGGCGAAGCTCCCGTACGGTCGCTCTCGGCCCGAAACAACCGGGCGAAAGCCGGCCCGCCGCTGCTAGCTCTGCCCCGCGGGTTCGGAATCCCCGAAACCTTCGAGGGGCAGGGACGCGGCACAGAATCGCATCCCGGGCGACGACGCGAAC
>NZ_WXYH01000065.1:0-13019 GCF_009872365.1 Rhodococcus sp. T7
GCGCACCGCACCGCACTCCTGCCTGACGGACATCGCAACCGCGGTGACGACTGGCGGGGAAGCCCGGATGGGGTTGCTGCCATGGCGGCTTTGCTGCGGGTCAGAGAATCGTGCGGCACTCTGTCGCGGCGTGGACCGCGGACGGCTCGAATGACAGGATGGCCAGGTCACGACGCCGGCGTTGGGGGCGGTTCGGGTGGTGGCGCGGGCGCGCGTCGGGGTGGGTGAGGTCGCGTACTCGCACGTCGAGGAGTTGGGCTAGGGCTATTGTCTGATCCCAGGTCGGGTAGGCCTGGCCGGCCTCCCATAGGTCGACGGTGGGTTCTTCTGCGTGGCAGGCGATGTCGACGGTGGGCCCGGAGTGTCGGCCGTTGTCGAGGAGGTGGCTGATGTACCAGGGGACGAGCTTGCCGGCTTGCCAGAGGTCGTGCTCGTCGCTGTCCGGATCGACGAAGGGACCACTGACGGCGAATTCGCTCGCGAATAGCCTGAGGCGCGCGAGGTCCGCCGGCGATGCTGATTCCACGCTCTGTTCGACCCCCGGCTGATCGCGGGCGGTTGCGGATCTGCGACGAAAGAACTTGAACATGGGTGCTCCTGTCGGTGTGAGGGCGGACCGTGTTAGCGCTCACCCAGATGTCAGCGGCGGATCGTTCAGGGGTGTATGTCGTTTTGTCGTCGTATCTTATGGGCGTCACGGCCGACGCTGCCGGCGGTCGATGGTTCCGTGACTTGGCCTGCGCGAGCCTCTGACGTGGGCAGTGTCCTGTCTTCGACACGAGAATGAGGGCATGGTCGTGGAGATGAAGCACGATGGCCTGCGGACGGCGGCATCCGCCGCCGGCCCCCTGTCGCCCGTGAGGCTGCGGCACTTGGGTGACGATGGCCGGCATCACCGGCGCCGTCCGCGGCCGGCACCGCATTGTCACCACGAGAAGCGACGATACCGCGCCGCGTCACCCGGCTCTGATCGGACGAGCATGGTCGACACCGACCCACCCGGCTCAGTGGTGGGTAGCCGACTTCACCTACACCTGGACGTTGTCGGGATTCTGCTACACCGCGTTCTGCGTCGACGTCTTCTCCCGCCGGATCCTCGGCTGGCGAGTGATGACCAGCAAATCTACTCCGCTGGTCACATCGGTGCTCGAACAAGTATTGTTCACCCGACGTCGACACGACTTCCACTTCACAGCAACCGGTTTGGTGCATCACTCCGATTAAGCCGAGGTTTTCGTTAGCCGAGGAATTCAGGGTTAGGGCTGGTCAGCTGCTTATGTCGGTCGGATTTTTCGGCTTAACGTTTCCGATTCATCGAAGGTGCAGAAGGATCGCAGTGCGTTTTCGGTGAGGTGGTGTTCGGCGGGGCGCCGGGGTTGAGGAGGCGGCGTTGACGGCGGCGCGCGTCAGGTCGATGGTGGCGAGTGTGTAGAAGATGGTGGTGGTTGGTACCTTTCGTGGCCGAGGAGACGCATGTCGGCGACAACGACGGCACCGATTTGGTGCTCGTCTTGTCCATTGCAACATCCTTCCCATTGGGGCAATGGACACCGACAAACGTACGCCAGGCAATCAATCATTAAGCCGAAGAATTCCTCAGAAATCTCTGCAGCACAGAAATACAGGCACTTCCTCGGCTTAACGAAAACCTCGGCTTAATCGGAGTTAAGCCGAACTCGGCTTAACTCCGATGCGGGAAGCCAATACACGTCGCTGGCCTTCACCCATGTGCTGCAGGAAGCCGGCATCGTCGGATCGATCGGCAGCGTCGGCGACGCCCTCGACAACGGACTCATGGAATCGGCGATCGGCTTGTACAAGACCGAGCTCCTCGGCCGCCATCCGATACTGAAAGGGAGGGCCGAACTCGAACGCGAAACGGCTGCGTGGGTGCACTGGTACAACAACAGCCGGCTTTCCGCACTCGACTACCTGACACCGGTCGAGTACGAAGATCGCTACCATCAACAGACCACCTCGAGTGAGGTGGCGTAAACCGGGAGTCTCTACCGAATCCAGGACGCTTCAGTTATGGCGGACGGCGGGTCCTGTGGCAGCAGGCGTTGCGTCACGCATTCCCCCACAACACGAATGATCCCAATGGGTACATCGTCGCCGACCGGGGCGGGCGTTTGCACGGCCTCCGTAACCGCGTCTCGCACATGGAGCCCCTGCTCGGCGTGAACATCACCGCCCGGCACAACGACGCGCTCCGCATACTCGCCGCGATCAGCCCCGAGGTCCGGGACTGCTGCGCGGGCATGAGTACGGTCATCGAGATTCGGCGGAAGTGCCCCATCAGGCTCTGACCAGATCGTCTGGCCACGAGCAACGGCGGGCGTTACCGCATCACCAGCAGTGCAGGGGGGGCAGCGCCGCCGGCAGCTTCTACGGTTACAGCGGCTTCGACGGCGGTGGAGGATATTCCGACTGCGGAAACGGCGGCGGTTGCAACTGAACAACCACGGGCGTGAGAACTTCCATTCCAGCGCCACCGAACTGAGCGCGGTTCCAGAAGAAACGCCGATTACCGATCTTGGGGAGTCAGAGGTGAGCGTCCCGAATTTCGCGGATTTTTTTGGGGTTCCATAGACGCTGCGGTCGATATGTCGTCGATGGAAGGCCCATCGCCTCCGGGGGACCGCAGGCAGAGCCTCGATGAGATAGGCCGCCGCCGTCTTCGGATACGCGGGCAACGCCGTGTCGTCGTGACCAGTGCACCAGCTCTCGAAGCGCCGCCACGTCGGCGCAATGGCACGGTGGGCGCGCTTCCAGCGGGATGTGGACATTAGCGGGATGTGGACATTACTGCCCGAGAGGGGCAGCGACCGCCTCCGACATGCCGGCGATTCGCAGGTCCGGACGTGGCGGTGGAGGTCGGGGTTGACGATGTGTCGCGCGTCTAGATCGCTCGTTCAGATCGTTCTTGCTCGGCTGCTTCGTCCGGCAGCGACCGATCGGGAGTTGAGATAGCTTCCTGAGTAGGTCATGGAGCCTCACCGGGGACGACGTCACCCCAGGCCGCGCGCGAACCTGACTCGCCGATTCGGTAGACCTGCACGATGGTGCTGGCCGCCACGACGATCGCGAGAATCGCGACGATCCATGTGAGCGGGCGTGACGGTCCCGCCTTTCGTTCGCGGAGGTGTACCGCGGTGATGGCCAGTGCGATCAGCAGAAGCGCCGCGGAGAAGTAGATCATGGTGTCGCCGCGTTCGGTGTGCGCATCCACGGCAGCAGTGTCAGTAACATTCTTTTCGAGCCATTGCCCGGCGTCGGTGGTCAGCGGGGTCAAAGCAGTGGTGACGGCCGCGAGCACCAGTGTCGGCCACACCAGTCGATGCCGGGCGGTCGGCCACACGCTGCACAACATGACGAGAACCGCTGTCATCGGCGCGAGTACCACCATGAAATGGACGAGCAGTACATGTACGGGTAAACCGTTGACAGTGGACATGGGCCAATTGTTCAGATTCGTGCTGAGAAAGCGCTGAAGGTCAGCTGTGGCGGAGGCTGCGGTGTGGTCACAGTTCTGACCGTGTGCTGAGGACGGCGCGTAGGCCCTTGTTGAACAGATCGGTGGAATACACCAGTTTGGCGTCGATACCGTCTGGTGCACCGGTGCCGTCGTGCCGTTCGGTGAAATAGAAATGCGGATCGCATTTCGCGATGTCGAGCGGACTGGGCGTGATGTCGAAGTGAGTCCGTCGACATCGCGTTCGGCGGGGGCGAAGTTTTCGAGCGAGATCGCGACCTGGAAGAACGGGTGCAACGACGGTGACCGTGCGGGATCGAGGATCTCCACCAGGCGCTCGAACTGCACATCCGCGTGCGCGAACGCCCGCAACTCGATGTCCCGAGCAACGGGCCACCAGGTCGTCGAAGGTCGTGGTCGACTCCACCTGTGTGCGCAGGACGACGGTGTTGACGAACATTCCCACGACGTCGTCCAGGCTCGGGTGGCCGTGTCCGGCGACGGGAGCGCCGATGGCGATGTCGGTGGCGCCGCTCAGCCGGGCAAGTAGTAGCGTCACCGCTGCGTGCAGTGCCGTGAACAGGCCGGTATGGTGGGTGCGCGCCGCCTCGAGCAGTGCGCCATGGACGGCCGGGGCGATGGCGAAGGGCAGGCGCGCCGCCCCGTAGGACCACTTCTCGGGTCGGGGGCGATCACTCGGGAGCGAGAGCGCTCCGGTCAATCCTGGCCAGTTCCTCTGTCCAATAGTCGATTTGGGCATACGCGAGACTTCCGGGGTCATCCTCGCTGTCCGAGGACAGCCCGCCGCCAGAGGGTGTAGTCCGCGTACTGCACCGGAAGGTCCTGCCACTGCGGCGCCGAGTCGTCCGCCCGCGCGCTGTATGCGAGGACGAGGTCGCGCGCCAACGGCGCCAACGACCACCCGTCCACGCCGATGTGGTGGAACGTGCAGGCGATCATGTGGTCGTCGGGCCCGAATTCGAAGACCCGAATCCGGAGGGGTGGATGAGTTCGGACGTCGAATCCAGCTGTAAGGACCGCCCTGATGTTTCTTCGTCGGCGGGGGTCGGGGACGGCGTCGGCGAGCAGGTGTTGGTAGGGGCCGGCGGGAGTGTCGGGGTAGATGGTCCGCAGTGGCCGGTGCCGTTCGAGCACATCGGCGACCGCACGTCGAAGAGCGGTGTGGTCGAACGCGCCGCGAACACGGAGGGTGAACGGAATATTGTAGTGGGCGGGCGCGGTGACGGTTCTGTCGATGAAAGTCTGTGCCGGGGAAAGCGGGAGTCGGTCGGGCAGGGGTATCGCGCCGAGCCGGTGGCGATCCGTATCGCGCGTCGATTCGCCGATCCGGGTGGCCAGCGCGGCAACCGTGGGCGCGTCGAACACGTCCCGCCCCCCGAGATCGGTACCCCAGCGATCATTGATCCGGGACACCACTCGGGTCGCGGACAGCGAGTCGCCACCGAGGTCGAAAAACGAGCTGTCGGCACCGACCGCGGAGGCACCGAGGACCTGCGAACACGTCGGCGACGGCGTGTTCGGTCGGTGTCTCGGGATCTCGTCGAGACCGTGCGCCGTCCTCGAAGGTGGGATAGGGCAGCGACGCACGGTCGAGCTTGCCGGTGGGGGACAGGGGTACCGAGTCCACGAGCATGATTGACGCGGGGACCATGTAATCGGGGAGGAACCGCCGGACTCGTGCATGGAGCTGCTCGACGTCGAACGTCTCGGGCTCGCGCGGCAATACATACGCGACGAGCACCGGATTCCCGGTGGACCCGCGATGCACCACGGTGCGGCAAAGGTGATGTCGGGATGGTCCGAAAGAGCCGCGTCGATCTCGCCGAGCTCGATCCGCAGACCTCGGATCTTCACCTGATCGTCGGCCCGGCCGAGGAACTCGAATTCGCTGTTCGTCGACCAGCGGATGTGGTCTCCGCTGCGGAACATACGCGAGCCCGGTTCGCCGAAGGGGTTCGCGACGAACGTGGCGGCGGTCAAACCCGGACGTAGGTGGTAGCCGCGGGCGAGACCCGCTCCGCTCAGATGCAATTCGCCGGTGGCGCCGGGGGAGCGGACGCAGATTCCGATCGAGCACCACGGCGCGCACCCCGCGCATGAGGGGCCGATCGTGACCGGTGACTACGGATCCATCGGGTCGGTCAAGGTGACACTGCACGTGGTTTCGGTGGGAGACCGTATGCATTTCGCATGTCACGGCCTTGGGCCCAGCGTCGGACCAGCGGGGGCGGGCACGGTTCGCCGCCGACCAGCACCAATTGCAACTCGTCGAGACCTGCCGGGTCGACGGTCGCCAGGGAGGAAGGGGTAGCCAGCAGATGGGTGATGTGGTGTTCCCACAGGAACTTGGCCAGTTCCCGACCTCCGAAGGCGGTTGCGGGGGCCACGACCAGGGTGGCGCCGGCATTGGCGGCGGCCAGTATCTCGACCAGGGCGGTGTCGAACGTCGGTGAAGCGAGGTGCAGGAGACGGGACGCTGTGGAGATACCGTATTTCTCGCGAATCTCTTGAGCGAGGTTCGCCAGTCCGGCGTGGGTGACGACGCACCACCTTCGGGGTGCCGGTGGAACCGGAGGTGTAGATGACGTAGGCGGGGTGGTCGCGGCGGAGGGAGTGTGTGCGTTCGAGGTCGTGTACGGGTCCGGATCGCTGATCACCGCACAGTTCCTCGGAGTCGAGCGCAAGCCATTTGAGTGAGTCGGGTAGTCGATCACGTGCCTGCGAGACGGCGAGTCCGATCGCGGCGCCCGAGTCCGCCACGGTGTACGTGATGCGATCGGCAGGATGGCAGGGGTCGATCGGAACGAACGCGGCTCCGGACTTGACCACCGCCCAGAGGCCTACCACTGATTCGATCGATCTGGAGTCCGCCACCGCGACAAGCGTTTCGGGGCCGGTGCCCCGAGAGATCAGTGCCCGGGCCACCCGGCTGGACCGCCGATCCAGTTCGACATAGGTCAGCGCCCGTTCGTCTGCTCGCAACGCCACCGCTTCGGGATACTGCTCGGTGGGCAGTCCGCGGCACCGGATGCGGGCACGAAACCGGTGCGCTCACCCGGAAGGAAGAGGCCGAGATCCGCGATCGCGGTCGAGGAGTCCGCGGCGGCGAACGTGTCCAGGAACGCGATGAACCATCGATGGTGGGCGCCGAGCTTGTCGTGGCTGTATGCGGTGGAGTTGCCTTCGAAGTCGATGCGCGGCAACGATCCGATCGATCCCGGGTACACGTTGATCGCCAGTTCCGAGGTCGGCCCGGTGGTCAGGACCTGCACCTGTCCGGTCACACCGCCGAAGGAGATCTGCTGTGTGAACATCATCAGGTTGATGACCGGTCCGAACGGCGCCGGATCGGATGGGGCAGACGCGGCTGCGCCCGAATGGCGGTCGCGTCCGATGTCCTCGCGTCGATACCGCTGGTGGCGGAGGGCGGCGGTCAACGCCGCCTGGGTGGGTTTCATCGCCTCCCCGACCGTGGACGAGCGGACCCGCCGTCGCCGCAACGGCAGCATATTCGATACTGATCCTGCGGAATTACGCAGTAGAGCACTAGTTCTGGCCGAAACGGGCAGTGAGAGAAGGATGTTCTCGGCGCCGGTCATGAGGGCGAGGAAGGCGGCGAACGCGGACACGATCACCGCCGCCGAACGGAGCCGCCGCGGTCGACGAGGGCGTTGCCCCGGGCGGAGACGGCGCCGCTGACCCGGTGTGCCGCTGCGCCGGGTGTGCTGCTGCGCCCGAGAGTCACTGCGTCCGGCAGGTCCGCTGTCTCGCCAACCCAGAAATCACGATCGCGGCGTCTCTGGTCGGACTGCTGGTAGCGCAGGTCCTCGTCGAGCAGCTGCCCGGGGTGCACCACCGGATGGGCGGGAGCTTCCCGCTGTTCGAGGGCGGCGACGTACAGTTCGGCGGTCCGGCCGATCAGTGTCATCGCGCCGTATCCGTCGAGGGCGATGTGGTGGGCGCGCGAATACCAGAAGCAGCGGCTGTCGGTGAGCCGCAGGATGTGTGAGACCACGAGGTGCTCGTCGTACATGTCGAGGGAGATCTTGCGGTCCCGTCGCATCCATTTCATGAGCTGCCTCCAGCGGCGCGTCTTCGGCGCTGAGGTCGACGACGGTGACCGATACGTTCGCGGCCGGTGCGACGACGACGGCGTGGGGGTGACCGTCGACGTCGACGAGCCGAACGGATCCGGCGCCGAGTTCGCGGTGGGCCCGCTGGTTGGCGGCGGTCAGCAGGTCGAGGTCGACGGAGCCGCGGAGTTCGGTGTACTGGGCGATGACGAAGGGCACCTCGGGGGAGAGATGCTGTGCGAACCAGATGGCCTTCTACGCCCCGGTGAGCGGAAGGGTCTCCGGTCGCCCCGGCAGGGCGCACACCGAGGGCGGCCCATCGATCGACGAGGTCATGCCGCTGCCCTCACGACAACGATCTCCTCGGCCCTGTGCACTGGAGTGATCAGACCGCGTACCTCGAGCATCTGGATGCGCGAGGAGAGAACCGGACCGAACGGGACCTCGGCCCTCGCTGCGATGTCGACGCGCAGCCCCTGTTCTTCGAGGATGTTTGTATCATCTCGATTCTCCGCTGAGTGAGGACTGGGCGATCAGCAGTACCCCGTCCGCGTAGAGGACATCCGGTGCCTCGATACAGATCCGGTCGAGCAGTGCCCGTCCGTTCCGTCCCACGCCCGCTCGCCCCCGCGGCTTGGCAGCTCATCGTTGGGGGCGGGAACGTAGGGAGGATTGGTGACCACCAGGTCGAACCTGTCGGCGCGGACCGGAGCGGTCAGGTCGCCGCGCGCACGACCCGGATCGACCGGCGATGCATCGCGGCGTTGAGCCGCGTGTTGAGCCTAGCGCGGCGGGAGAGGTCCACTGCCGTCACCCGGCCGGCGCCCGCCGCGAGGGCCCCCAGGCTCAGTGCCCCCGTTCCGGTGCACAGGTCGAGGACCCGGGAACGGGGTCCGAGTTTCTGCGATGCGAGTACCTGTGCCAGCAACCAGGTGTCTGCCTGTGGCGGATATACCCCGGGCAGGCGCAACAGCACCGGTACTCCTCGCGATTGCGGCAGCGGTCATCACCGACTCGTGGACGATCCGGAGTGGTGGCTACACACACGGCCTTTTCGGTCGTGCGGTGCAGCATAAGATCCGCGGTCGTCGAGTCCACCAAAGGATCGAAACACGGACTTGTCCTCTCGCACTGTGTGCTTGCCCGATCGTTCCCGCCGGGGCTCGGCCGCTGGGGCCAGATGTCCTAGGCCGGCAGGCTTCCGGTCTCGAGGAAAATGACCCGCCGCCGATCTCAGCAGTGTGGTCACAGAATCGTTCGTAGAAGCGGCCGAGCAGAGTGATGTCGACAGCGGCTTGTACCCCGTGAGGCCATTGCTCGGCTTGGGTGATCGTTTACTCTCGGCTATGTGCACGGCGAGTCCACCCATGCGTCGTAGGTCGCCGACAGCACGAGGCCGCCGACCATGACACGCAGATCATGCGCGACGGGCGCCTGCAGCGGGAGCAGCGAGAACGCCCGCTGCTCCCAGGTCGTGGCGTCATTCTCGAGTGCTCCGCTCGCGTCGATGACACGCTCGGCCAGAGTGAGGTCCGCATCCAGCAGCGCGTTCGTCGCATCCGACACCGCGGTGACGGTCAGCGCGCATGTCGCGGCCAAGCCACCGGTCAGCCCGTCGATGCTATCCGCGAATCGTGTGCGCATCCGCTCACGGTCAGTGGGCACTGTGCGAGCGTCGTCGGGCGTCCCAACATCGTTTACCACCTCCACTGCACCGCGTGTGCATCACGCGCAGCGGCGGGTGATGCACCAGTGCCTGCTGCTTTCGCGTGTATGTATTGAGATGGATTGAATCGACGGTCGTCATCGGGCAGCCGTGTTCCTCTCGTCGCAACGAGCGTCGAACGGGAACAGCGCAACGATCGGTGGGCTGCAGGATATGGATAACGAGGGGACTATCCACGCATCTCACGACCCCACTCATGGTCTCCGTCACCGCCTTGGGCGATCAGCACGATGGCCAGGATCGTGTAAAGAATCACCGCCAGAAGGAGTAGACCGCCGGCGATCCACAGCGACAGTTGCCCGAGCCGGCGCACCCGGCGGGAGGCGTCCACGGCGCCTTCGACGTCGCCGCTCGCCCACCGTGGATACACATCGAATGCATGGTTGAAGGCGGAGAAAGCCAGCGGCCAGAAGAACACGAGCGATGCCACGGCCCAACCCGCATTGCTGCTGGGTCTCGGTTCGGCGGGGTCGTCGGCGCCGCGCTTGGCTGGGGGTTCGTTCGCGGCGCGGCCGGTTCGGCAGGTGTGGATTCTGGTGTCGGCGAGACCATGATGGACTCAATGTCGGTCGGGATCTGCCTGACGGTACGGGACCTGTGTTGAGAATTCGCTGAGAAGCCAGCCGATTCCGTTCTAATACCATTGCCGTGCAACAACGTTGCGGAGGTTAGGACGTCCTCGGAGGCCGGTGTCCTCATCGGGGATGAGGCGGAGACGAGCTGTCGATGCTCTCGGGTTCGAACGGAGGCCGTATTCCACACGTCGAGGATGCGTGAGAAAATCGCCCGCTTGCCTGCTGCGGTGGGGTGCAGGGGCCGCGTGAACGGCTGGGAGATGAGCCATCACGACCGTTCGTGGACCGGTTCGCGGTCTGCCACGGTTTCTTGGTGGCGGATGTGGGTGTAGACGATGAGCGCCAGCAAGATCACGGCGAGCACTGCCGATGAGCCCACCGTCCCCAGCGCCAATCCGCCTTTGTCGTGCGGCTTGCTGAACAGGTCCCCGACCGTCGCACCGAGCGGGCGGGTCAGCACGAACGCAGCCCAGAAAAGGACAGTGCCGGAGGACGTGGTGAAGTAGTGGGCGCCGAGGATCAACGCCATCACGGTGCCGATCAGGAGGGCGCCGCCGGCGAAGCCGAGACCGGAACTGTCGGCGAGGAAGTCGCCGAGCGAGGTGCCGAGGGTGTTGGAGAACAAGATGGCGGTCCAATAGAGCAACTCGCCTCGGAAGGTGCAGATCCGTTCGACATCGAAGGTATCGCCGAACCGACTCCAGATGGCGAAGACGCAGGCCAGGCAGGTGATGAGAATGAGTGCGCCCTTGGCGTAGCCGAGTCCGGCGGAGCGGTTGAGGAAGTCGGACATGGTAGTGCCTGCGGTGCTGGTGGCGACGATCACTGTCCAATACAGGGCGGGATGAAACGTCTTGGCCTTCAGCTGGGTGACGAGGCTGACGAGGAACAGTCCGATGAACAACACCGAGGCTGCGGCGTAGCCGATGTTCAGGGTCTGGGCGAGGAGATCACCACCGGTTTCGCCGAGCGTGGTGGCGGCGATCTTCATCACCCAGAAGATGGCGGTGATCTGGGGGAGTTTCTTCATGATTGCTCCAGTCGCTGTGCGCGGCAACGGTCACTGGGACGCTCGCACGATGCGTGGTGCGGCAGCACGAGTGCTGGTCATTCATACATCTGCGGTGCCCCCACGGTTCTGTGCTGGTCGGGTGGTGCAGGTCGAACTGGTCGACGCTGGGGTGTCGGCGGGGCTCGCCGACACGTCCGGGATGGTTGTGCGCGGCTGCGCCGACGGAGTCGCGACGTCGTCGGGTGCGCACCGCATTGATCAGCAGCGGCACCAAGGAGACCACCACGACCGCGATCAGGATCACCTCGATGTGGTTGCGCACGATCGGTATCCCGCCGAGAAGGTATCCCAGGACGGGTACGCCCGTACCCCACAGCACACCCCCGATGACGTTGTAGGTCACAAAGGTGCGGTAGCGCATGCCGGAGGCTCCCGCCATCACCGGGGCGATGGTCCGGGCGACCGGTACAAATCGCGCGAGGAGGACGGTGCGCGGCCCGTAGCGGTCGAAGAAGCGCCGCGACTGCTCGAGCTGCTTCGGTCCCAGCCTCGTCGCGCTGGGACTGTCGAACACCGCCGGTCCCACGCGTCGGCCGATGAGGTAACCGACCTGATCGCCCAGGATCGCAGCGACAGGTATGGCGATCACCGGCACCCACAGGGGCGCGAAGGGCTGAAGTTGGGCGGCGAACACGCCGGCGGTGAACAACAGCGAGTCGCCGGGCAGGAAGAAGCCGACGAGAAGCCCGGATTCGACGAACACTGCGCCGAGAACGCCGAGCAGACCGAGGGCGCCCAGCAACGTCGGCACATCCAGGATGCCGATCCCCCAGTGCCATGCTCATGCCGCGGCCCCGTCGTCATCGCGTGGTTGCTGACGGCCATTCCGGGCGATGACCGGACAGCCAGCAGGCACCGGTCTCGGTTGCCGCGAACGCCGACGCCAACTCCCGTGTCCTCCAGGACTTGCAGTGTCGATGCGCCCGGGCCCCGGCGACGCTCGCGCGACGGGCTCAGCCATCCGTCGCGGCGAACACCGCTGTGCCTGCGACGAGCAGGGCCAGCGGTAGCACGGTCGTGCTGCACCTCGGTGAGCAAGGTCGTGGGCGCCGCCGCGCAGCCTGCCGAACCGGGCGAGTCGGCGTCGAAAGCGCGACGGTGTCAGTGCGTGTCTCACGCCTGCAGTCTTGGCGCGGGGTGCTGTGGTGACGCTGAGGAAGCCGCACACTCTCAGCCAGTATCGGGTGTGACCTGGAGTTTCGTTCATCGGTGAGCGGTTTCTCGGCGAGTCCACACTGGGCTGGGGCCACCCTCGCAGTAATAGCCGGCATGAGGGCAGGAGTGGGCCATGACGTCTACCAAGGACAGGCCGGTTCACCCGCCGACCTCGCCGCCACCACGTCGGCGCGCCGGTCGGCGGACAGCGCGCCGGATCGTCGGCGTGGCCGTGACCACCATGGTCCTTGCCGCCGCGATGTCGTATGCCCAGGCGTTGCTGGCTCCCGGTTACGCGACGTGGCAGGACAAATCCTCCTCGTGGCTGCGCGACCACGGCGCCGCCCCATTACTGAACCTGTACGAGAACTGGCTCTACACGCGGCATCCGCCGTCGAACGCGCAACCCGACCTGAGTCAGCTCGCCCCCTCGTTGCACGTTCCCGGTGTTCCCGGCCGGGACGCAGCAGCCGCGACTGGCCCTGCCGCTGCTGCCGCACCCGGCAAACACGCCACCGGTCATGTGGTCACCGGGTCGTGCCGGCCCGGAAGGCACGCCCTTGTCTTATACCGCGGTGTTCCAACCCGATGCCGCGCACCGCGGCGTGGTCGCCGGTGCGCGGCAGACCTCTGCGCGCGGGGTGACGCTCATCTGATGGAGGGCACCGAGCAGCCTTCCAGTTCGCCAAACCCGGCAGACGCTCGGGTGCCGGTGGGTGATGCCGTCGTTGGTTGCCGCGTTCAACTCGGGTTTCAAGCTGAAAGACATTCGTGGTGGCTTCCATTGGAACGGGATCCTGGTGCGGCCACTGGTCGACGGACAAGCATCGGTGGTCATCGACGACTGAGGTTGCCCCTCGGGAGTGGACACCGGATTTCATGCGGCGACTGACAGCGTAGACGACGCGATGAGTCGTTGTTC
>NZ_WXYH01000066.1:0-115780 GCF_009872365.1 Rhodococcus sp. T7
CGGCAAGGTCGTCACCACCCGCTGGCTCGACCCCAGCCACGGCGGCCTCAACCTCGGATTCCCCCAGAACGCATAAGTACTGGTTCTCCGCGCCGGACCGTCCGCGGTCCGGCGCGGAGTCCGTTCGATCGAAAGGAACTTCATGAGCGACACCTCTCTGGCCCGCCGTCATCGGGTCGTGGTCATCGGATCGGGATTCGGCGGCCTCTTCGCCACCAAGGCCCTGAAACGGACGGACGTCGATGTCACTCTGATCGATCGCACGACGCATCACCTGTTCCAGCCGTTGCTGTACCAGGTGGCGACGGGAATCCTGTCGGAGGGCGAGATCGCGCCGGCGACGCGGCTCGTCCTCGAAGACCAGCAGAACGCGTCCGTGCTCATCGGCGGAGTCGAGAAGATCGACGTCGCCGACCGGACCGTCACGTCCACCCATCGCGGCCGCACGACCGTCACCGAGTACGACAGTCTCGTCGTCTCGGCGGGCGCCCGCCAATCCTATTTCGGCAACGACCATTTCGCGGAGCACGCACCCGGAATGAAGACGATCGACGACGCCCTCGAGCTGCGGGGTCGCATTCTGGGCGCCTTCGAGAGCGCCGAGGTCAGCACCGATCCCGCTGAGCGGGCGCGACTGCTGACGTTCGTCGTGGTCGGCGCCGGGCCCACCGGTGTCGAGATGGCTGGCGAGATCGCCCAGCTCGCGCACCGCACTCTCGCCGGCGCGTACCGCACCATCGATCCCCGTGACGCGCGCATCATCCTGCTCGACGCGGCGCCGACGGTGCTCCCGCCGTTCGACGACAAGCTGCGCCGGGCGGCCGCGGACACGTTGGAGAATCTCGGGGTCGAGATCCAGCTGGGTGCGATGGTGACCGACGTCGACGACGACGGACTCACCGTCCGCGACCAGGACGGAGCCGAGCGGCGGATCGAGGCCGCCTGCAAGATCTGGTCGGCGGGCGTCGCGGCCAGCCCGCTGGGCAGGCAACTCGCCGAGCAGACCGGCACCGGCACCGACCGTGCGGGCCGGGTTCTCGTCGAACCCGACCTCACCCTGCCGGGCCACAGCAACGTCTTCGTCGTCGGGGACATGATGAACCGGGACGGCCTTCCCGGCGTCGCGCAGGTCGCGATCCAGGGCGGCCGCTACGCCGCGCAACTGATCGCCGCGGAGGTGCGCGCCCACCGGAAAGGTCGCGACAAGCCCGAACGCGCCCCGTTCCGCTACACGGACAAGGGCAGCATGGCGATGATCTCCCGCTTCCACGCGGTCGCGAAGGTCGGCCGCCTCCAACTGACCGGGCTGCTCGCCTGGCTGCTGTGGCTCCTGATCCACCTGGTCTACATCGTCGGATTCAAGAGCCGGCTCGCGACCGCCCTGTCTTGGACGTGGTCGTTCCTGGGCAGCTCCCGGGGACACCTCGCCGTCACGGAACAACAGGTGGTCGCCCGGACCGCGATCAACCGGCTCGATGCCTGGGAGGATTCCCGGGCGGTACCCGAGGCGGCGACGGCCTCGGCACGGTGAGTACCGTCGCCTCCGTGCCTGTCTCCGCTCTCACCGTCGGCATCGACGTCGGTGGTACCAGTATCCGGGCCTGCGTGGTCGACGACACCGGCGAGGTGCTCGACTCCGTGCAGGCGCCCACACCACAATCGGCGAAGGCCCTCGAGGACGCGCTCGACCGTGCCGTCCGCGAACTCGCGGGGCGCCATCCCGTGTCGGCCGTCGGGCTGGCCGTGGCGGGTTTCATCACCCCCGACCTCACCACCGTGCGGTTCGCGCCGCATCTGCCGTGGAAGAACGTGCCGGTCGCCAACGACCTCAGCGAACGGCTCGGACTGCCAGTGGTCCTCGAACACGACGCGAACGCGGCGGCGTGGGCGGAGCACCGGTTCGGGGCCGCCGCCGGTGGTCGCAATGTGGTGATGGTCGCGATCGGCACCGGCATCGGTGCGGCCCTGCTCATCGACGGGACGCTGTACCGCGGGAGCCACGGTGTCGCCCCCGAACTCGGCCACCTGCAGGTGGTCCCGGGCGGCAGACCCTGCGCCTGCGGCAAGCGCGGGTGCTGGGAACGGTATTGCAGCGGAACAGCGCTCGTGGACACGGCCATCGAACTTCTCGCCTCCGACCCCACGAGTTCGACGATCCTCGCACGCGAAGTGGCGAGCGATCCGGGATCGCTCACCGGCCGCCGGATCGCGAGCGCCGCGCGGGACGGCGACCCGCTGGCCATCCGCACGATGGAAGAGTTCGCACGGTGGCTGGGCGTCGGACTCGCCATGGTCGGCGACGTCTACGACCCCGACCTCGTGGTCATCGCCGGCGGTGTCAGCGGTTCGGCTCCGTTGTTCCTCGACCACGCGCGGGACGTCTACGCCTCTCTCGCAACCGGTTCCGGGCACCGCCCCCTCGCCCGCATCCGCGAAACACAACTCGGCGAATCGGCACAGCGCATCGGGGCCGCCACCCTCGCGAGGCGCTCCGCGCCCGTGCGTGGTTGAGGAGTCCCCGGACTCGTCGGGCACTCACGAGCGCGGAGGCATGACGACACCGCCGGGAATCGTGGCGATCGATGGGCTGCGGCCGGGCGGATCGACCTGGATCAGGCACGGGTCATCGCCGCGATGCTCAACGGCGTCAGCGACGACAAGTTGGAGCAACTCGAAGCCGCGATCCTCGACGGACGCTCCCTACCGCCGTCCAAACTGCGGGCCCGAGCCCGACGGCTCATCGCCCGCCACGACCCCGACAGCATCGTCCACCGCAACAAGCTCGCCATCGCCGATCGCGACGTGTGGATCCGCCCGGCGGAGAACGGCATGGCCTACCTCGACCGGCACCTCCCCGCCGCCGACACCCACACCCTCGCAATGCGGTTGCGGGAAATGTCGGTCTGACGGTCGTGTCGAATCACGCCTGCCTCTGCCGGCGTCATCACCGGCTGAAAACCTACGGCTGCTGGACCGTCCGGCAGATTTGCGCGGGACAACTCGAATGACCACAACCACATCCGAGGCGTGCAGAACTCCCGTGCCCTCCGGCTGCTCACCGAGCGCTCCCACGACCAGCAGGACGCCGAGTACCTGAACGAACTACACGGGCGGCGCCCCACACACCGCAACGCCCCGGTACCACCACCCGCAGGCGGTGGTACCGGTGCGTGAGAACCGGCGATCAGTGGGTGGCGACGGCTGCGGCGCTTCCCGCAGCGGACGTGGCGGGATTGCCCGCGCCGAGGCGGTCCTCCAACTCTTCGAGGCTGCGGCCCTTGGTTTCCGGGACGAAGCGGTACACGAAGTACACCGACATCAGGTTGACGAGAACGAACAGCCCGAACGTTCCGGTGGATCCGAGAACCGAGTTGAGGATCGGGAAGACGAACGAGATGAAGGCGTTGGTCGTCCAGAGCACGAATACCGCGATACCCATTGCGAATCCGCGGATGGCCATCGGGAAGATCTCCGACAGCAGCAACCACACGCAGGTGCCGATGAAGCACTGCACGAACGCGACGAACACCATCATCGCGGCGAGGATGATGTAGCTGCGTCCGGTGGACGAGGGCAGCAGAAACACCAGCGACAGCGCGGCCTGCGAGCTTGCCACCCCAATGAAACCGGTGAGCAGCATCTTGCGGCGATTCACGAAGCCCAGCAGGACGATTCCGAGGATCGTCATGACCACGGAGGTGACACCGACCGCGATGGTGGCCACCAGGGACGCGCTGACCCCCAACCCACTCTGTTCGAGGATCGTCGGGGCGTAATAGTTGACCGTGTTGATGCCAGTCGCCTGCTGCACGATGGCGAGCCCGCAGCCGATCCACAGGATCCGGCGCATCCAGGGGTAGTCACGCAGGTAGTGGACGGCGCCACTGGTCTTCGACCTCCGGTCGCGGGCGGCGTGGAAGGCGATGCCGGCGTACTCGTCGGCGGCCTCGGACTCGCTGCGGCTCAGTTCGAGGGTCCTGCGGGTCTCGGCGAGCCGGCCCTTCGACGCGTACCAGCGCGGTGAATCGGGCAGCGCGAGCATGCCGAGCAGCAGGAGAACCGCGGGCACCGACGCGATGGCCAGCATGTACCGCCACACCGTCGGATCCTCGATGACGTGATCGAGCAGCGCGTTGATCGAGAAGGCCAGCATCTGACCGGTGACGATCATCAGTTCGTTGATGGTGACCATCCGGCCACGCCGCTCCACCGGGGCCATCTCGGCCAGGTACAGCGGGCAGGTGACGGCGGCGGCGCCCACACCGAGACCGAGGACGATCCTGGCCAGCACCATGATCTCCACGTTGGGAGCCATCGCACACCCGAGGGCACCGACGAGGAACAGGCCCGCGCAGACGAGCAGCGTGCGCTTGCGGCCGAGGGCATCGGACAACCGGCCGCCCAGCAACGCGCCGACGGCGGCACCCGGGAAGAGCAGCGAACTCACGACGGTGGCTTCGCCGACCGCACTGAGGTTCAACTCGTCCTTCATGTACAGCAGCGCACCGGAGATCACCCCGGTGTCGTAGCCGAACAGCAGGCCTCCGAGTGTGGAGATGACAGTGAGCTTGGTCAGGAAGCGTTTGTGACTGCGCTCGTTACGCGCAGCGCCGCCGCTTCCGCGTGCACTGGCAGCCGAGTTGGTTGTCAACATCAGGTGTGGCCTTTCTGGGAATGCTCACGCATCACGACACGGAAGATCGGTTCACGTGCGTCGATATATCGCCCGGGGCGCGCTCGGCTCGATGCAGCCGAAGAGGCATACTTTCCTGGACTGAAGCGCTTCACTAACGCGCTTCAGTTGTCTACTATGAGGTGAATCACAGAAGGTGTCAAGGGCTGAAGTCGCGATCCGTGAGAATGTCCGTGACGACGCAACCGAGGGAGATCGAGATGCTCGACGACCGAGCCACGGCACACGCGGATGCGGAGCGGGCACCGGCCGGCCTGCACCGACGCCCCACGATGGCCGACGTCGCGACGCGGGCCGGGGTGTCACGCACCCTCGTGTCACTGATCTTCAGCAACAAACCGGGTGCATCCGACGAGACCCGGGACCGCGTCCTGCAGGCCGCGGACGAACTCGGCTACCGGCTCGACCGGGCCGCCCGCATGCTCGCCCGCGGCCGCAGCCGCACCCTCGGGGTGCTCATGGATGTCCACCAGACCTTCCAGGCCGACCTGATCGGAACCATTTACGCGGAGGCCGAGGCCGCCGGATACGAGGTCCTGCTCTCCGCGAGCGCACCCACCCGGGACGAACACAAGGCGATCGAAGCGCTACTCAGCCACCGGTGCGAGGGCCTGATCCTGCTCGGCCCCCTCTCCGAGGCGGACTATCTGCGCACGCTCGCGGACCGAGCCGTGGTCACTGTCGTCGGCCGCGCGCTCCCCCACACGGCCGTCGACACCGTGCGGACCGCCGACGCCAAGGGCATCCGCCACTCCGTGGACCACTTGGTCGGACTCGGACATCGCGAGATCGCGCACGTCGACGGCGGCGCGGACCCGGGCTCACCCGAGCGGCGTCGCGCATATCTCGCCGCGATGCGCAGGCACGACCTCTCCGACCACATTCGCGTCATTCCCGGTCAGCACACCGAGGAGGCAGGCGTCGCGGCCGCGAACACCCTGCTGGCCGAGGACCACCTGCCCACCGCCGTGCTCGCCGGCAACGACCGCTGCGCCATCGGTCTCATGGACGTGTTCACCCGCGCCCACGTCGACGTGCCGGGCGACATCTCGATCGTCGGGTACGACGACAGCCACCTGGCACAGTTCTCGCGGATCGACCTCACCACCGTGCGGCAGGACACCGAGGGCTTGGCCCGGCACGCCGTGCAGTTCGCCGTCGGCCGACTCGAGAACGAGGACCTCGACCCGCAGGATTTCGTGATCGATCCCCACCTGATGGTGCGCGGCACGACCGGACCTGCCCGGTCGTAGCCGCGCCCCGGCGGCACGAGGCTTTACTTCGTGATGCTTTCCAGGTATTCGACGCTTCGGACGACGTCGCGCACGGGACCTTCGCCCTCGGGTTCCGCCGCGAGAATGGCGTCCTGCTCGAGGACGTACCAGCCGTCGTAGCCCTGATTCTGCAGCCGCTCGACCACCCCGGCGATGTCCACGTCACCAGTGCCGAGCGGCGTGTACATGCCCCGGGCGACGGCCTCGGTGTAGGTGAGTTCACCCGCCCGGACCCGGCCGAGGAGTGTCGCATCGACATCCTTCAGGTGCGCGTGGGCGATCCGCTCGGGCGCTGTGGTGACCAGGTCGAGCGGGTCGGTGCCGCCGATCAGGAGATGTCCGGTGTCCAGGCACAGCGGGATCGACGAGCCGTCCAGGACGCGGTCCACCTCGGCCCGGTTCTCGATCATCGTCCCCACGTGCGGGTGGATCACCGCCCGCAGGCCCCGGTCGGCAGCAGCGGACGACAGGCGGTCGAGGTTGCGCAGCAACGTCTTCCATCCGGAGTCGTCGAGTTCGGGTCGCGAATCGTAACCGACCGCCCCCGTCACCGCCGCCAGGACCATCACCTCCGATGCCGACGCGACGAGCGAATCGAGCGCCCCGCCGATCGCCGCGACCGTGTCGTGATCCGGGTCGTGCAGCAGCACCGGGACGAATCCCCCGACCGCCGTGAGGTCGTACCGGGCGAGGGTGTCCGTCAGCTCGTGTGGATCCGAGGGGAGGAATCCGTCCGGACCGAGTTCGGTAGCCGCGAGGCCGGCGTCGCGCATCTCGGTGAGCACCCGGTCGGGGTCGAGCTGGTGACCCCAGCCCTCCACCTCACACACTCCCCAAGAAATGGGCGCGCCTGCCAGTCGAATCGTCATCGTCGTGTCTCGTCCAATCGCACCGGACGGTGCTGTCGTAGTGTATCCGCGTGTCCGTCGATCACGCTTCGGAGCCCGTTCACGGTTGCCGCCGCGCGGTCTGCACGGCCAGACGCTCCGCGAGCACCGCCGGATCGACGCTGTCCCGCAACGCTTCCCACACCGTGTCCACCTGGGTGGCAGGCGCGAGACTGTGCACAGGCTGATCGTGATCGAGGTTGGTGGGGAACGGGTAGCCCTCGGCGGTCGCGACGACGGCGTTGCGGAGAGTGCGCTCGCTCGCCCCCGCCCTCTGCCGGGCCAGCAGCGTCGGATACACGGCGTTCGCCATGGCCTCACGGTCCAGCACTTCCATCGCCCGGCCGAACGGCGACGAGATCTGCAGCAGATTGGCCATCCGCCGGATCGACTCCGAACGGTTGTGGCCGGCCCCGTGGTAGAGCGCCGGGTTGAAGAACACCGCGTCGCCCTTGCGGAGCGGCAACTGGACGTGACTGTGGCGAAAGAACTCGACGAACTCCGGCCGCGAGAACGCCAGGTAGCCCGCCTCGAACTGCTGCGAGTACGGCAGATACAGGGTGGGTCCGCTCTCGACGGGCATGTCGCAGTGCGCCACCGCGCCCTGCAGCGTCAGCGCCGCCGACATCCGGTGCAGATGCGCCGGATACTCGGGCAGCTCGTGCGAAGGCACGATGCCGAGATGGTAGTCCCGATGCGGAACCTGAGCGGCCCCACCGGGATTGACGACGTTGACTTGCGACGTGACCTGGTACAGCGGGCCCAGCCAACTCTGGCAGATCAGCGCGAGGATGTCGTTGGCGTAGTAGTCGGCGAACACGTCCGGGGCGCCGAGAGCCAGTTTCTGCGCGGCGTTCCAGATGCGGTCGTTGGCGCCGGCCTTGCCGAAGTGGTCCCCCACCACACCACCCGACGCATGCTGCTGCGCGATGAGGCGGTCGAATTGTTCGGTGGCACGATCCACCACGGCGGGATCATCGAAGGCGTTCTGGAACACCACGATTCCGGGACCGTCGGTGAGCGCGCGCACGAGCTCGGTCTGCACTGTGCGGCGGGACTGCGCCTCGTCGAGATGGGGAGTCAGCGAATCGCTGCGGTACACCAGGACGTTCTGCTCCACGGAGTGGGCGAACGGATAGTCGGCCAGGTTCGTCGAGCGGTCCACGGAGGCGCGAAACGCGTCGAGGTCGCAGTCCGAGTCGTGAATCCACTCACGCCGACCGGTCGACGGAGAAGAGGAGAGGGTCATGGAGACAGTCTTGCGGTGATGCGACCTGCAGACAACACCAGAAACCCATCATTTTCACCTCAGGCGGCGGAGCCGCGAGGACGCCCCTAGCCGCCCTGCCCTCCGGGAATGGATACGCCGCGCGAGTTGAGCCAGCCCGCCGGATCGATCTTGGTTCCGTTCGCCGTCCACACCTCGTAGTGCAGGTGCGGTCCGGTCGACTGTCCCCGGTTGCCCATGGTCGCGATCTGGTCGCCGGCCCGTATCGGCTGCCCGACCGAGACCAACGAGGTGTCGATGTGGCCGTATACGCCAATGGTGCCGTCGTCCTGCTGCAGGCGGATCCACATCCCGAAGCCCGACGCCGGACCGCTCTCGATCACGGTGCCGTTGGTGACGGCCTTGATCGGGGTGCCGATGGAGTTCGCGATGTCGATGCCGTTGTGGTTGGTGCCCCAACGCTGACCGAAGCCCGACGTGAAGGTGCCGTCGGCCGGAAACAGGACCGCGGGCCGGCGAGCGGCTTCCTCGGCGGCGGCCTGGCGTGCGGCCTGTTCGGCGGCCTCGCGGGCCAGGCGCTCGGTCTCGGCCTTCTGCACCGCGAGACGCTCGACCTCACGCTGGGCGGCGCGCTGGAGTTGGTCGGTGTGGTCGGTCAACTCCGGGCGGTCGACCTGCAGGAACTGCGGCAGCGGCGTGAGCGACACACCCGTCTCGGTGGATGCGTGCGCGACCTCCCCGGTGGCAGCGGAGGCGATGGCACCGGACACGAGCAGAGCAGCGGCCGCCAGCGAGGTCGCGACCACATGCCGGCGGGCGGACTTCGCACGGGAGCGCCGGGCGTGCCGGGACTGCGGGACGGTGTTCGCGTGTAGAGACAAGACCACTTTCCTCCGTCGAGTTCGTGACTAATAACGAAATGGTCACGGTTTCGACACAGGTTAGTACGTATCAGCCAGAAACCCACGTGTCGCGTTGACTCCTGCGAAGTCGGCCGCAGTCTCCGGCCGGATTTTTCGACCACATCAGTCACACGCACCCCGGGAGGGCGCATCGATGTCAGTGGTCACGCTTTAGACGTGGCGGACGTCACTCGACTGAACGACGACGGCGCCCGTGGTCGTGACCACGGGCGCCGTTATCTGTCGGGTGGAGCGCTCAGCCGGCCGCCCGCAACTGGGCAGCCAGACGCATCGCGGAGTTCGCGTCCCCGTACCCCTCGTAACCACCGACGCGTTGCACCACCTCGAAGAACAGGTCGGCGCCCACCGTCTGGGTGAACAGGTGGAAGAACTCGCCGTGGACGTCGGCGTCGTACATGATGCCGGAACCGCTCATGCGGTCGAGGAGTTCGCGGGAGAGTCCGAAACGGGCCTCGAGGTCGTCGTAGTAGTTCGGCGAGATGACGAGCGGCTCGAAGCCGTTCGATTGCATGGTCGCCGCGGCGGTGAAGATATCCGTGCACGCGAACGCGACGTGGCTGATCCCACCGCGCCGGGCCGCGACGATGTGGGAGTTCCCCGACACCGCGCCCGGAACCATGTTCAGCGAGATGCGCAGCGGACGGTCGACGCCGTCGGCACCGGTCTGATCCATCGTCAGCGCCTGACTGCGCATCATCCCGACCGCGTCCGTGACATCGAGTCCCTCGTGCGGCGCCATCGCGAACACCGAGCGGAGCAGCAGCATGATGCCGTCCCAGTTGTCCGACGGAACGGCGAGCGCCACGTGATCGACCCCGGTGAACACCGGCACCTCGTCCTGCCAGCGCGACTCCGTCGGATACAGATCGAACGCCGACTGCCACGACGCGGCGCTACCCGGACCGCGCAGGTCCAGCGACGTCGCGTCGGTGATCTTGAGACGCACCACATCGGATTCGGGCGCGGTGTCGACCCCGGGCAGCAGGACCTCGTGCACCGGGACCTCGAGCGCCGCGGCGCGCTCCCCCCACGCGTCGGGATCGCTCGACCGGATGCCGATCTGGGTGAGCACCGGCAGGTGCGCAGGCAGACCCGGCGCCGTCCACACCGTGCCCGCGGTGGCGTCGACCACGATGGTCATCCGCCCGTGCCGCCACAACTGGAGGTCGTGGCTGCGGTGGCGGCCCACCAGACGGAATCCGATGTGCTGCAACGCTTGCCGAAGGTCGGAATCCTTGCCGGGACCGGCGGCGAGCCGGAGCGACACGATGCCTTCGAGGGGTGCGCGCGGCGGCGGCTCGAACAGCGCCAGACCGCGACCGGTGTCCTCGCCGTGCTCGGTCTGCACCCGGGCGACCTCCTCCTGGAGGTACAGCAGCGAGCGGTGCGCGTCGGCGGCCGTGCGGCCCGTCGACGACTGCCGGAACGTGTCGTTGAAGATCTCCAGCGACCACGGTCCGGTGTATCCGGCCGCCTGGACGTGGGCACCGAACGTGGCGAGATCGAAGTTGCCCTGCCCCGGGAAGTTCCGGTGGTGCCGGCTCCACTGCAGGATGTCCATCGACATCCGAGGAGCATCGGCGAGCTGCAGGAAGAAGATCTTCTCCCCCGGGATGTCGCGGATGCCGGACGGGTCGTCGCCGCGGGAGAGGATGTGGAAGCTGTCGAGGCAGGTGCCGAGGGCGGGATGGTCGGCGTCCTGCACGATCTTCCACGCGTGCCGGTATGTGTTGACGTGCGTGCCCCAGGCCAGCGCCTCGTAGGCGATGCGGAGCCCCCGGCTGTGTGCACGCTCGGCGAGGGTGTGGAGCTGCTCGGTGAGGCGGGCGTCGTCGCGCACCGCCTCGGGCAGCGGCGACGAGCAGACCAGCAGGGTGTCGCAACCGAGCTGCTCCATGATGTCGAACTTGCGCTCGGCCCGGACCAGGTTGCGCGCGAACGTCACGTCGTCGGCGGAATCCAGATCGCGGAACGGCTGATACAGATCGAGGGTGAGCCCGAGATCCGCTGCGCGGGAGGCCAGCTCACGCGGCGACCACGGCGAGCTCACGAAATCGGGTTCGAACACCTCGAATCCGTCGAACCCGGCCGCCGCGATCGCAGTGACCTTCTCCTCCAGCGATCCGCTCAAGGACACCGTGGCAACGCTCGTACGAACCTGTCCTCCCATGGCGCCGTCAGCCCTTGTTGCAGATGAAGTCGACGGCCAGCGAATAGCCGAGGGTGCCGAGTCCGGCGATCGTTCCGGTGGCAACCCCGGACACGTAGGAGTGGTGCCGGAACTCCTCACGGGCGTGCACGTTGCTGATGTGCACCTCGACGAGGGGCACCTCGAGCGTGACCAGGGCGTCGCGCAGCGCCACCGACGTGTGTGTGAAACCGCCGGGGTTGATCACGACGCCCGACGCCGTAGTGCGGGCCTCGTGCACCCAGTCGATCAGGTGACCCTCGTGGTTGGACTGCCGCGCGACGATCTCACGTCCCGCCTTCGCGGCGGCTGCGCGGCACAACTCCACGACGTCGTCGAGCGTCTCCCGCCCGTACACCTCGGGCTGCCGTTGCCCCAGCAGATTCAGGTTGGGGCCGTTGAGAACAAAGATCGGTCCGGGAGCGGTCATCGCGCGCTATACCTCCATTTGTACGAACTAGTGAGTTAGTTCGCACCCAGGATACAGCGCGCTTCCGCCTAGGCGGACTTGTCCCGGCGTTCTCCCCGCTCCGGCTTGCGCGGGACGATGGTCGGAAGCACGTTGTCGTTGACCGTCTCCGCGCTGACCACGACCTTCTCGACGTCGTCCCGGCTCGGGATGTCGTACATGACCGGAAGCAGAACTTCCTCCATGATCGCGCGCAGACCACGAGCACCGGTGCCGCGGAGGATCGCCTGATCGGCGATGGCCTCGAGCGCGTCCGTGGTGAACTCCAACTCCACGCCGTCCATGTCGAACAACCGGTTGTACTGTTTGACCAGTGCGTTCTTCGGCTCCGACAGGATCTGGACGAGCGATTCCTTGTCGAGGTTGGTCACCGACGCCACGACGGGGAGACGGCCGATGAACTCGGGGATGAGCCCGAACTTGATCAGGTCTTCCGGCATGACCTCCGCGAAGTGGTCCTGCGTGTCGATCTCCGCCTTCGACCGCACCTCGGCACCGAAACCGATGCCGCGCTTGCCGACGCGGTCGGACACGATCCGCTCGAGGCCTGCGAATGCGCCCGCCACGATGAACAGGACGTTCGTCGTGTCGATCTGGATGAACTCCTGATGCGGGTGCTTGCGACCACCCTGCGGCGGCACGCTGGCCTGCGTGCCCTCGAGAATCTTCAGCAGAGCCTGCTGCACACCCTCACCGGACACGTCCCGCGTGATCGACGGGTTCTCGGACTTGCGGGCGATCTTGTCGACCTCGTCGATGTAGATGATGCCGGTCTCGGCGCGCTTGACGTCGTAGTCCGCGGCCTGGATCAGCTTGAGGAGGATGTTCTCGACGTCCTCACCCACGTAGCCGGCCTCGGTGAGAGCCGTCGCATCGGCGATCGCGAAAGGAACGTTGAGCATCTTCGCCAGCGTCTGAGCCAGATACGTCTTGCCGCAGCCCGTGGGGCCGAGCATGAGAATGTTCGACTTCGCCAGCTCGACCGTCTCGCCACGAGCATCACGGCCCTTGTCGCCGGCCTGGATGCGCTTGTAGTGGTTGTAGACCGCGACGGCGAGAGTCCGCTTGGCGGCATCCTGGCCGATCACGTAGTTCTCGAGGAAGTCCCGGATCTCGGCCGGCTTCGGCAGCTCGTCGAGCTTCACCTCGCTGGACTCGGCCAGCTCCTCTTCGATGATCTCGTTGCACAGGTCGATGCACTCGTCGCAGATGTACACCCCAGGCCCAGCAATGAGCTTCTTGACCTGCTTCTGGCTCTTACCGCAGAAAGAGCACTTGAGCAGATCCCCGCCGTCACCGATGCGTGCCATCTCGTCAGGTCCCTACTTCCTTCGTCTACGTGCAACCATCGAACCGATCCCACGCCCTGCGCGCATCGACCGAAAACGAAAGCCCGTTATGTGACCGTACCCGCAGATCGCGAGCGAGGTCGACTGGTTGTCGGTGATTCGCGCACCGATCTTCCGGGAAAGCCAGCCTTGCCGATCCCGCACCCGGCTCGCGGCAACCACACCGTCACGGCGTGTCGCCCGAGCCGGGGCGGCAGGAAATCACTTCTGGGCGCTGAGTTTGCGGTACTCGAGCACGTCGTCGATGATTCCGTAGTCCTTGGCCTCGGCGGCCGTGAGGATCTTGTCGCGATCGGTGTCCTTGCGGATCACGTCGGCGTCCTTGCCGGTGTGCTTCGCGAGGGTGGTCTCCATCAGGCGACGCATCCGCTCGATCTCGGCGGCCTGGATCTCGAGGTCGGAGACCTGGCCCTGGATGCCACCGGTGGCCGGCTGGTGGATGAGGACACGAGCGTTCGGCAGGGCGAGACGCTTGCCGGGGGTACCCGCCGCGAGCAGCACCGCAGCAGCGGAGGCCGCCTGCCCGAGGCACACGGTGGTGATGTCGGCGCGCACGTACTGCATGGTGTCGTAGATCGCCATCAGCGAGGTGAACGAGCCACCCGGCGAGTTGATGTACATGGTGATGTCGCGGTCGGGGTCCAGCGACTCGAGAACGAGCAGCTGAGCCATCACGTCGTTGGCCGACGCGTCGTCCACCTGCACGCCGAGGAAGATGATGCGCTCCTCGAACAGTTTGTTGTACGGGTTGGACTCCTTCACGCCGTAGCTCGAGTGCTCGATGAACGACGGCAGGATGTAACGCGACTGGGGGCCTGTAGGCGCCTGGCCTCCCAGGCTGCGGGGATCGAACAGGTTGGTCATCAGTTCTCCAAGGGATGTGTGGGAGCGGTCAGTGAGGAAGCCGGGCTGCTACTGCCCGGTCCCGCCCGCCTGCGCCGCGCGGGAGACGACGTGGTCGACGAAACCGTATTCGAGAGCCTGCTGTGCGGTGAACCAGCGGTCGCGATCCGAATCGGCGGTGATCTGCTCGACCGTCTGACCGGTGTGCTCGGCGATCAGCTCGGCCATTTCGCGCTTGGTGTGCGCGAACTGCTCGGCCATGATCGCGATGTCACTGGCGGTACCACCGATTCCGGCGGACGGCTGGTGCATCATGATCCGCGCGTGCGGGAGGGCGTACCGCTTGCCCTTGGCCCCGGCGGAGAGCAGGAACTGGCCCATCGACGCGGCCAGACCCATTCCGAACGTCGCGACGTCGCACTCGGCGAACTGCATCGTGTCGAAGATCGCCATACCGGCGCTGACCGAGCCGCCGGGCGAGTTGATGTAGAGGGAGATGTCCCGGCTGGGATCTTCTGCCGACAGCAGCAGGATCTGGGCGCACAGCTTGTTCGCGATGTCGTCGTCGACCTGGGTACCGAGGAAGATGATGCGCTCGCGCAGCAGGCGCTCGTACACCGAGTCGCTGAGGTTCAACCCAGCGGTGGCTGAAGTCATGGCGGGACTCTGCAAAGTCTCCAGGTGATTGGAAGTCACGGTACCTGCCTTCTCCGTAAATCGTTGATTGCTGACACAGACACTAACGAAGGAGGGCGGCACCGGAGTCCCGGTGCCGCCCTACTTCGCTCAAAGCGGAAAACATCTCACAGCCGAACGCGAGGGAAACACCCCGCGACCAGCATTACTTCTGGTCTTCGCCCTCGGCGGAATCCGACGCGACCTCGTCCGTGGACGCGGCCTCTTCGGCTTCGGCCTCACCGTTGCCGAACAGTTCGGCGGTGTCGACGGAAGCACCCGAGGTGTCCGTGACGGTGGCCTGCTCGACGACACCGGCGAGAGCCTTGCCACGACGCACGTCCGCGAAGACGGCGCCGAGCTGACCGGCCTGCTGGATCTGCTGGATGAACTGCTCCGGCGCCATGCCGTAGCGCTGCGCCTGGAACAGGATGCGCTCGGTGAGCTCGTCCTGGCCGACGGTGACGTCGGAGGCGTCGGCGATGGCGTCCAGCAGCAGCTGGGTCTTCACCGAGCGCTCGGCGCTCTCCTTGGCATCCTTGTCGAACTCTTCGCGGCTCGTGCCCTGCTCCTCGAGGAGCTTGTTCAACGCTTCCTCGTCGTGGTCGAGTCCGTGCACGGCGTCGTGCAGCGCAGCGTCGACCTCGGCCTTGACGACGGCCTCGGGCAGCGGGACCTCGACGGTCTCGAGCAGGGTCTCCAGGACCTTGTCGCGGATCTGACCGGCCTGCTCGACCTTGCGGACGCGTCCGACGCGCTCACGGAGGTCGGCCTTCAGCTCGTCGAGGGTGTCGAACTCGCTTGCCAGCTGAGCAAACTCGTCGTCCTCGGCAGGCAGCTCGCGCTCCTTGACGGTGCCGACGGTGACGGTGACGACAGCTTCCTTGCCCGCGTGGTCACCGGCGACGAGCGTCGAGGTGAACTCCTTGGACTCGCCGGCCTTGACGCCGACGACGGCCTCGTCGAGGCCCTCGATGAGCTGACCCGAACCGACCTCGTGCGACAGACCGCTCGCGGTGGCCTCGGGAACGGCCTCACCGTCGACGGTGGCCGCCAGGTCGATGGAGATGAAGTCTCCGTCCTCGACCGCGCGCTCGACACCGGTGAGGGTGCCGAAACGCTGACGCAGCGACAGCAGCTGCTCTTCGACGGCCTCGTCGGTGATCTCGATCGGATCGACGGTGACGCTCAATTCGCTGTAGTCGGGCAGCGTGATCTCGGGACGGACGTCGACCTCGGCGGTGAACTCCAGGAGCTCGCCGTCCTCGATCTTCGTGATCTCGATCTCGGGCTGACCGATCGCCTTCACCGAGGCGCTGGTGACGGCCTCGGAGTAGCGGGACGGGAGTGCGTCGTTGACGACCTGCTCCAGGACGGCGCCACGACCGACACGGGCTTCGAGCAACTTGGCCGGTGCCTTGCCCGGACGGAAACCGGGGAGACGGATCTGTTGCGCGAGGGCCTTGTAGGCCTTGTCGAAATCAGGCTTGAGCTCCTCGAAGGGCACCTCAACGTTGATACGGACTCGCGTCGGGCTGAGCTGCTCGACGGTGCTCTTCACGGACTGGCTCCTTCGTGTGGTCGTGCTCTTTTACTGTGCGGCAGTTACCTGCCCTGTGGTTCTGGTCGGGGTGACAGGATTTGAACCTGCGACCCTCCGCTCCCAAAGCGGATGCGCTACCAAGCTGCGCTACACCCCGGTCGAAGCCGGCCCTCACCAACCTCGCGAGGACCCGAGGAAGAATCCTACGGCCCCCCGATTATGAAATCCAAAGCGAGGTTGGGTACAGTCACTCATCGCAGACGACATGCATGGCGATCCCAGGTTGTCGTATGCACGGGGATGTAGCTCAATGGTAGAGCCTCAGTCTTCCAAACTGATTACGCGGGTTCGATTCCCGTCATCCCCTCCACACAGGAGCGTTCCCACCCCAGGGAACGCTCCTTTTTGTTGCGCACGGGCGGTCGCGCACATCCGCCTCGGTATGACATGCGTCACAGGCAATCGAGCGAACGTCGGCCTCGCTCCCGCGCCCGTTCGCCCAGCGCGTAACCCGGATTTCGATCAGTACTCTGGGAGATGTCCGATTTGTCCCCTACTCGCGGATGCCGCAGCCCCCGCAGCCGGCGGTCCGCGAGAACTCCGGAGGCCCACCGTGGAACTGCTACTCATTCTCGTGATCGTGGCGGCGGTCGCCTTCCTGGTGGTGAGGAGCCGCAACAACCGCGCCGGGCAGACCGCGAACCAGCTCGAGGACGCCAAGGCGGACGCTCGCCAGGCCATCGAACGACTCGGCGGGCAGGTGTACAGCCTCACCGGGTCCGACACCGCCTCACAGCAGGCGCTGGCCGACGCGTCCGAGCGCTACACGGCGGCGGGCTCCCAGATCGACCAGGCATCCACCCCCGTCCAGGCGCGTCTCGCCAAGCAGACGGCGCTCGAGGGCCTCTATTACATCCGCGCCGCGCGGACTGCCATGGGCATGGACCCCGGCCCCGACGTCCCGTCGATCGACGGGCAGAAGTCCGCGGGCGCGGTCACCGAGGACCGTGAGGTCGAGTTCGAGGGCAGGCAGGTCGCCGCGTCGCCGAACCCGTCGTCGAGGACACCGAACTACTACCCGGGCGGTCGCGTCGCGGGACGCCCGGTTCCCGCGGGCTGGTACTCGGAGCCGTGGTGGAAGCCCGCCCTCGTCGCGGGCGCGTGGGGCCTCGGTTCGATGTTCCTGTTCTCGGCGATGTTCTCCGGGATGGACGGGGTGGGATACGACGCGCAGGCCTTCGAGAGCGGCGCGGGCGACGCGTCGCAGGACGGCGGCGGTGACGCGGGCGCAGATGCCGGCGGCGACGGCGGCGACTCCGGCGGCGACGGTGGCGACATGGGCGGGGACGCCGGCGGCGACGGCGGCGGATTCGACTTCGGCGGCGGGGACGGCGGCGGCGGCTTCGACTTCGGTGGCGGTTTCGACTTCTGACGCGGCCGTCAGGACGGCTGGCAGGTCGGGCACCAGAAGAGGTTGCGGCCCTTCATGACCGAGTGGGCCACCGGGGTGCCGCAGACGCGGCACGGCGATCCCGCCCGCCGGTAGACGTACGTCCGGGGGCGGTCCTTCGCGTACGCCGGATCGCCGTGATCGTCCTCGGGGCGGACGACGTGCATCTTGCCGCGTCGCACACCGACCTTCATGAGGGCGACGAGGTCGGCCCACAGCGCGTCCCACTCGTCGCGCGACAGTCCGCGGCCGGGCCGCTCCGGGTCGATCCCGTGCCGGAACAGGACCTCCGCCCGGTACACGTTGCCGACGCCCGCGATCACGGCCTGATCCATGAGCAGCGCCCCGATCGGGGTCTTCGACGCCGAGATGCGTTTCCACGCCTTGTCGGGGTCGGCGTCCTTGCGCAGCGGGTCCGGTCCGAGTCGCGCCTCGATGGCCGCGACCTGCGGCGGGTGGAGAACCTCACACGCCGTCGGGCCGCGCAGGTCGGTGCCGAATTCGGCGCCGACCATCCGCATCCGGACCTGCCCGACCGGCGGTTCCATGGGAACGGCCGCTTCCGTGAACGCTCCGTACAGGCCCAGGTGGACGTGCACGACCAGCCCGGACTCGTAGTGATGCCACAGGTGTTTACCCCAGGCCTCGGACTTGACGAGGACGCGGCCGTCGACGAGGGCCGCGTCCTCGGAGAATCTGCCCTGCGGGCTCAGCACCCGCACCGGCGCACCGGCGAACCGGCGCTGATGTAGCCGGGCCAGCCGGTGCAGGGTGTGACCTTCGGGCAAGGACGATCAGGCCTCGGGCAGGGCCGGGGCGACACCGGTCTTCTCGAACTCGGACAGGATGTCGATACGGCGCTGGTGGCGCTCCTCGTTCGACCACTCGGCGGCGAGGAACGCGTCCACGATCGCGAGGGACTCCTCGAGCGAGTGCATGCGCCCGCCGAGTCCGATCAGCTGGGCGTTGTTGTGCTGGCGGGCGAGCTGCGCGGTCTCGACGCTCCACGCGAGGGCGCAACGCGCACCCTTCACCTTGTTCGCCGCGATCTGCTCGCCGTTGCCGCTGCCGCCGAGCACGATGCCGAGGCTGCCCTCGTCGGCGACGACACGACGTGCCGTCTCGATGCAGAAGGCGGGGTAGTCGTCGAGGGCGTCGTAGACGTGAGCGCCGCAGTCGACGGTCTCGTGGCCCGCGGCCTTCAGATGTTCGATGATCTCGTTCTTACGTTCGAATCCGGCATGGTCGGCACCCAGGTATACGCGCATGACTGGTGATTCTGTCAGGCGTCCTCGCGAATCGTGCCGGGGCCCCGGGACGCTTATCGTGATCAGCATGTATCCCGACAACGGACAGAACTGGGGACAGGCGTATCCGGGACATCGGCAGGCTCCCGCGCAGCAGCAGTGGGGCGGCGGGACGGGATGGAATCCCCCGGCCCCGTTGCCGGGCCTTATGCCGAACGACCGACCGGCCCGGCACTCGTGGGAGATCCCGCTGCTCGTGGCCGCGGTCGTGCTCACCGTAGTCGCCTACGTGGCGGCGATCGCGGCGCTGTTCCTGGGGGTGGTGTCCACCTGGGTGCTCATCGTGCTGGTCGCGCCGATCCTCATCGCCGTCGGCCGCGGCCAGCTGTACGGCTCGCAGCAGGTGAACGGGATCAAGATGACGCCCACCCAGTTCCCCGACGGCTACCGGATGGTGGCGGAAGCGGCCGCACGGTTCGGGATGGCCGAGCCGCCCGACGCGTATGTCGTCCTCGGGAACGGCCGGATCAACGCGTTCGCGTCCGGGCACGGCTTCCGCCGCTTCGTCGTGGTGTACAGCGATCTGTTCGAGATCGGCGGCGAGGCCCGCGAGCCCGATGCCCTCGCCTTCATCATCGGCCACGAGGTCGGTCACATCGCCGCAGGCCACGCCTCGTACTGGCGGCAACTGGGACAGTTCGCCGCCAACTACATTCCCGTCGTCGGGTCGGCCCTGTTCCGGTCGATGGAATACACCGCCGACAACCACGGCTACTGCGTGCGGCCGCAGGGCGCCCGCGGCGCGATGGGCGTGCTCGGCGCGGGCAAGTATCTGGTGAGCGTCGTCGGATTCGACGAACTCGCCGACCGGGCCACCACCGAAAACGGGTTCTTCCCGTGGTTCGTGAATCTGCTGTCGGGCCATCCGGTGCTGACCTGGCGCGCCGCGGCCCTGCGGAACCGGACCCGGCACGGTCACCTGTTCGTCAAACCCGGCCAGATCTACCGCGATCCGCTGCAATTGCAGTACGCGGGCGATCCGGCCGGGCCCGTCACTCGGTGACCGGGACGGGACTCAGTCGAACTGAGGGTCCTCGGTGCGGGTGCGCTTGAGTTCGAAGAAGTGCGGGTAGCCGGCGAGCGCGACCGCGCCGTCCCACACCTTGCCCGCGTCCTCGCCGCGCGGAATCCGCGACAGCACGGGGCCGAAGAAGGCGACACCGTTGACGTGGATGGTCGGGGTTCCGACGTCCGGTCCGACGGCGTCCATGCCCGCGGCGTGGCTCTCGCGCAGCGCGGCGTCGTACTCGTCCGATCCGGCGGCCTCGGCCAGTTCGGCGGGCAGACCGACCTCGGCGAGCGACTTCACGATCACGTCGTCGACGTCCTTGTTGCCCTCGTTGTGGATGAGCGTGCCCATCGCGGTGTACAGCGGCAGCAGGATCTCGTCGCCGTGCTTCTGCGCAGCCGCGATCAGCACCCGCACCGGCCCCCACGCCCGGGTCATGAGTTCGCGGTATTCGTCCGGCAGATCCCGGCCCTCGTTGAGGACGGCCAGGCTCATGACGTGGAAGTTCGCCTCGAGGTCCCGCACCTCGGCGGCCTCGAGAATCCATCGCGACGTGATCCAGCACCACGGGCACAACGGGTCGAACCAGAAGTCGGCGACGTCCTTGGCAGTACCGGTGTTCGTCCCAGCGCTCACGTGTTGCTCCTTCTCGGTGATGTACACGATCCGGTTCAGTCAACACCTCCCTGCCGGGAATCCTTCCCGGAGACCCCGCCGGCGGCAGTAGGGTCGGAAGTGGTCGACCCGAAGGGAGCATCCTCACATGTCCTCCACTCGCACGTTCGTCGTCGTCGGCGGTGGCCTCGCCGGAGCGAAAACGGCAGAAGCATTGCGTGACAAGGATTTCGACGGATCGATCATTCTCCTCTCGGAGGAGGAACACCTCCCCTACGAGCGGCCTCCGCTCTCGAAGGAACACTTCGCCGGAAAGAAGGCTCTCGGCGACTTCACCGTCCACCACGGCGACTGGTACCGCGACCATCACGTGGACCTGCGGTACGGCACCACCGCCACTGCCCTCGACCTCGGCGCCCACACGGTGACGCTGCCGGACGGTTCCACGCTCGGGTACGACAAGCTCGCGCTGGCCACGGGTTCGCGGTCGCGTCGCCCACCGATCACCGGTTCCGACGCGGAGGGCGTCCACTACCTGCGCACCATCGACGAGTCGGACCGGTTGATCGCCGCGGTCGGCGGCGGCAAGCGCCTCGTCGTGATCGGCGCAGGCTGGATCGGTCTCGAAGTGGGAGCGTCCGCCCGGGAGAAGGGTGCCGACGTGACGGTGGTGGAAGCCGCCGAACTCCCACTCCTCGGCTCGCTCGGCCCCGAGATGGGCACGGTGTTCGCGGAACTGCACCGCGAGCACGGCGTTCAGCTGCACCTCGGTGCCACGGTCGATCAGATCGTCGTCGAGGACGGCAAGGCCACCGGTGTGCGGCTCGACGACGGGACGGTCCTGCCCGCCGACGCGGTCCTCGTCGCCGTCGGCGCCGCGCCCAACATCGAGATCGCCGAACGGGCCGGGCTCGACGTCGACGGCGGGGTTCTCGTCGACGCCGGATTGCAGACCAGCGACCCCGACGTCGTCGCGGTCGGCGACATCGCGGCGCAACTGCATCCGCAACTCGGCACCCGGATCCGGGTCGAGCACTGGGCGAACGCCCTCAACCAGCCGGCGGTCGCCGCGGCGACGATGCTCGGCCAGAAGGCCGAATACACGCGGCTGCCGTACTTCTTCACCGACCAGTTCGACCTGGGCATGGAGTACACCGGGTACGCCCCGTCCGACGGATACGAGCGGGTCGTGGTGCGCGGCAACCTTCCCGGACGCGAGTTCCTCGCGTTCTGGCTGGACGCGGACAACCACGTCCTCGCAGGCATGAACGTCAACATCTGGGACGCCACCGATCAGATCAAGCAACTGGTGTCCTCGACCGCCCCGGTCGATCCCGACCGGCTGGCCGACCCCGCGGTGCCGCTGACCGACCTGTCCGGTTAACACCCCCGGCCCACTCGTGATGGGATGGCAGCATCGAGTTAGAGCACCGCCGCCGATCACGAGGAGACCTCTGTGGCCCCACCGAACCTGACCCGCGAACAGGCAGCCGAACGAGCCGGACTGCTGACCGTCGACAACTACCTGATCGAACTCGACCTCACCGACGGGACAGGTCAACCCGGAGTCGAGACGTTCTCCTCGCGGACCACCGTCACGTTCGGGGCCACCCCCGGCGCGTCCACGTTCGTCGACATCGTCGCTGCGCGTGTGCATTCGGCCACGCTGAACGGCTCCCCCGTCGACGTCGCGGATTACGACGAGTCCACCGGCATCACGCTCACCGGTCTCGCGGAACGCAATGAACTGGTGGTCGAGGCGGACTGCGCGTACTCGCACACCGGTGAAGGTCTGCACCGCTTCGTGGACCCCACCGACGACGCCGTCTACCTGTACTCGCAGTTCGAGACGGCCGACGCCAAGCGGATGTTCGCCTGCTTCGACCAGCCCGACCTGAAGGCGACGTTCGACGTTCACGTCACGTCCCCCGCCGACTGGAAGGTGATCTCCAACTCCGCGACCGTCGAGACGGTGGCGGCCGAACCCGGCAGGCACATCTTCCGCACCACCCCGAAGATGAGCACCTACCTCGTCGCGCTGATCGCGGGCCCGTACGCGGAGTGGACCGACAACTACTCCGACGAGCACGGCGACATCCCCCTCGCGATCTACTGCCGCGCCTCCCTCGGCGAGCACATGGACGCCGAGCGCCTGTTCACGGAAACCAAGCAGGGCTTCGACTTCTACCACCGCAACTTCGGCACCCCCTACGCGTTCGGGAAGTACGACCAGCTGTTCGTCCCCGAATTCAACGCGGGCGCAATGGAGAACGCCGGCGCCGTGACGTTCCTCGAGGACTACGTCTTCCGGTCCAAGGTGACGCGGGCGTCGTACGAGCGGCGCGCCGAGACCGTGCTGCACGAGATGGCGCACATGTGGTTCGGCGACCTCGTCACCATGCGCTGGTGGGACGACCTGTGGCTCAACGAGTCCTTCGCGACGTTCGCCTCCGTGCTCTGCCAGAGCGAGGCCACCGAATACACCAACGCCTGGACCACGTTCGCCAACGTCGAGAAGTCCTGGGCGTACCGGCAGGATCAGCTGCCGTCCACCCACCCCATCGCCGCCGACATCCCGGACCTCGCGGCGGTCGAGGTGAATTTCGACGGCATCACGTACGCGAAGGGTGCGTCCGTCCTCAAGCAACTCGTCGCGTACGTCGGACTCGACCCCTTCCTGTCCGGTCTGCGGGACTACTTCCGCGACCACGCCTTCGACAACGCCACGTTCGACGACCTCCTCGGCGCACTCGAGAAGTCCTCGGGCCGCGACCTGTCCGACTGGGGCACCCAGTGGCTCAAGACGACCGGGCTCAACATCCTGCGTCCCGAATTCGACGTCGACGCGGACGGCAAGTTCACCCGGTTCACCGTGCTGCAGTCCGGCGCCGCACCGGGTGCCGGTGAGCAACGGGTGCACCGCATCGCGGTCGGCGTGTACGACGACCGGGACGGCAAGCTGGTGCGCACGAAGCGGGTGGAACTCGACGTCGACGCCACCGAACGCACCGACGTCACCGACCTCGTCGGTGTCGAACGCGGTCAGCTGATCCTCGTCAACGACGACGACCTCACGTACTGCTCGCTGCGCCTCGACCCCGACTCGCTGGCCACCGCCATCGAGCGGATCGGCGACATCGAGGAGCCGCTCCCCCGCACCCTGGTGTGGTCGGCGGCGTGGGAGATGACGCGGCAGGCCGAACTCAAGGCGCGGGACTTCGTCGCGCTCGTGCAGCGCGGCATCGGCGCCGAAACCGAGGTCGGCGTTGTCCAGCGACTGCTGATGCAGGCCCAGACCGCGCTGCACAGCTACGCCGAACCCGGGTGGTCCAAGGAACACGGCTGGCCCGACTTCGCGAACCGCCTCCTCGAGCTGGCGCGGGAGGCCGAGGCCGGTTCGGATCACCAGCTGGCGTTCGTCAACGCGCTGGCGGGCGCGCAGCTGTCGCCGTGGCACACCGAGGTCCTGCAGGAACTGCTGGACGCGGCACCGGAAACGGTCGGGCTGCCGGGGCTCGTCGTCGACACGGATCTGCGCTGGCGTCTCGTCACGGCCCTCGCCGGGGCCGGTGAGATCGACGCCGACGGCATCGAGACGCCGTTCATCGACGCCGAAGCCGAACGCGACCCGACCGCGGCAGGGGCCCGCAACGCCGCCGCCGCGGCCACCGTCCGCCCGCAGGCCGCGGTGAAGGAACAGGCCTGGAACCGGGTGGTCGGCGACGACTCCGTGCCGAACATCACCGCCCGCGCGATCATCGGCGCGTTCGCCGGTCACGGTCAGTCCGACATTCTCGAGCCGTACGTCGCCCGCTACTTCGCGGACATTCCCGCGGTGTGGGAGCGGCGTTCGAGCGAGGTCGCACAGACCGTGGTGGTGGGCCTCTACCCGTCGTGGTCGATCAGCGAGGAGTCCGTCGCGGCGGCCGACGAGTTCCTGGCCGGCGACCGTCCGCCGGCGCTGCGCCGCCTGGTGGTCGAGGGCCGCGCGGGAATCGTCCGGTCGCTCGCGGCCCGGAAGTTCGACGCGAGCTGATCGGTGGCCGATCCTGCCGGCCTAGTCCGGCAGGATCGGCACGCTCACCCCCTGGTCCCGGCCGAGCAGCACCGCGCGGGTGACCGCCGCGGAGCCGAATCGGTCGCGGAGGCTGTCGAGCGTGGTGTCGAGCGTGCTGCTTGTGTACGGATCGAACGGCAGCGCCAATTGCTGCGGGCAGTCGTCCTCGAGGTTGGCCACCGCGACACCGACGAGGGTGATGCCCTTGCTCTCGATCATCGGCATCGCGTTGCCGAGCAGCCCACGGGCCGTGGTGAGGATCGTCTGCGTCTGCGCCGACGGCTGCGCCAGGGTGTGCGATCGGGTGACCCGGGTGAAGTCGTCGAACCGCAGCCGCAGCACCACCGTGCGCCCCACCCGCTTGCCGCGGCGCAGCCGGCCCGCCACCCGGTCGACCAGTGTCACCAGGGCGGCGTCCACGTCCTCCCGCGACGTGGGTCTGCGCCCGAGCGCGTGCTGGGCGCCGACGGACCTCCGTCTGCGCCCCACCTGCACGGGACGGGGATCGCGCGCCCAGGCGAGCGCGTGGAGGTGGTGGCCCGCCGCCGGTCCGACGATGGACACGAGCAACTCCTCCGGATAGTGGGCCAACTGGCCGACGGTCGCGATCCCGGCGTCGCGGAGCTTGCGCGACGTCACCGCCCCGACTCCCCACAGCCGTTCGACCGGCAGCGGGTGGAGGAACTCGATCTCCCCGTCCGGCGGCACGTGCAGCAGTCCGTCGGGCTTGCCGACCGCGCTGGCGACCTTGGCGAGGAACTTCGTTCTCGCGACGCCGACGGTGATCGGCAGACCCACCTGCTCGCGCACATCGCGGCGCAGTCGCGCCGCGATGTCGACCGGTGCGCCCGCGATCTTGCGCAGACCCGCGACGTCGAGGAACGCCTCGTCGATCGACAGACCCTCGACCAGCGGTGTCGTGTGTCCGAAGACCTCGAACACCGCCTTGCTCGCGGCGGCGTACGCCGACATCCGCGGGCGCACGACGACCGCGTGCGGGCACAGCCGCAAGGCCTGGGCGCCGCTACTCGCCGTGCGCACCCCGTACGCCTTCGCCTCGTAGCTCGCGGCCAGCACGACTCCTCCGCCGACGATCACCGGACGACCCCGCAGTGCGGGGTCGTCCCGTTGCTCCACCGAGGCGTAGAACGCGTCGAGGTCGGCGTGCAGGATGGTCGCCTCGGCGCCACTCGAGATGCGGGGGCGCGGCGAATCGGACACGAACATATGTTCGCATCGACCACCGACAGAAGTCGAGCGCGGTTCGGCCCCTCGGTCGCCGAGACACCGACGGCCCGTCACGGTTCAGGAGGACTGAACGGTGACGGGCCGTGCGGACGCCGGTCTGTGCGGATCTACGGCGAGGCGATCGCCGCGCTCATCACGCGGATGGCACTGACGAGACCGTCGATGAGGTCTCCGTCGCCGAACGACGACACCGCCGCCGTCGCCCCGAGCTGGGCAACCCGGTCGGTGACCCGGTTGGCCACGGCCCGGCCGCTGCGGATCTCGACCGTCCGCTGGTTGGGCGAGACCGCGATGAGGACGGACCGTTCCGCCTCGGGGGTCGTCGGGAAGAGCGCATCGGCGCCGACCGCGGTGTTCTCGCCGAGGTCGCCGATGTACGCGTTGAAGCGCACCTTCGTCTTGCGGGTGCCTTCGGTGAGGGCATCGTCGAGGCGGACGAGTTCGTCCGTCGTGAACGGCAGGTCGTCGGTGAAGGGCTCACCGACGCGGTGCACGCCCGAGATGCGACCGCTGGCGGTCACGACGCTGCCGACGGGCAGATTGTCCGCGGATACGGTCGCGGGGATCAGGTCACCACTTGCCACTTGCCGAGCCTCCAATCAGGTCTTCCGAACCGGCGTGCGCGCCGTGGTGTCCGCCGTGATGACCGTGCGTGGTCACCTCGTCGACGGCGCTCCACAGCACCGGCGCATGCGTCCATTCCTCGCCGAGGTGGAACGCGGGCGGCACGGGGCCCGGCGTCTTCTTGCCGACGAACGACATCGCCGCGAAGAAGGCGGTGATCAACGCCGGAATTCCTACGAATATCAGCACTGTCTCGAGAATGCTCACACCGCAAACGGTAGCCCAGAACCGTGCGAAGGGAAGCGTCAGGGCCGAACTTCGCGGAGCGGTCGCGCGGAACGCTCAGGCGGCGCCTTCACCGAGGTAGGGCATCCACGACGGGTGCAGGTCCTTCGTCGACGCCAGCAGTCGCCAGTGCGGGCCCGACGGCGGCACCAGTGAGGCCCGGAGCGTCCAGCCGAGTTCGCTCAGCAACTTGTCCGCCTTGCGATGGTTGCAGGGCGCGCAGCAGGCGACGCAGTTCTCCCACGAATGCTCGCCGCCACGACTGCGGGGAACCACGTGGTCGACCGTCTCGGCCTTGGACCCGCAGTAGCCGCAGCGGAACCGGTCGCGGTGCATGAGGGCTGCGCGGGTCATCGGGACGCGCGCGCGGTACGGGACGCGGACGTAGTTGCGGAGGCGGATCACGGACGGCACCTGGACGGACCACTGCTCGGAGTGGACGACCGGGGCCTGCGGATCCTCGTGGACGGTGTCGGCCTTACCGCAGGTCATCAACACCACGGCACGGCGGGCAGGAAGGGCGGTGAGCGGCTCGTAGGTGACGTTCAGCAGAAGCACCCGGCGCTTGATCCAGAGCGGAACCGCATTCTCGCCCGGGAAAGAAGGCTCGGCGCTGTGCGCGGAGCCTTCGGTGATCACTTGTAAAGCAAACGCCCCTGAAACCCCGGCACTCCGGGCATCAGTGGGCACGAGTTGTCGGTGCGCGCGGGCGCTGTGTCGATTCTTCATGCGACCTCCGGGAGATTGCCACCAAGTGCACCATGAATCGCCTGCGTGCGCACGCCCATTTCCGACAAAAATGCAGGACATTCGGTGAACAGACGGTGACGAAGACCGTTCGCGCCCGCACGTGCACAATGGAAGACGCCATGACTGACGTGCAGCAGACCTTCTATGAGGCGGTGGGCGGAGCGGAGACGTTCCGCAAGCTCACCGCGCGCTTCTACGAGGAAGTCGCCAAGGACGACATCGTGCGGCCCCTCTATCCCGAGGAAGACCTGGGTCCGGCCGAGCGCCGGATGCGGATGTTCCTCGAGCAGTACTGGGGCGGACCGCACACCTATTCGGACGAGCGTGGCCATCCGCGGCTGCGGATGCGTCACCATCCGTTCAAGATCGGCCCGATCGAGCGCGACGCGTGGCTCCGGTGCATGCACACGGCGATCGCGTCGATCGACTCCGGGACCCTCGACGACGCGCACCGCAAGGCTCTGAGGGAGTACATGGACATGGCCGCGGCGTCGATGGTGAACTCCGCCTTCTGAAACCGCCGCGCGCCGATTACGCCGGTCGAGTCGTGGCGGGGACGATCGTTTGGCACGATGGGCGATTGTGAGCACTCCCGCCGAAACGCCCGCCGACGACACACAGCCGGCACCCTGGTGGTCCGACGCCGTCTTCTACCAGATCTATCCCCGCTCGTTCGCCGACGCGAACGGTGACGGTGTCGGCGATCTCCAGGGAGTGCGGGACAAACTCGGCTACCTCGAACTGCTCGGTGTCGACGCCCTCTGGCTGAGCCCGGTCATGCGTTCACCGATGGCCGATCACGGCTACGACGTGTCCGATCCGCGCGACATCGACCCACTGTTCGGCGATCTCGAGGTCATGGACGAGCTGATCGAGGCGGCGCACGCGCGCCAGATCAAGGTGACGATGGACCTGGTGCCCAATCACACCAGCGTCGAGCACGACTGGTTCCGTGCCGCCGTGGCGTCGCCGCCGGGCAGTCCGGAACGGAACCGGTACTTCTTCCGCGACGGCCGTGGCAAGGACGGCGCGGAGCCGCCGAACAACTGGCCGAGCATCTTCGGCGGTCCGGCGTGGACGCGGATCACCGAGGCCGACGGCACACCCGGCCAGTGGTACCTGCACATCTTCGCGGCGGAGCAGCCCGACCTGAACTGGGACAACCCGGAGGTCGTCGAGGATCTCACGAAGACGCTGCGGTTCTGGCTCGACCGGGGCGTCGACGGATTCCGCATCGACGTCGCGCACGGCATGGCGAAGCCGGAAGGCCTGCCGGATCACGACTGGTCCGCCAACGAACTGCTGCACAACTCGGACGACGACCCGCGGTTCGACAACCCCGCGGTCCACGACATCCACCGCGGCATCCGCAAGGTCCTCGACGAGTACCCGGGCACGGTGGCCGTCGGGGAGATCTGGGTCCGCGACAACGAACGCTTCGGCGAGTACATCCGGCCCGACGAACTGCACCTCGGGTTCAACTTCCGGCTGGCGGAGGCCGCGTTCTCGGCGGAGACGGTCCGGGAGGCCATCGAGAACTCCCTGACCGCCGTCGACCAGGTCGGCGGAACCCCCACCTGGACCCTGTCGAATCACGACGTCGAACGGGAGGTCACCCGGTACGGCGGCGGCGAGATCGGCACAGCACGCGCCCGGGCCATGATCCTCGTCGAACTGGCGCTGCCGGGTGCGGCGTTCCTGTACAACGGCGCCGAACTCGGCCTGCCCAACGTCGACCTGCCCGATGCGGCGTTGCAGGACCCGGTGTGGGAGCGGTCCGGTCACGCCGAACGCGGCCGCGACGGATGCCGGGTGCCCGTTCCGTGGGAGGGCACCGAACCGCCGTTCGGGTTCAGCACGGGCGAACCCTGGCTGCCGATGCCGGTCGAGTGGGCCCCGCTGACCGTCGAGGCGCAACTCGAGGACGTGACGTCGACACTCTCGCTGTACCGGGCGGCACTCGAACTGCGCTCGTTCCGTCCGGAGTTCTCCGGTCCCGGAGTCGACTGGTACGGCAGCCCCGAGGGCTGCTTCGCCTTCCGCAGGCGCGGTGGTCTGATCTGCGCCCTGAACGCCACCGAGGCGCCGATCTCGCTGCCGCCCGGTGAGGTGCTGCTCAGCAGCGCGCCGCTCGTCGAGGGACAGCTTCCGCCGAACGCGGCTGCGTGGCTCATCTGAGCCACGCTCCCCCGGTTGCGGCGCGGGGCTACCGCGCCACCGACAGCGGAATCCCCCCACCACGGTGCCGGTAGATCGACCCGAACCGGGCGTCCACCCGCAGCCACGACGCGGTGGCGCGCACCCGGACCAGTTCCGAGGCGTCGATGCGTTCGAGGTCGATGTCGGCGGTCAACCGATCCGAGCCGGCGTGCGGGACGAACCCCATCGCGGTGAGCGCGAACACCACCCGCATCGGGATGCCGACGGACTGCTCCGCGCCCTCCACCCGCAGCACCTCCTGGTCGAGCAGGGACGCAGGCGGACCGTGGCTGCTGCCGTGCTCCTGCGCCAGCGCCGCACCGCGCTGTGCGAGGTCGACCAAGACGCGCGCCGGGACGTCGTCGACGTGGACGAACCCCTCCGTCGGAGGCAGGGCGCCCCGCCACGCCGAATCCATCGAGAACCCCGGATCGATGTCGGCGGCGGTCGCCGCTTCGAGCGCGGCGAGCAGTTGGTCGCCGGCAGCCGACGTGTCGTCCGGGGTGATCGTCCCCGCGATCGTGCGCACCGCGAGCGCGTCGAAACCGGTTGCCGCCCAAGCCGTCAGGCGGCCGGGTCCGCGTTGACGGAGGCGGACCACCGTCGCCTCGTCCAACCGGACCACCCGGGTCAGGAAGGTGGCGAGATCGCCGCGCTCCGTCGCGTCCGGGATCGACAGGACGCGCTCATGCACGCTGCCAGCTCTCCAGGTAACCGCGCTCGACGTCGGTGATCCTGCGGAGCCGCTGGGTGTCGATGTCGAACGCCGCGATCTGCGTCGACGCGATGATGGACGGCGCGACCGACACGTCGACACCCTTCGGGCGGACCTCGTAGTTGATCGTGAAATCGACGGCGCGAACCTTCTCGACCCACATCAGGACGTCGAGCGGTGAATCGCTGTGCCGGAGCTGCCCGCGGTAGCGCACGTGCAGGTCGGCGAGGCCGCGCCGTCACGCAATGTGACCGTGGGCCGGTCGTCCTCGAACAGCCAGGGAATCCGCGCCTCCTCCAGCAGCGTCACCATCCGAGCGTGGTTGATGTGCTGGAAGACGTCCATGTCCGACCATCGAACTTCGACCTCCGCGTGAAAGCCCTCGCTCAACGTCATACCTCCGATCGGGTGCCCATACCGCGCACCATGCTGCGTACCTGACGCGCCGCCACCGAGAGCGTCGCGAGGTCAAGGGTCCCAGACTCGAAAATCTCGGTGAGAGCGGACCTCGCCCTGGCCAGCCGGGACGCGTTCGTCGACTCCCAGTCGTCGATCTTCTCCTGCGGCGTCTCGTGAGGTTCGCCACCGAGCAGCACTTCCATCGTGAGCTGGCGCAGCGAACTGTAGAGGTCGTCGCGCAACGCGAGACGGGCCAGCGAATGCCAGCGGTCGCCACGCGCGAGGGTGGACACCGCGCTGAGCAGCCAGTCGATGCCGAGGTGTGCGTCGAGCTCGTAGTACAGCTCGGCGACCTCGTCGATGTCGCGCTCGGCGATGTCGGCGATGTCGATGATGTCGAGCAGGCAGAACTTGTCGAGGAGCCGGAACACCTCGAAGGCCAGGTCTTCGGGCGCTCCGCGGACGACGAGCGGCCGCACCCGCGTTTCCACGTCGGTGAGCTGATGCCCCCGCACGAGTTGCGGCACCTTCGGCGAGAGGGCCCGGAAGTCGGCGGAGTAGCGGGCGATCTCGGCACCCACCGCGAGAGGCTGGGGCCGATTGGTCAGCAACCAGCGCGACGCCCGGTCCAGAAGACGGCCCGACTCGAGGATCAGGTCGTCCTCGATGTCCGCGGCGATGTTCGCCGACCGGATCCTCGACCACAGGTCGGGCAGGGCGAAGATCTCGGTGACCGCCGCATACGCGCGGATGGCGTCGGTGCTGCTCGCACCCGCCTCGTCCGCCAATCGGTACGCGAAGGTGATTCCGCCGTTGTCGATGGTCTCGTTCGCGAGCATCGTCGCCACGATCTGCCTGCGCAGGGGATGCGCCTTGATCGCCGTGCGGAACTGCTTCCGCAGCACCGTCGGGAAGTACCGCGGCAGCCGCGGCGCGAACGTCTCGCTGTCCGGCAGGTCCGTCGCGAGGAGGTCGTCCTTGAGCGCAAGCTTCACGTGGGCGGTGAGGGTCGCGAGTTCCGGCGACGTCAGCCCCTGCCCGGCCTGCCTGCGACGGGCGATCTCCTCCTCGGTGGGCAGAGCCTCGAGTTTGCGGTCGAGACCGCGGCGGGACGCCAGGTGCTCGATCTGACGGCGGTGCACGCTCAGCATGGGGACCGCGCTGGTCCGGGAGACACCGAGGAGGTTGTTCTGGGCGATGTTGTTCGCGAGAACGAGGTGGGCCACCTCGTCGGTCATCGACGCCAGCAGCGGATTGCGGTCCTCCCGAGGCAACCCGCCGCCGCTCACCAGCGAGTCCAGCAGGATCTTGATGTTCACCTCGTGATCGGAGCAGTCGACGCCCGCCGAGTTGTCGATGGCGTCGGTGTTGATCCGGCCACCGTTCTGGCTGTACTCGATGCGGCCGAGTGCCGTCACCCCCAGGTTGCCGCCCTCACCGACCACCCTGGCCCGCACTTCGTTGCCGTCGACGCGCACGGAGTCGTTGCTCTTGTCGCCCACCATCGCGTTGGTCTCGGTGGACGCCTTGACATACGTGCCGATCCCGCCGTTCCACAGCAGATCCACCGGGGCACACAGGATCGCCCGGACCAGTTCCGGTGGGGAGAGTTCGGTGACGGTGTCGTCGAGTCCGAGGGCGGCACGCGCGGCGGCGCTGATCGGGACCGATTTGCGGGTCCGGTCCCACACTCCGCCGCCCGCGCTGATGATGCCGGTGTCGTAGTCGGCCCACGACGACCGGGGCAGCGCGAACATCCGGGACCGCTCCTCGAACGCGGTGGCGGCGTCGGGATCGGGGTCGAGGAAGATGTGCCGGTGGTCGAATGCCGCGACCAGCCGGATGTGCCTGCTCAGAAGCATGCCGTTCCCGAACACGTCGCCGCTCATGTCGCCGACACCGACCGTGGTGAAGTCCTCGGCCTGGGTGTCGACCCCCATCTCCCGGAAGTGCCGTTTCACGCTCTCCCAGGCGCCGCGGGCGGTGATGCCCATCCCCTTGTGGTCGTACCCGGCCGACCCACCGGACGCGAACGCGTCGCCGAGCCAGAAGTTGTACTGCTCCGCAACCGAATTGGCGAGGTCGGAGAACTTCGCGGTGCCCTTGTCCGCGGCCACGACGAGATACCGGTCGTCACCGTCCCGCCGCACCACCCGGGCAGGAGGCACGATCTCCCCCGACACGTGATCGACGTTGTCGGTGAGGTCCAGGAGACCGCAGATGAACGTGCGGTAGCAGTCCTGGCCCGCCTCGAGCGCCGCCGCGCGGTCGGCCGCCGCGTCCCCCGACGGTGTCGGCGGATTCTTGACGACGAACCCGCCCTTCGCCCCGACCGGGACGATCACCGCGTTCTTCACGGCCTGCGCCTTCGCCAACCCCAGGATCTCGGTGCGGAAGTCCTCACGCCGGTCGGACCAGCGCAACCCGCCGCGAGCGACGGACCCGAACCGCAAGTGCACACCTTCGACGTCGGGTGAGTACACGAAGATCTCGTACTTCGGCCGGGGCTTCGGCAGTTCCTGGATCGAGGTCGGATCGAGCTTGATCGACAGATGAGCCGGCGGCTCCCCGGTCTCGCCGACTACGAAATAGTTGGTGCGCAGCGTCGACTTGATCAACCCGAACAGGCCGCGCAGGATGCGGTCGGCGTCGAGGCTGACCACGGAGTCGATGTACTCCCGCAGACGGGTGTCGAGTTCGGCCACCAGGTCGGGTGAGGGCGCCTCCGGGTCGAACATCGCCTCGAACAATTCGACGAGCGTGTACGCCGACCGGGGATTGGCCAGCGCAACCCCCTCGATGTGGAACTGACTGTACGGAAAACCCGCCTGGCGCAAATACTTTGCGTACGCACGCAGGATCACGGCCTGCCGCCACGACACCCCCGCCCGCAGGATCAGCTCGTTGAACCGGTCGGCCTCCGCGCGCCCGAACCAGACCGCGGTGAACGCCTCCGTGAACCGTTCCTGAAGCTTCGGTTCGGCCGCGGACGCCTCCTCGGCGGCGAGTTCGGCGTCGAGGTCGTCCTCCACCGAGGAGCGGAGCAACTCAGCGGGCACCGACAACCCGAAATCGTAGATCCAGCACGTCAACCCGTCGGGCCGCGGAATCTGGTAGGGGCGTTCGTCGAGGACCTCCACGCCCAGGCTCTGCAGCACCGGAAGCACCTGGCTCAGCGAAATACCGTCGCCGCCCACATACAGGGTGAACCGCCAGTGCCCGACCTCCGCCCCACGGTCGCGGTACAGCAGCAGGTCGATGGAGCCGCCTTCGAGCGCCTCCAGCCTCGCGAGATCCGACAACGCCCGGGTGGCGTCGAAATCCTCCTTGTACCCCTCGGGCAGCACGTCGGCATAACGCTGCGCCAGAATGGGATCCACACCGGCGGTGACCGGCAACAGGTCCCCGAGGTGATCGTCCCAGCTGCGGCTCGCCTCGGCCAGCATCGCCTGGACCCGTTCGCGGTCGGCGTCCGACAGGTCGAGCAACGACCCCCTGTGTTCGATGTTCTTGCGGATCGTCACGTGCAGCAACGCCAGATCGGACTCCGTGACGCGTGCGGTGTATTCCAAAGTGCCGCCGCCGAATTCCCGCAGCAGGATGTCCTGCATGGCGAGCCGGACCCGGGTGGTGTACCGATCCCGGGGCAGGTAGATCAGGCAGGAGACGAACCGTCCGAGAAAGTCCTCACGCACGAACAGGCGCACCTGGCGCCTGAGCCCGATGCTGTGCACGGCCGTCACCGTGTCGAACAGGGTGTCCGCGTCACTCGAGAACAGTTCGGTGCGCGGGAACGACTGGATGACCTCCAGCATCGCCTGCCCCGAATACGAGTTCAGCTGGAACCCCGCCCGGTCGATCACCTTGCGTACCCGGCGAGCGATCACCGGAATGTCGAGGACGTTCTCGTGCAGCGCCGTGACGGTGAAGACGCCGAGGAAGCGGTGCTCACCGGTGATGTTGCCGTTCGCGTCGAGGATGCTCACACCGACGAAGAACGGGTAGACCGAGCGGTGCACGGTCGCGGGGAACGAGCCCTGCGTGAGCACGAGCAGGGGTCGGTCGGGGATCTCGGCGGCCGGCGGCAGACTCAGCGGGCCCTCGGTGACCGTGTCGGAGCGCAGCAGTCCGAGACCACTGCCCGGCACCACCTGCAGGCTCCGGGCGCCGGAATCGTCCGGCCCCCCCAGTTCGAAACGACGGTACCCGAGCGCCGCGTAGTTGCCCTGCGACATCCACCGCAGCAGGTCGGCGCAGTCCTCCAGGTCGTTCTTCGACACACCCGGACAGGGTGCTGACGCCTCGAGTTCGTCGGCCAGCGTCCGCTCGAGCTTGCGCATGATGTCGGTGTCCCGTACCACCTGGCGCACGTCGGCCAGGACGGTGCCGACCTCCTTCTCGAGCGTGTCGAGCACCGCGGAGTCGGCACGCGGATCGAGTTGGACGTGGATCCACGACTCGGACATACCGTCCTCGTCGGCATCCTTGGCCTTGTCTCCCATGAGGATTCCGCGCAATGCGCCGATCGGATCACGCTGCACCGACACGATCGGGTGCACGAACTCGCTGATCCCGATGCCGAGCCGGTTCAGCAGTGCGGTGATCGATTCGACGAGCAGCGGCATGTCGTCCGTGACGATCTGCAGGGACGCACCGAGTTCGCGCCCGTCTCCCGGCCGGTAGACCCGGGTGATCGCGCGCTCCGGGGGCCGATGCAGGGCCAGCGTCAGATGCGCGCCGAGCACGGCGTCGGAAGCGCCGTTGACGGCGCTCTCGCTGTCACCGCGATCGACGTGCCGGAAGTACACGGCTGCGAGAGTCGGCACCTGAGACCGGAGACCTTCGGGCAGATTCCGCGCCCACTCCGCATCTTTCAGTGCTGCCGATTCCGTCATCGGGGCTCACTTCCTCTTCGTTCCGATCGCCGCGGGCAACTCTCTCGAGACTAGCCCGCGGCGATGGGAACAGAGGGTGAACTTCGGGCACCCCGCGTGCCGGATCCGTCAGCCGGTGGTCACCGGCGCGAGGTACTTCTCGAGCCCGTCGCGTTCCGCCTCGGACAGCGGACGCGACCGTTCGGTCTTCACGTCGAACGCCACCATCAGGGCGTCGCCCGTCGCACAGTGGACGCCGTCGCGGTTCGTGACGACGTGCCGGATCGTGTACGACGAATTGCCGACATGGAGCACCGACACGTCGATCGTCAGCGGACCGGAGGCGTCGGTGACGGGACGCAGGAATTCCACGTCCATCTTGCGCACCACCATCGCACCGGGCTGCGCGCCGGCGGCCCGCAGTTCGGCGGTCAGGAATGCGATCCGCGCTTCCTGCATGTACTCCATGAAGCGGGTGTTGTTGACGTGACCCAGGCGGTCGGAGTCACCCCACCGGACCTGGATCTCGTACGTGAAGGCCTGCTGCCCCACCAGGTCAGTCCCTCGTGAGCTTGCGGTGCGTGACGCGGTGCGGACGTGCCGCATCCGGTCCGAGCCGCTCGACCTTGTTGGCCTCGTAGCCCTCGAAGTTGCCCTCGTACCAGTACCAGGCAGCCTCGTTGTCGCCGAAGCCGCCCTCCCACGCGAGGATATGCGTGCAGGTCCGGTCGAGGAACCAGCGGTCGTGGGAGATCACGACGGCGCAGCCGGGGAACTGTTCGAGCGCGTTCTCCAGCGAACCGAGGGTTTCGACGTCGAGGTCGTTGGTCGGTTCGTCGAGCAGGATCAGGTTTCCGCCCTGCTTGAGCGTCATCGCGAGGTTCAGGCGGTTGCGCTCACCACCGGACAGCACGCCCGCCGGCTTCTGCTGATCGTGGCCCTTGAACCCGAACGAGCTGATGTAGGCGCGCGACGGCATCTCCGTCTGGCCGACCACGATGTGATCGAGACCGTCGGACACGACCTCCCACACCGTCTTGTCGGGGTCGATGCCGGTGCGGTTCTGGTCGACGTAGCTGAGCTTGACGGTCTGACCGATCTTCACCTCGCCCGCGTCCGGGTCCTCGAGCCCGACGACGGTCTTGAACAGCGTGGTCTTACCGACACCGTTGGGGCCGATCACGCCGACGATGCCGTTACGCGGCAGGGTGAACGACAGGTCCTTGATCAGGACCCGGCCGTCGAAGCCCTTGTCGAGGTTCGACACCTCCACCACGACGTCGCCGAGGCGCGGCGGCGCAGGGATCTGGATCTCGTCGAAGTCGAGCTTGCGGGTCTTCTCGGCCTCGTTGGCCATTTCCTCGTAGCGGTCGAGGCGGGCCTTGTTCTTGGCCTGACGGGCCTTCGCTCCCGAACGGACCCAGGCCAGCTCCTCCTTGAGGCGTTTCTGCAGCTTTTGGTCCTTCTTGCCCTGGACCTCAAGCCGGGCAGCCTTCTGCTCCAGGTAGGTGGAGTAGTTGCCTTCGTACGGGTACAGGCGGCCGCGGTCGACCTCACAGATCCACTGGGCGACGTGGTCGAGGAAGTACCGGTCGTGGGTGACGGCCAGGATCGCACCCGGGTAGGCGGCGAGGTGCTGCTCCAGCCACAGGACGCTCTCCGCGTCGAGGTGGTTGGTCGGCTCGTCGAGCAGCAGCAGGTCGGGCTTGCTGAGCAGCAGCTTGCAGAGGGCGACGCGGCGCTTCTCACCACCGGAGAGGTGAGTGACCATGTCCTCCGGCGGCGGACAACGCAGTGCGTCCATCGCCTGCTCCAGCTGGGAATCGATCTCCCACGCGTCGGCATGGTCGAGCTTCTCCTGGAGCTCGCCCATCTCCTCCATCAGCTCGTCGGAGTAGTCGGTTGCCATCAGCTCGGCGATCTCGTTGTACCGCTTGAGCTGGACCATGGTTTCACCCATGCCCTCTTCGACGTTCTCGCGAACGGTCTTCGTCTCGTCCAGGTGCGGTTCCTGCATGAGGATCCCGACGGTGGCACCGGGAGCGATGAACGCTTCACCGTTGCCCGGCTGATCCAGCCCCGCCATGATCTTGAGGATGCTGGACTTACCCGCGCCGTTCGGGCCGACCACACCGATCTTGGCGCCGGGGTAGAAGCTCATCGTGACGTCATCGAGGATGACCTTGTCACCGTGCGCCTTGCGCACCTTCTTCATCGTGTAAATGAACTCAGCCATGGGGCCAGCCTAATGGTGAGGCGCGACGAACCCACATCGCGGAGGGTCGGGGACGTGATCGGGGGCTTCCCGGGAAGATGCTGCGGGCACCGGCGCCGGGAACGCAGAGGTCGGCGCCGATACCCGCAGGTGCGCTACGCGACGAGGGACCGGGTGGCCACCTCTTCGGTCGCCGGGTTCCCCGCACCACCGTCGGTCGTTCTCGGCGCGCGCTCGAGCACGACCGTGCACCGGGCCAGGTCCGGTCCGATCGCGGTGGCACTCAACTCCAGGTCGGAACGGGCTACGCCGTCGCGGGTGGTGTATTCGGTGGTGCGCAACTCGCCCGTCACGAGGACGGGGTCGCCCTTCGTGATCGAGGCGACGACGCCGGCCATCAGCCGGCGTCTGCAGGTCACCGTGAGGTAGAGCGTGCTCCCGTCACGCCACTCCCCCGTCGCGTGGTCTCGGCGCCGGACCGTGCTCGCCATCCGAAAACTGAGGAACTCGTCACCGGCCGCATTCGACCGGGTGACCGGGCTGGTGATGACCGTTCCGACGACGGTGCCGTGCGTTTCGTACATGACGTCTACCCCCTGTGAGTGCGGCAAGGTGCCTTCACTCACAGCGTGCCGTCCGGCGGCGTCGTTTTCGGCCTGCAGCAGACATCTGTGGAGAAACGGGGCGGTTGTGGATGGAACCGCGAAATCGGCCCCGGGAACCCCGAACGTGTCGGGGCGGCGTGCTAGCGGTCAGCGTCCCGCTTCGCGGTCCCGTCGCGCCAGCTCTGCGAACATCGCGTTGTGCGCCGCCAGATCCGCGTCGTCGTCCCGGTCCGCGGCCCGGTCGACCCGCTTCGCCGTGCGACTGTCGCTGCGGGACCACTGGATGAGCAGCGCCATCATCACCAGCACCAGTGGAATCTCACCGGTGGCCCACGCGATGCTGCCGCCCAGTTGCTGGTCACCCACCAGGTCGGCGTTCCAGCCGAGTCCGAGCGATCGGTAGTACCACTCGCCCATCACGGCGCCCATGCTCATCAGCGCGACGCCGAAGAAGGCGTGGAACGGCAGGGAGCCGAACACCATCGCGAGCTTCGTCACCGGTTGCAGCCTGCGCGGCGACGGGTCGATGCCGATCGCGACCCAGTAGAAGAGGTAGCCGCTCAGCAGGAAGTGCAGGTTCATCAGGACATGCGCGGAGTGGGAGTCGACGGCGGCCGCGAAGATCCCGCCGAGGTAGAGGGCGTAGAAACCGCCCACGAACAGCACCGCCGCGACGACGGGGTGGGTGATGAATCGGGAGAACGGGCTGTGCAGCGCGGTCAGAATCCATTCGCGCAGTCCCGGCACACCGTTCTTGCCCGCGGGGTCGAGGGCCCGGAGCGCGAGCGTGATCGGGGCACCGAGCACAAGGAGCACCGGCGCGAGCATGGACAGCGCCATGTGGGCGCCCATGTGCACGCTGAACACGGCAGGCGAATAGCGACCGACACCCGACGACGTCGCGATCAGCAGCACTACGCACCCGCACATCCAGGCGACGGTCCGGCCGACGGGCCAGCTGTCGCCGCGCCGCCGCAGTTTGCGCAGTCCGATCGCGTACGCGACGGCCAGCACGATCGCGGCGGTGCCGTAGAGGAGGTCGAATCGCCAGTCCAGCATCAACCGTGCGAACGTCGGCGGCCCTGCCAGGTTGTAGCCGAGTTCCACCTCCGTGAGGGTGGGGGCCGCGGTCGGGGCCGGCGGGGGCGTGCGGCCGAGTCCGACGGCGAGACCGATCGTCGCGGCGAAGACCATCACCTCCGCACCGGCGAAGCGGATCAGGTTGCCTCGTTTCGTCGGGTCCTTCCGCAGTGCGGGCAGCGCCCGTCGACGCTGTGCCCACCCGAACACGCCGAGTACGACGAGGGCGACGATCTTCGCGACGATCAGGCGTCCGTACGTGGTGTCGACGAGGTCCCCGATCTGGACGCGAACGAGCGCGTTCACCACACCGCTGACCGCCATGACGACGAAGCAGACGGTCGCGACCGCGGAGAACCTGCGCGCCGCGACGTCCGTGTAGGCGCCGCGCCTGCGCGCATGGGCGAGGAGCGCGAACAGACCGCCCGCCCACAGCGAGGCCGCCACCAGGTGCAGAATCAGGCTGTTCGTGGCCATGTCGTGCGAGCCACCCGAGGACGAGTGCCCGGTCAACGCGAGCGGCATCAGTCCGAGGACGCCGACGACCAGCAAGAGAGGCGTCCACCACCAGCGCAGCACGAGCCGGGAGGCGATCGCGAGGACGATGGCGATGATCGCGGTCCATCGCCACGCGCCTGCGAGTTCGACCTGATCGGTCGAATTGAAGATGTTCGCCGGCTTGACCGCTTCGCCGAAGGGTTGCCCGGACGTGTCCGACAGCGTCAACGGTACGAGGACGAGGGCGGTCGCCGCCCACACGATCGCGGCGTACGACGCGGTGCGGACGGCGCGGTAGCCGTCCACGTCGAGGACACCGGATTTCTGCGGCGGCACGAAGAACGCCGCGAGCAGCAATGATCCGATGGTGATGACGGCAGCGATCTCCGACACGGCCCGCATGGCGGGCAATCCGTAGGTGGTGATCGGTCCGGGATCCGGAATTCCCAGCAGCACGAGCGCCTGAGCAGCGGAAAGTCCGACGACGATTGCCGCAACCAGTCCGGCGATGAGACCGCCGACGACGAACAGGGCGGTCGAATCGGCACGATTCGGAGGTTTCGAGGCCGGGTCGGACGCCGCGAGCTGGGGTGTAGCCATACATCAAGGGTAGGACCTACGACAGGCCGTCGGAGACGCGAGGGTCGGTCGCCGTTTGCGGCTACGGTCGACGAGGACGTGTCCCGTGGGAGCGAGAGGCGGAGATGGCGGAGTTTCTGATCATCGTGGTGGCGTTGTTCTTCGCGGGCATGGGCGTCTACGGGCTCGCCCTGCCCGCCCGGCTGGTCGCACCGTTCGGTCTGACCGCGGGTTCGGCGACGGCCCGCGCCGAGGTGCGCGCGGTCTACGGCGGTTTCGGGGTCGCGGTGGCAGGCCTGCTCTTCTTCGCGGCCTTCGACGCCCACGGCATCCGATCGGTCGCCGCGGTGACGGTGGCCGTCGCCCTGCTGGGGATGGCGTTCGGCCGGATCGTGGCGGCCCTCACCGACCGGCCGACCCGCTTCTACCCCGTGTGGTTCTACTTCGTCGTCGAACTCGTTCTGGCGGGACTCCTGCTCTCCGCGGCGGCCCTGGGCTCGTGACGCACACACCCCAGCCCCGGTCGGAGCACTCGGGGCGGCAGGTAATATTTGCTGCGCGCCTCCGTAGCTCAGGGGATAGAGCAAGAGCCTTCTAATCTCTTGGTCGCAGGTTCGAATCCTGCCGGGGGCACTCATTCGACGGAGCGTCAGACGGCGAAAACCCCGATCACCTGCACAGTCAGGGATCGGGGTGCGCGCCCGCGCGAGCCCGGTCCTCACTCACCGGGGCAACTCGTTGCCGGGGCGATCACGGAGCAGACCTGCTCGACCACGAGGGCGGGATTCTCGTTCTCGATGAAGTGACCGCTGCCGGTCTGCGTGATGTGGGTGGCATCGAGGGCAGTCGAGAGGAGCGCGGCGGCGTCGAGCCACTGCGGCCAGTACGTGTCGGCGTCGCCGATCCCGAGATAGTCGAACGGCTCGTCCGAAGTGAGGACGGCGGCGGGCATCGCAGGCAGCGGGGGCATGGTCTCGAGCGCCGCGAGCGTGGCCGGATAGTCGGGTGTCTCCGCACCGGGATGGTTCCGGCCGTTCGTCTCGATGTCCCGCATCCATTGGTCCCACACGGCAGGCGGCAATGTCGATTGCAGATACTCCGATCCCGGATCGACGAGTACGAGACCGGACACGTCGTCCGGGTAGGTCCTGGCGTACGCCGACGCGATCATTCCGCCCCAGGAATGTCCGACCAGCACATGGGGTCCCGCCAACTCGGCGACCGTCAGCAAGGCACGAAGATCTGTCGCGTCGCCCTGCGCAGTGGTCGGTTGCGGCACGCCTGTCGATCGGCTCGCGGTGCCGTCCATCTGCTCCGTGCCGGGACGGTCGTAGGCACATACTCTGGTGAACTTCGCGATTTCGGGGTGGACGGCGGACTCGGTGCGGACGGGCGGGGTCGTCTGATCTGTCGGATCGCCCGTGAAACTCCAATTGTCGGCGGCGACCCCGGCACCGGAGACGAGCACGACCGTGGGCGAACCGGAACCGCGGCACTCGAGATAGATGTCGCGGCCCCCACCGATATCGACCAACCCGGAACGGTCACCGGCACCGGGAACGAACCTGCCCGCAGCCGCCGGCGGAGTCGTCGTGGGCGCGGGGCCGTCCGCCGCGGTGCCGCAACCGGACACCGCGACGCACCCGAGCGCCGCGACGCATCCGGCACTGCGGGCGAGGCGGGACCCGCGTCTCATGACGATCGGGACACCCGTGTCAGTCCTTCAGGAACGCCAGCAGGTCGGCGTTGATCGTCTCCGCCTGGGTGGTGGGCATGCCGTGGGGGAAGTCCTTGTACGTCTTCAACGTCCCGTTGGCGAGAAGCTTCGCGGACAGGGGTCCGGCGTCGGCGTAGGGAACGATCTGGTCGTCCTCGCTGTGCATCACGAGCACCGGCACCGTGATCTTCTTCAGGTCTTCGGTGAAATCGGTCTGCGAGAAGGCGACGATGCCGTCGTAGTGGGCCTTGGCCCCGCCCATCATCCCCTGCCGCCACCAGTTCTCGATGATCGCCTCCGAGGACTCGACTCCCGGCCGGTTGAATCCGTAGAACGGCCCCGACGGCAGGTCGCGGTAGAAGACGGACCGGTTGGCCGCGAGTTGCGCCTGCAGATCGTCGAACACGGCCTTGGGCAGGCCGCCCGGGTTCGCGTCCGTCTTCACCATCAGCGGCGGCACCGCGCTGATCAGTGCAGCCTTCGACACCCGGCTCTCGCCGTGTCGCGCGAGGTAGTGCGCGACCTCGCCGCCGCCGGTCGAGTGGCCGACGTGGATGGCGTTCTGGAGGTCGAGGTGTGCGGTCAACTCCGCGAGGTCATCGGCGTAGTGGTCCATGTCGTGGCCGTCGCCGGTCTGCGTGGAGCGTCCGTGCCCGCGCCGGTCGTGCGCGATGACTCGATACCCGTGCTGGAGAAAGAACAGCATCTGGGCGTCCCAGTCGTCGGCCGACAGCGGCCAGCCGTGACTGAACACGATGGGCTGACCGGTTCCCCAGTCCTTGTAGAAGATCTCCGTGCCGTCCTGCGTGGTGATCGTGCCCATGAATGTGCCTTCCTTGACCGCTCCGGGAATGACGCTGATGAGGACGATTTAGTACATCAAACTTCGGTATGCCGTAGGGCTGCTTCGACCGGCGGCGGTGCTCGCGTACTCGCGCGTAGCAAACCGACTGATTAGTCTCGTTCACGCATCGCCCCAACCCGACGGGGCAACGGTGCATCGGGACCCGCCACTTTCCTCCGCGAGTGGCGGGTTTCCCGACCGTCCGGCGTCAGCTCTGCGGGGGAACCTCGAACACCAGCAGCGTGCTGGTGGCGGTGGCGACCAGACGGCCCTGCGAGTCGGTGACCTCCCCTTCCGCGAAGGCGATGCGGCGGCCCGCCTTCTTCACGACACCGGTGGCGGTGAGCGCCCCGGAGTCCCGGGTGGCACCGCGGATGTAGTTGACCTTGATCTCGACCGAGGTGTAGCCCCACCCCGCGGGCAACGTGGTGTGCACGGCGCAGCCGGCGACCGAATCGAGCAGCGTGCACACGGCGCCACCGTGGATGGCGCCGATCGGGTTGTACTGCGACTCGTCGGGATCGAGCGCGAAGACCACTCTCCCGGATTCGGCCTCGAGGAACCGCAGGTTCATCAGGCTGGCGATGGGCGGCGCCGGAATGCTGCCGTCGAGGATTGCCCGCAGATAGGTGAGGCCGTCGAGTTCCCGGGCCTTGCGCGCCGGCCCTGCGGGGTCGTGCCATTCGACGATCCTCGATCGCATCTCGCCCCACTCGCCGGTGTCCGGCAGGCTTTCGACCGTCGACGTTTCACCGTTTCCGAACGCGCTCACTATGCGGCTCCCCGCTGCACCGACTGCGGATAGAGGACGTCGAGGTCGCCGGACAGCGCCGCCTTGACGGTGCGGGTGGTGTCGTCGGCGAGCACCTCGTGGGCGCCGGACTCGATGCCATCGAAGGCCAGTCGCGCGACGTCGGCCGCGGAGATCTTCTCCACGTCGAGACCGCTGGTCATGTCGGTGTCCATGTAGCCGAGATGCAGCCCGACCACCTGAATGTTCTGCGCCGCGAGTTCGGCGCGCATCGCGTTGGTGGCACTCCACAGGGCGGCTTTCGAGACGCTGTAGGAACCGCCGATCGCCAGCCACGACAGCACGGAGTGCACGTTGAGGATCGCGCCACCGCCGTTGGCGGCGATGATCGGCGCGAGCGCGCGCGTCACGTTGAGCGGCCCGTAGAGGTTGGTTTCGAGTTCGCGGCGCATCCCGTCCAGATCGCCCGTGAGCGGCGATTCGCCGACGAGAATTCCGGCGTTGTTGATCAGCACGCCGAGATCCCCGACGAGCTCCGCTGCGGCATAGACCGAGTCGGGGTTCGTGACATCCAGCTGGACGGGCACGACCCGCGGGTGCCCCTCGATCGTGGACGTGTCGCGCGCCGACGCGTAGACCGTGCGCGCTCCTCGGGCAAGCGCCTCGGTGACGAAGGCCCGCCCGAGCCCCCGATTGGCCCCGGTGACCAGCACCGTTCGATCTTGAATCGTGGTCATGACGACCCCTTCGAGGTGAGTACGTCTGCTTTTCCAACTAACTATGTCGACGACAGTAACCCCTATCAGTTGGAAAACACAACCCTCTATGATGGAGAGCATGAGCAACGGCGACACCCAGCCAGCAACACCCGAGATCGTCATGGACCGCATGCCCCTGGCGCCGAGACCGTGCGCCATCGCCGCCACCATGGAGTTGATCGGCGACCGCTGGTCGATGCTCGTGATCCGCGAACTGTCCTACGGGGTGCACCGCTTCGACCGGATCGCGGGCTACATCGGCGTCTCGCGTGACATCCTCACCGCGCGACTGCGCAAACTCGAGGAGGTCGGCGTCATCGAACGCAGGCAGTACTCCGAGCACCCGCCCCGCTTCGAGTACCACCTCACCCCCGCGGGCGAGGACCTGCGGCCGCTGCTGCTCTCCCTGTTTCAATGGGGCAGCAAATGGGCCGTCGACGAGGCTCCGTCGGTGCTCGTGCACGAGTGCGGGCACTCGCTGGAACTGGAACACCGCTGCGCGCACTGCGGCGAGGCAGTCGAGAACACTGCTGTCGCAATGCATTCCCGCACACCTCGACGGGAACCCTGACCTCCCGGCACGGCCCGCTACAGGACGTCCTGACACCGGTCTATAGTTTTCGATGTAAACGTCAGGTAAAGAAGTCCTCACATGTAAGGCAGGGGTGGTCTGTGTCAACGCGCGACCGGGTAGCAGAGATCTACGAGCAGGTTCGCCTGCGGAACGCCGGAGAACCCGAGTTCCACCAGGCCGCTGCGGAGGTCTTCGAATCGCTCCAGGTCGTGCTCGAGCACCGTCCCCACTACGCCGATTCCGGACTGATCGAGCGACTGTGCGAGCCCGAACGTCAGATCATCTTCCGGGTGCCGTGGGTCGACGATTCCGGCAACGTGCACGTCAACCGTGGTTTCCGCGTGCAGTACAACAGCGTGCTCGGCCCCTACAAGGGTGGCCTGCGGTTTCACCCCAGCGTGAACCTGGGAATCGTGAAATTCCTCGGGTTCGAGCAGATCTTCAAGAACGCCCTCACCGGACTTCCGATCGGCGGCGGCAAGGGCGGCTCCGACTTCGACCCCAAGGGTCGTACCGAAGCCGAGATCATGCGGTTCTGCCAGTCGTTCATGACCGAACTGCATCGCCACATCGGTGAATACACCGACGTCCCCGCGGGTGACATCGGTGTCGGCGGTCGCGAGATCGGCTACCTGTTCGGTCAGTACAAGCGCCTCACCAACTCGTACGAGTCGGGCGTTCTCACCGGCAAGGGACTGACGTGGGGCGGATCGCAGGTGCGTCGCGAGGCCACGGGGTACGGGGTCGCCTACTTCGTCGCCGAGATGCTGAAGACCGCGAACAGCTCACTGGACGGCAGGACCGTCGTCGTCTCCGGCTCGGGGAACGTCGCGATCTACGCAATCGAGAAGGTGCACCAACTCGGCGGAATCGCGATCGCGGCCTCCGATTCCGCGGGCTACGTCGTCGACGAGAAGGGCATCGACCTCGCACTGCTGAAGGAGATCAAGGAAGTGCGGCGGGGACGGATCAGCGAGTACGCGGACACCGTGCCGCACGCCCGGTTCGTGCCGAACGGTTCCATCTGGGATGTGCCGTGCGACGTCGCGCTCCCCTGCGCCACCCAGAACGAACTCGACGAAGCAGCAGCCAAGACCCTGGTCACGAATGGTGTGCAGGCGGTGGCGGAGGGCGCGAACATGCCGACCACCCCGCAGGGCGTCCAGGTGTTCCGCGATGCCGCCGTGGCATTCGCACCGGGCAAGGCGGCCAACGCGGGCGGGGTCGCGACGTCGGCACTCGAGATGCAGCAGAACGCATCCCGCGACTCGTGGGGCTTCGAATACACCGACGAACGGTTGGCCGGGATCATGCGCGGCATCCACGAACGCACCGTCGCCACCGCCGCCGAGTACGGCATGCCGGGCGATTACGTGCACGGCGCGAACATCGCCGGTTTCGTGAAGGTCGCCGACGCCATGATCTCGCTGGGCGTCATCTAGCAAAAGCGAAAAGGTGGGGCGCGCCCGTTGCCGGCCGCGCCCCACCCCCGGACAACGATCGTCAGTCGACCGTCTCGTCCTCGCCCTCGTCTTCGCGGGCCTTCTTCGCGGCCTCACGCATCTCGATGCCGTCGGACACCCAGTCGCCGATCTCCCGGGTGACGTCCCGGACGGCGCCCGCGATGATCGTCGCGATCTGGCCCACGTGTGTGGCCGCCGACTCCGTCAACTCCTGCACGGTGTCCTTGCGCCGCTCGAACTTCCCCACCATGTTTTCGCCTCTCAGGCTGCAGTCTTCTGCCGCTCGACGATAACACCGGGAGGGGTGTCGGACGAGACGAGACCGGGCGGCAGGGCGAACTTGAAGATCTTCGCCCACACGGAGCCGATCTGCTTGAAGAAGCCGCCGGTGTTGTAGGGCAGTCCGTGCTTCTCGCACAGCGCCTTCACGGCGGGGGCCATCTCCGGGTAGCGGTGAGCGGGCAGGTCCGGGAACAGATGGTGTTCGATCTGGTGGGACAGGTTGCCGGACATGATGTGGAACAGCGGGCTTCCCTCGATGTTCGCGCTGCCGAGCATCTGCCGGACGTACCATTCGCCGCGGGTTTCCTCCGCGGTCTCGTCCTCGGTGAAACTCTGCACGCCGGTGGGGAAATGACCGCAGAAGATGATGGAGTACGCCCACACGTTGCGGATCAGGTTGGCGGTCACGTTGCCGAGCAGGGTCGGGACGAACAGCGGCCCGGTGAGCGCCGGGAAGATGACGTAGTCCTTGAGCACCTGCCTGCCCGCCTTGCGCCACCAGCCCTTCAGCAGCGGTTTGACGTCGTGCCACTTCCGCTTGCCCTGGATCACGTTCTCGGCTTCCAGGTCGTGCATCATGACGCCCCACTCGAACAGCATCATCAGGAAGAACGCATAGACCGGGTTCCCCAGGTAGTAGGGGTTCCACTTCTGCGCCTCGTCGATCCGCAGGATGCCGTAGCCGATGTCCCGGTCCCGGCCCAGGATGTTGGTGTACGTGTGGTGCATGTAGTTGTGGGAGTGCTTCCACTGGTCGGCCGGGCAGACGGTGTCCCATTCGAACACGCGGGAGTTCAGGCCGGGTTCACGCATCCAGTCGTACTGACCGTGCATGACGTTGTGGCCGATCTCCATGTTGTCGAGAATCTTCGACACGCCGAGGGCGCCGACGCCGGCGATCCAGGCCGGCGGGAAGAAGCCGAGGTACATCAGACCGCGGCCTGCGACCTCGAATCCCCTCTGCGCCTTGATGATCTTGTAGATGTACTCGCGGTCCTCGGCGCCGAGGTCCGCGACCGTCCGGTCGCGGAGGGCGTCCAGTTCCCTGCCGATCTCTTCGACCTGGTCGTGACTGAGCACCACCGGGGCGGCGTTGCGGGGGCCGTCGGCGCCGCCGACGAACGGGAGGAACGAGAGTGAGAGTCCAAACATGTCGGTCTCCAAACGTTGATGTCGGGTGAAAGTCAGATGTCGAGGGCGACGTCTCCCACCGGGACCGAGACGCACAGCTGAATCGCCTTGTCCGGGTCGGTGTCGGTGTCGCCGGTGCGGACGTTCCTGGTGCACCCCGATGTCTTCACCGTGGTGCAGGAGAAGCAGATGCCCATCCGGCAGCCGTACTCCGGATGGAGCCCGGCCGCTTCCGCCTGTTCGAGCAGCGTCGCACCGGAGTTGTCCGCGGTGACGCCGCTGGCGGTGAAGGACACCGCGCCACCGGCCTCCCCCTCCGCCGGGGCTGCGGCGGGAGCGAACTCCTCGGTGTGCAGACGGTCCTCGATGCCGAGTTCGCGGTACACCTCCCGGACGCCGCGCATCAGTCCGGGCGGGCCGCACAGGAACGTCTCGGCGTCGGCGTACCAGGGCGCGACCGCGTCGAGGTGCTCCTGACCGAAGAACCCGTGCAGGTGCCCGCCGGCCTCCTGATCGGTGTACGCGAGCACGAGGGAGACGTTGGCATTGGCGTCCGCGAGTGCGCGCAACTCGTCGAGGTACGCGACGTCGTTTTCGGTGTACGCGTAGTGCAGAAAAGTGATGCTTCCGACGTGCTCCTCGTCGACGAGGGTGCGCAGCATCGACAGAACCGGGGTGATTCCGCTGCCTCCGCTCACCAGCAGGAGCCGGCGAGGGCGAGGAGACGGAAGGGTGAATTCACCGGCGGCCTGAGACAGGTCGAGCACGAGTCCGGGGCGCGCCTGCGCGTGCAGATATTGCGAGACGAGCCCGTCGGGATGCGCCTTGATCGTCAACTCGACGTGTCCGTCGGGAGACGACTGTGCATTGGCGGGCGAATAGCAGCGGGTGTGCCGGACCCCGTCGATCACGACCCCCACCTGCACGAACTGCCCCGCCCGGAATCCACGCCACTGGCGAGTGGGGCGCAGCGTGAGGGTGACGGTGTCGGCGGTGGAGCGCCGGACCGCGACGACTTCGGCGCGGAGGTCGCGCACGGTGACCATCGGCGTGACGAGTTCGAGGTAGCGGTCGAGCTGGTGCGGAGTGGCCATCGCCTCGAACAACGACAGCAGCGAGAACCTGCGTCCCTCCGCCGGACGACTGGTGTGGGCAACTGACACGTCGGCCTCCTCCATTTGAGTGCACGGTTGTACACTGACAATAGTGTGACAGAGGGAGACAGGAACTTGTCAATCACAATGTGACCGCACGCACACTCGGGGCGGGGATCGGATACGCATGCCGGACGACGAACGCGAACACCCGGAGGTGGTGGCGGTGCTCTCCCCCGCGAATACACTCACTGCCGTGAGTCAGTCGACCGGCGCCGAACCCGAGAGCAGGGCAGCGCGCAAGGAGCGCACGAGGAAGGCCCTCCTCGACGGCACGCTCGAACTGATGGCGGACCGCAGTTTCGCCGGTGTGAGCCTGCGCGAGATCGCCCGCACCGCGGGAATCGTGCCCACCGCGTTCTACCGCCATTTCGCGTCCATCGAGGAACTCGGCGTGGTGCTCGTCGAGGAGGGCATGCGGATTCTGCGGCAGATGCTGCGCGACGCCCGCCGCACCCCGAGCACGAAAAGCGCAGGCGCGTCCCTCGACATCCTGGTGCGGCAGGTCCGCACCCACGAGGCGCAGTTCCGGTTCCTCAGTCGCGAACGCTACGGCGGGGTGCCGGAAATTCGCCGTGCGATCGCGACCGAGATGAAACTGTTCGTCAGCGAACTCACGGTCGATCTGTCCCGCATCGACGGCCTGCAGTCCTGGGACCACGACGACCTGGAGATGGCGGCCGACCTGATCGTGTCCACCATGTTCGCGGTCGTCGTCGATCTGCTCGAGGCCGATCGCCCCGGGAGCCGAAGCGAGGCCGAGGTCGTCGCGCGCGCCGAACGGCAACTGCGCCTGATCGTGCTCGGCATGAGCGGGTGGAATCCCGGAACGTAGCCGCGCTCTCGCCGTACGGTGAGGGCATGTTGTCAACCTTCGAACACATCGCCCTCACCGTCGGGGAGCTGACCTTCGACGTCACGGTCGGTGGTCCCGCCGACGGCGATGCCGTCCTCTTGTTGCACGGGTACCCCGAAAGCGCTGCTTCGTGGTTATCGGTCGCCGAGATCCTGAATGACGCCGGCCTGCGGACCTATGCGCCGAATCAGCGCGGCTATTCCCGCGGTGCGCGGCCCACCGGCGTCGAGTCGTACACGATCGACCACCTCGTGGCCGACGTGGTGGGAATACTCGACACCCTCGGCCTCGGCACGGTCCACCTCGTCGGCCACGACTGGGGAGCTGTCGTCGCGTGGTTCGTCGCAGCTCGCCACCCCGGGCGCGTCAGGTCGCTGACGGCGGTGTCGATTCCCCATCCCGCCGCGTTCAACTGGGCGCTGCGGGAAGACGCCGATCAGCAGGCACGTTCGTCGTACATCCAGTTCCTGCGCACTGAAGGTAAGGCGGAGCACGTGCTCCTCCGCGACGACGCGCAGCGGCTGCGCGCGGTCTTCGGTGACGTGGTACCGCCCGCTCGCGTCGACGAGCACGTGAGCCTGCTGACCGAGCCGGGCGCCCTCACCGGGGCGTTGAACTGGTACCGCGCGATGACCAAGGAATTCGAGAACACCCCGGCCGTCACAGTCCCGACAACCTACGTTTGGAGCACCGAGGACATGGCGCTGGGCCGTGCGGGAGCCGAGCGGTGCGGCGAGTTCGTCGATGCGCCGTACGAATTCGTCGTGCTCGACGGCGCCACCCACTGGATCCCCGAGCAGCGCCCCGACGCTCTCGCAGACGCGATCCGCACGCGCACCGGAACCACACCGAACTGAAACCCATTGTTCCCCGCGGCCGGGCGTGCGTTCTGGTTTGATGGCACTACTCGTCTCGTGCACCCTGGGAGGGCACCATGAGTGGCATCGCAATCCTTCTGGTCGGCGCCGTTCTGTGCTTCGCCGGTGTCGGCTCACTCCACATCGCCGTTCTCGCGTCGGGTTTCGGCCTCGGCTGGCTGATCGCCGACCTGCTGTCGCTGTCGCTCGGGACGACGTTCCTGTTCGCGGCGATCGGTGCGGTCGTGGTGTGGGTGGCCACCACCCTGATCTTCAAGTTCGCCGCATTCTTCATCGGGATCATCGCGGGCGCCGTGGTCGGCGCGAAGCTCAGCCGGGTGCTGCAACCCGAGGACGTCAATTGGATCCTCAGCGGAATCGTGATCGTCGCGCTCGCCGTCGCCTGCGGGTTCGTCGCCGACCGGTACCGGGCCCGGGCGCTGCTGTGGCTCACCGCGCTCGGCGGCGCCAGCATGGTGCTGACCGGCCTCGGCATGGCCATCGGCTCGCTGAGTTTCCTCGACCAGCCGAACGAGGGGGTGCAGCAGTTCTTCGCGACGCTGGTCTGGATCGCCGTCGCGGCGGCGGGCTGGGTGACGCAGCGGCGGCTGTTCCCGGAGAAACTCCGGATCGACGACACCCGCGCGAGGCGCTAGTCGCGTTCCGGCGCCTTCACCACCGTCAGCGCGGCCAGCCCGATCGCGAGCACGATCACCAGGCCGAGGATCCCCGCCCGGTCCGCCGCGAACCACCACGCGAACAGCCCGAACAGGGTGGGCGAGAGGAACGACACCGCGCGACCGGTGGTCGCGTACAGGCCGAACATCTGTCCCTCCCGGCCGGGCGGTGTGATCCGGGCCAGGAACGTGCGCGCGGAGGACTGCGCGGGCCCGACGAACAGGCACAGCAGCAGTCCGAAGATCCAGAACATGGCAGGCCCGGACACCCCCATCAGAACGATGCCGACGACGATCATCGCGATCAGGGACGTCATGATGACGGTCTTCGGACCGATCCGGTCGTCGAACCGTCCTGCGGTGAGCGCGCCGAGCGCGGAGACGACGTTGGCGGCGACACCGAACAGCAGCACGTCACCGGCGCTGATGCCGTAGACGTTGACGGCGAGGACGGCGCCGAACGTGAAGACACCGGCCAGTCCGTCCCGGAACAGCGCGCTCGCCACCAGGAAGTAGACGGTGCGCCGGTCGGCGGACCAGAGGTCGCGCAGATCCCGCCACAGCACCCGGTACGACTCGACGAACCCGGCCTTCTCCGCACCCGGATCCGCGTGCGGGCGGGTCAGCTCGGGGACCTTCACCAGCACGGGGATCGCGAAGACCGCGAACCAGACGGCGGCCAGCAGCGCGACCATCCGGATGTTCAGGCCGCCGTCGGTGGTGAGCCCGAGGAATCCCCGAGTGTCGCCGTCACCGGCGATGAAACCGAAGTAGCACAGCAGCAGGAGCACGATCCCACCGAAATAGCCCATCGCCCAGCCGAACCCGGACACCCTCCCGATGTTCGACGGCGTGGACACCTGCCTGAGCATCGCGTTGTACGGGACGCCGGCCAGTTCGAAGATCACCGAACCCGCGGCCAGTAGCACCAGCCCGAGCCACAGGTACTGATAGGAGTCGCGGACGAGGAACATCGCCGCCATGCACCCGACCGTCGCGAAGGTGAGGACGCCGAGCGCCCACTTGCGTCGTCCCGCGGCGTCGAATCGCTGACCGGTGACGGGGGCGAGCACGGCGATGAGGAAACCGGCGATGCCGAGCGACCACCCCAGCCAGGTGCTCGCGGAGATCGATCCCGGCAGGTCCTCCCCCACGGCGTCCGTCAGGTACACGGAGAAGACGAACGTGAGGATCACGGCGTTGAACGCCGCCGAACCCCAGTCCCACAGCCCCCACGCGACAACCTGTCTGCGCGTCGCGGCCTCGCCGATCCCGGCCGGCGGACGAACGTCGGTGCTCATGCCCGCGAGCCTATGCGAGCAAGTGGGGAGTTCGTGCGGTCTGACGTCATGAGAGTCCCGCTCGGGCGGACCAACTTAGTGTGCACTCAGTTGCATAGGCACCTCGTTGCATACATACTTCGGTTCGTGGCACTCGAACATGCGCTCCTCGTCTCCCTGACCGAGCACTCCGGCTCGGGGTACGAATTGGCGCGCCGATTCGACAAGTCCATCGGCTTCTTCCAGAGCGCCACCCACCAGCAGATCTACCGCGTCCTCAAACGCATGGACGAGGCCGGCTGGGTAGACGCCGAGGTGGTGGCGCAGGACGGCCGTCCCGACAAGAAGGTGTACCGGGTCAGTGCGTCCGGACGTACGGAACTCGCGCGCTGGATCGCCGAACCCACCGAGCCCAACCACCTGCGCAACGAGCTGGCAGTGAAGATCCGCGCCGCTCGACACGGGGACGTCGCCGCACTCACGGCCGAGGTCGCCCGCCACCGCGACGGCCACGCCGCCCGGCTCGAGGTCTACCGCATGATCGAAAAACGCGACTTTCCCGCACCGGACCAGCTCTCCGGCGCGGCCCTGCACCAGTACCTCGTCCTGCGCGGCGGAATCCGCGTCGAGGAGGGGTTCGCCGACTGGTGTCAAGAAGTACTCGACGCGCTCTCACGATAAGGACACGCCGCCAATGACACAGTTCCCCCAGCTGCTCGCCCCCCTCGACCTCGGCTTCACGACGCTGAAGAACCGGGTGATCATGGGTTCCATCCACACCGGACTCGAGGACCGCGCCAAGGACGTCCCCCGGCTGGCGGAGTACTTCGCCGAGCGCGCCCGCGGAGGGGTCGCGCTGATCGTCACCGGCGGTTACGCACCCAACCGGACGGGCTGGTTGTTGCCGTTCGGCGCGAAGCTCACCAACCGTGTCGAGGCCCGCAGGCACCGCGCGATCACGAAGGCGGTGCACGACGAGGGCGGCAAGATCGCCCTGCAGATCCTGCACGCCGGCCGGTACAGCTACCAGCCGTTCAGTGTCTCCGCCTCGTCGATCAAGGCACCGATCAACCCGTTCCGGCCCCGCAAACTTACCGGCCGCGGCGTCCGCTGGCAGATCCGCAACTTCGTTCGCTGCGCGCGGCTCGCGCAGCAGGCGAACTACGACGGCGTCGAGATCATGGGCGGCGAAGGCTACTTCGTCAACCAGTTCCTGTGCGAGCGCACCAACAAGCGCACCGACGAGTGGGGTGGGACCCCCGAGAACCGCCGTCGGATGGCCGTCGAGATCGTCCGCCGCACCCGCAAGGCGGTCGGCCCGGACTTCATCATCATCTTCCGACTGTCGATGGCCGACCTCGTCGAGGGCGGTCAGACCTGGGACGAGATCGTCGCGCTGGCACAGGAAGTGGAGGCGGCGGGCGCCACCATCATCAACACCGACATCGGCTGGCACGAATCGCGTGTTCCCACGATCGTGACGTCGGTGCCGCGGGCCGCGTTCGCCGACATCACCGGCAAACTCGAGAAGCACGTGACCATCCCCGTGGCCGCGTCGAACCGGATCAACATGCCGGAGGTCGCGGAGGAGATCCTGACCCGCGGTGACGCACAGCTGATCTCGATGGCACGCCCGATGCTCGCCGATCCCGACTGGGTACGGAAGGCGGAGGCAGGCACTCCCGACGAGATCAACACGTGCATCGCGTGCAACCAGGCCTGCCTCGACCACGCCTTCGTCCGCAAGCACGTGTCGTGCCTGCTGAATCCGCGGGCAGGCAGGGAGACGGAACTGACGCTCTCCCCCACCCGGACCGCGAAGCGGGTCGCCGTCGTCGGCGCCGGCCCCGCGGGACTGTCCGCGGCGCTCGGTCTGGCCCAGCGCGGCCACTCGGTGACCCTGTTCGAGGCGGATTCGGAGATCGGCGGCCAGTTCGGCATCGCCCGCAAGATCCCCGGCAAGGAGGAGTTCGCGGAAACCATCCGCTACTACAACCGCCTGCTGCCGCTCACCGGCGTCGACGTCCGGCTCGACACCCGCGTCGCCGCGACCGAGCTGGTCGGCACGTACGACGAGGTGATCGTCGCGACCGGTGTGACGCCCCGCGTCCCGTCGATTCCGGGGATCGACCATCCGAAGGTGCTCACGTATCCGGAGGCCGTCCGGGGCGGCAAGCCCGTCGGACGGTCGGTCGCGGTGATCGGAGCCGGCGGGATCGGCGTCGACGTCAGCGAGTTCCTCACCCACGAGCATTCCCCGACTCTCGATCTGAAGGAATGGAAGCAGGAGTGGGGTGTCACCGAACCGGAGGCGGCGGCGGGCGCCCTCACCACCCCCATTCCCGAACCGTCGCCGCGCGAGGTGTACCTGCTGCAACGCAAGAACGGCCGGATCGGCGCGGGACTCGCCAAGACCACCGGCTGGGTCCACCGGGCTGCGCTGAAGAACAAGGGCGTCCAGGAGCTGTCCGGGGTCAACTACGAGCGCATCGACGACGACGGCCTGCACATCACGTTCGGCGCCAAGCGGGAGAAGCCCCGCACCCTCGCGGTCGACAACGTCGTGATCTGCGCGGGCCAGGAATCGGTGCGTGACCTCGTCGACGAACTGACCGTCGCCGGCGTCACCACCCACGTCATCGGGGGCGCCGACGTCGCCGCCGAACTCGACGCGAAGCGTGCCATCGAGCAGGGCACCCGGCTCGCGGCCCGCATCTGACGCACTACGCTGCTGACCGTGAGCTTGCCGAACCCCACCCCCAGTGCCCGCGCCGTCGTGACCGGCGCCTCGTCCGGAATCGGCGAGGCGCTGGCCGCCGACCTGGCCTCCCGGGGCCACTCGCTGATCCTCGTCGCGCGCCGCGGCGAGGTCATGGAGTCACTCGCCGGGACCCTGCGCGACAAGTACGGCGTCGACGTCGACGTGCGCGCGTGCGACCTGTCCGATCGGGACGCGCGGGCCGCGCTCGTCACCGAACTGGCGGGCCGTGAGGTCAGCGTCCTGTGCAACAACGCGGGCATCGCCACGTTCGGGCCCGTCGCCGGACTCGATCCCGCGTACGAGCGGGCGCAGGTGGAACTCAATGCCGTTGCGGTGCACGACCTCACCCTCGCGGTACTGCCCGGGATGATCGAACGCGGGTCCGGGGCGATCCTCATGGTCGGCTCGGCGGCGGGCAACATGCCCATCCCCCACAACGCCACCTACGCGGCCAGCAAGGCGTTCGTCAACACGTTCTCCGAATCGCTCCGCGGCGAACTGAAGGGAACGGGCGTGAACGTCACCCTGCTCGCCCCCGGCCCGGTGCGCACCGAGGAGCCCGATCCGGCGGATGCGTCGATCGTGGACAGGCTGGTGCCCGACTTCCTGTGGATCTCCAGCGAATACACCGCCAAGGTGTCGCTCGACGGCTTGGCCGACAACAAGATGCGCGTCGTGCCCGGCATCATCAGCAAGGCGATGTCCGTTGCCGGGCAGTACAGCCCGCGCGCGGTGGTCGCGCCGATCGTCGGGACGTTCTACAAGAAGCTGGGCAGTTAGTCACCGATTGCGACGTCGTCCCGTCCCGAAGATGCTGCGGGAGATCTCACGGCCTGCCGCCGACGCGGCCGAGCGGAGGAAACTCTTGACCGCGGAGTTCCCGAGGATCTGCTCGGCCATGTTCGGCCCCTCCCGCTGTGCGGGCGCCGGCGGCGGGAGGTCGGGCAGCGGGGGCAGGTCGAGGCCCGGTTCCGCGGCCGGCGCCCCGGCGACCATGGCCGTCAGTTTCTCGTACGCCGACTCCCGGTCGACGGTCTGCCCGTACTTCGCATACAGCGGGCTCGACGACGCCGCAGCCGTGATCGCGTCGTTGCCGATGGTGTCCATCAGTGAGCGGGGAGGCCGAATCCTGGTCCATGCCACCGGTGTCGGTGCGCCCCGTTCCGACAGGACCGTCACGATCGCCTCGCCGATGCCCAGTGACGTGAGGGCTTTCTCGAGGTCGTAGTTCTCGGTGGTCGGGTACGTCCGTACCGTTTTGGTCAGGGCCTTCTGGTCGTCCGGAGTGAATGCGCGCAGCGCGTGCTGGATTCGGGCACCGAGTTGCGACAGCACCGCGTTCGGGACGTCCGTCGGCAACTGCGTGCAGAAGAACACCCCCACGCCCTTGGAACGGATGAGCTTCACGGTCTGTTCCACCTGCTGCAGGAACGCCTTCGACGCGTCCGCAAACAGCAGGTGCGCCTCGTCGAAGATGAAGACGAGCTTGGGTTTGTCGAGATCGCCTTCCTCGGGCAGGGTCTGGAACAGATCCGCCAGCACCCACATCAGGAAGGTGGAGAACAGTGCGGGGCGCGCGGCCTGGGCGCCCAACTCGAACAACGTGATCACACCCGTACCGTCGATCACCCGGAGCAGATCCTCGGTCTCGAGTTCGGGTTCCCCGAAGAACGTGTCGCCGCCGTCGGCCTCGAGATTGACGAGGGCCCTGAGGATCACACCGGCCGTGGCCGGGGACACGCCGCCGATGCCTTTCAGATCGGCCTTGCCCTCGTCGCTGGTGAGGTGTGCAATGACCGAACGCAGATCCTTCAGGTCGAGCAGCGCGAGCCCCTGGACGTCGGCCCAGTGGAAGATCAGCCCCAGCGTGGACTCCTGAGTCTCGTTGAGCCCGAGCACCTTGGCGAGCAGGATCGGCCCGAACGCGGTGATGGTCGCGCGGACGGGGATGCCCAGGCCTTCCGTTCCCAGTGACAGGAATTCGACGGGGGATCCCGCGGGCCGCCACTGGTCGTCGCCCGTCTCGGCCGCCCGGGCCGTGATCTTGCCGCTGGCTTCCCCCGCCTGTGACAGACCCGACAGATCGCCCTTCACGTCGGCCATCACCACGGGAACCCCTGCAGCCGACAACTGCTCGGCAATGCCCTGCAGCGTCTTCGTCTTTCCCGTCCCGGTGGCGCCGGCGACGAGTCCGTGCCGGTTGATCGTCGCGAGGGGGATGCGCACGCGGGCCGCCGGATCCACGGCGCCGTCCAGAACCACGGTTCCCAGTTCCAGCGCCGCACCCTCCGAGGAGTACCCGGCCGCGATGTCCGCGGCGGCACCGGTCGGGGCGGCGACGCCTGCAGGAGTACGGTTCTCCGCCGCCTCCGCGTCCCGGGCCTCCTGCTCCGCCGCCTCCGCCGCTGTTGCTGCCTCCGCCGCGACCCTGGCCGCCTCGGCGGCTGCGGCCCTCGCGGCCGCCGCCCTTTCCGCCGGGGTCGAGGTCGCGTCGCCGTCCTGCGATTGCCGGGTCATCCAAGCCCTCCTCGGATCACACACATCGGGAGAAAGTGTCCACCGCAGACCTTATCCCGTCACACACGTGACTACTGTGTTCCTGGTGCAGGACAAACTTGTGTGGATCGATTGTGAAATGACCGGGCTCCGCCTCGGTACCGACAAGCTGATCGAGATCGCGGCTCTGGTCACGGACAGCGAGTTGAACGTACTCGGTGAGGGTGTCGACATCGTCATCCACGCCGACGACGACGCGCTCGCGGCGATGCCCGACGTGGTGACCAAGATGCATGAGAACTCGGGGCTGACCGACGAGGTCCGGAAGTCCACGGTCACCCTCGCCGAGGCCGAGCAGCAGGTGCTCGCCTACATCCGCGAGCACGTCCCCGTCGCGGGCACGGCGCCGCTCGCCGGCAACTCGATCGCCACCGACCGCGGATTCATCGCCCGCGACATGCCGGACCTCGACACCTACCTGCACTACCGGATGATCGACGTCAGCTCCATCAAGGAACTGTCCCGGCGCTGGTACCCGCGGATCTACTTCGGTCAGCCCGAAAAAGGTCTCGCCCACCGCGCCCTGGCCGACATCAAGGAGTCGATCCGGGAGTTGAAGTACTACCGGAAAACGGCGTTCGTCGCCGAGCCCGGACCGTCTACCAGCGACATCGCCGCAGTCGTCGAGGAACTCGGACCCGCCTGAGATACCGATTGGCGTTTTGCGCATCGAACGCGCTAATATCTTCCTCGCCGAAGTTACTGCCCCCGGGCGGTGACAGAAGCACAGTGGTGGGTGTAGTTCAGCTGGTAGAGCACCAGGTTGTGATCCTGGGTGTCGCGGGTTCGAGTCCCGTCACTCACCCCACACGGAAAGCCCCCGGCCTCGGCCGGGGGCTTTCCTCTTTGCAATTGGACTCTCGCCCGCCGTCAGGCGTTGGCGTTGCCCGCCTTCCAGACATCCCACGGGATGTTCCAGTCCCCGAGGCCGTCCGTGCCCGACAGGGTGCCGCCCAGCGTGTTCTTGACGACGACGATGTCGCCGCGCTTCGTGTTGTCGTACACCCACTTCGCGTTGGACGGGCTGAGGTTCAGGCAACCGTGGCTCGCGTTCGAGTAGCCCTGCTGCCCCACCGACCACGGCGCCGAGTGGAAGAAGATGCCGCTGTACGACATTCGTGTGGCCCAGTCGACGGGAGTCTTGTATCCCTGCGGGGAGTTGACGGGCACGCCGTACGTGGACGAGTCCATGACGAGGTTCGCGAACCGGTCGCCGATGATGTAGACGCCGTTGTCGGTGGGTGTGTCGTCCTTACCCATCGACGTGGGCATCGTCATGATGACTTCGCCGTTGCGCTCGAACGTGACCTGCTTGGTGTTGTCGTCCGCGGTCGCGACGAGGGCGTCGCCGATGGTGAAGGCGGTGTGGACGTCCTCCTGACCGAACAGGCCGTCACCGAGATCCCGGCCGTACACGGCGACCTTCACGTCCACGGCCGTGCCGGGCGCCCAGTAGCTCTGCGGACGCCACCGCACCTCACGGTTGTTCACCCAGTAGAACGCGCCCTCGACGGGCGGATTCGTCGTCACCGTGATCGCCGACTCCGCCGCCTTGCGGTCCGGGATGTTCTCGTCGAACTGGACGGCGATCGGCTGACCGATGCCCACCACGTCGCCGTCCGACGGCAGCACGTACGGCTTGGTGACGTTTCCGGGCGCGCTGGTGGTGAACTCGGACGTCGAGACGGTGCCGCCACCGAGCCCGTTCGCCTTCACCTCGAGCCGGTACTCCTTGTCGTAGCCCAGCGGCTCCGTGTTGACCCAGGACAACCCGTCGGGGGCGATGGCGCCGTCGACCGGCTCGCCCTCCGGGTTGAGCATGGTGACCTTCGCCAGCGTGCCGTCGGCCACCGTCACCGTCACCGGTTGTCCCGGCGAGAATCCCACCGCACCATCGACTGCCGAGGCCGTCAGCTTCGGCTTGATGAGTTCGGTGACCGGATTGGAATCGATCGGCGCCTCACCTTCCGACGTGACGCTGTCCGCACCGGAGACGGTGCACCCTGCGATCGACAATGCGAATACGAGTGATGCCGCCACTATCGTCGCCGTCTTCGAGACGGAACTCACCGATTGCGCACGCATGCGCCCGCCACGCCCCACACCCATGGATAACCCCACTTCACGTCCTCGCTCCGAATTCACGTTCAAGCCGGCACGTCCCTCGCCTTCGCAAGACGATTCGGCACGTCGAGACCGTGTGGTCTCCAATGATGCCAGCCGCCGGAGACCGGTTCCAACCAAGCGCCGGGCCGCTCAATAACGTTCGAATATCAATCGTGACCAGCGGCGCTCTTGTTACGCAGCACCCTGCGGATGGGGTCGTCACGGGGAGTCGCGACCAGGCGATTTGCATTCCCGAGAAGCGACCCGCTAATGTTCTGTCTCGCAAGAGCGAGCGCCTATAGCTCAGTTGGTAGAGCAAGTGACTCTTAATCACTGGGTCCGGGGTTCGAGTCCCTGTGGGCGCACTTGCACGAAGGCCCCCATCCTCTCACGAGGATGGGGGCCTTTCTCGTTGTCACCATCTCACCGGCCCGTGCGGGCGGTCAGACGACGAACGGGCCGCCGGAACGTGAAGTCACTGGGAACTTCACCTCCGACGGCCCGTTGTCACGGGGGGTCGTTCAGCGCAACGCTTTGCGGAGCACCAGGAGCCCTGCCACCGCACCCACGGCGATCAGTCCGTACTTCACCGCCGGCTCGTTCAGCTTCGCGATCAGCGTCCGCTTCGTGTTCTCCACGAGACGCTTCGGGTTGGTGCGGACCGTCAATTCGTCGAGAGTGCTTGCGAGCTGATTACGCGCGTTCTCGATCTCACGCTCGATGCTCTCGGTGTCCCTGGGCACGTGTCCTCCAACTTGTTCGACTTGTTCGATCAGCGAGAGCGACGCTACCGCGACGTTCCCACACTTGCGTCAACCGTAGACGAGAACTCCCGACCTGCGACTCCGTCTCCCCCAATCGCGCTTCGGCCCACTGTCGTCCCTGCCCGGTAGCCTGACTTCTCGTGACCGACAACAGCAGACTCGCCCCCGGCGACACCGCCCCCGCCTTCACGCTGCCCGACGCCGACGGCAACGACGTGTCGCTCGCCGACTTCCGCGGCCGCAAGGTCGTCGTGTACTTCTACCCGGCGGCGAGCACGCCGGGCTGCACCAAACAGGCGTGCGACTTCCGCGACAATCTCGCCGACCTCAACGGCGCAGGCCTGGACGTGATCGGCATCTCCCCCGACAAGCCGGCCAAGCTCGCCAAGTTCCGCGACAACGAGGAACTGACGTTCCCCCTTCTCTCCGACCCCGAGAAGACCACGCTCGAGGCGTGGGGCGCGTTCGGTGAGAAGAAGATGTACGGCAAGACGGTGCAGGGCGTCATTCGCTCCACGTTCCTCGTCGACGAGGACGGGAAGATCGAGGTGGCGCAGTACAACGTCCGGGCCACCGGTCACGTCGCGAAACTGCGGCGGGACCTGTCCGTCTGATCGGTGCGTCGGGCGGCTGTGTCTCGTCAGCCGCCCGATCAATCGTTCGCGCGCAATACGTCGCGACGAGTCTCCTCGTCCAGGTGAAACCTGACGCGTCACCGGGAGGGATCTTCGGAATCCGGACGAAAGACGGATAGCCTGGGGCGGTGGAGTCTTCAGTCAGCAAGCAAGCGCCGCGCCGTGTGGATCCGGCGTTGGAGCAGCAGTCGGACCCGCAGGAGCTCCTGCCGCGCAGACGTCCGACCCAGGAACGTAGCCGCCGCAAGTTCGACGCACTGCTCACGGCATCGCGGGAGTTGCTGGTGGACGTGGGATTCGAATCGTTCACCTGCGAGGAGGTCGCCGCCCGCGCGGACGTCCCGATCGGCACGCTCTACCAGTTCTTCGCGAACAAGTACGTGATCGTCTGCGAGCTCAACCGGCAGGACCTCGTCGGCGTGCAGCACGAGATCGCCCAGTTCAACGGTGAGGTCCCGTCCCTCGACTGGCTGCGGTTCCTCAATTCGTTCGTCGACCACATGGCGGGCCTGTGGACGTCGGATCCGTCGAGGCGCGAGGTGTGGCTGGCGATGCAGTCGACGCCCTCGACGCGCGCCACCGGCGCCATCCACGAGAAGGCGTTCGCGGAGCAGGTCTCGCGGATGCTCGCACCGCTCACCCCGCAGACGTCGCGGGAACGGCGCACGATGATGGCCGAGGTGCTCGTCCACGTCGTGTATTCGATGCTCAACTTCTCGGTGCAGGACAATCAGAGCCACGCGGACGCCGTCGCCGAACTGAAGCGGCTGATGGTGGCGTACCTGCTGGTCGCCGAGAAGGAATCGCGCACCACGTAGGCGCTACGCACTCGTGCGCCCTTCCGGTTGCCGGGGCTACCAGAAAGGCGCACGAGCGCCGGAGGCGCCTACACGGACTCGATGACGGCGAACGCGCCGGCCATGTCTCCGTCGTGGGTGAGCGAGATGTGGATCTTCACGTCGGTCAGATGCTTGGCGACGTCCCCGCGTAGGCGGATACTCGGTCGCCCCCACGCGTCCGTCACCACCTCGATCAGGTGGTGGATCATCTCGGGCAGCACCGGCGGGCTGGCGAAGAGAGACGTGGACCAGGCCTTGATCACTGCCTCCTTCGCAGCCCACCGGGCGGCGAAATGTCTAGCCGGATCGGAGCTCCGGGTCACGGCGTCCCGACGCTCGCCCGGTGTGAAGTTGTCGAGCATGGCCGTCCCTGGCCGGTCCAGCTGCTCGGCGAACTCCGACACCGTCACGAGATCGAAGCCGATCCCCAGAACTCCCATCCGTCGTTCCTACTTGCAGCCGGGCAGACCCGAGCTGTACACGTCGTCCGCTCCGAGGCGCGCGGCCTCGGTGAGCAGGACGTCAGCCTCGAGCTGACGGGACGCGGCGGCCGGGACGCTGTCGCCGCCGAAGCGACGATCCGCCGGACGCTCGTACAGGCTGCCGCCACCGACCATGGCCTTCGCCAGACGACGCTGACCCTCGACGGTGCGCTTGCGTGCCTGCTCGAGGTACGCCTCACGCCGGTCGGCCGGGACGGCCTCGACGAACGCCTGCGAGTGGACGACCGCGACCATGCCCGACACGTGCCCGAAGCCGAGGCTGGTCAGCAGACCGGCCTTCAGCGGGAACTGCTCGCCGAAGCGGAGCGCCTCCCGGGCCCACACGAGGTGTTCGAACTCGGCCATCTTCTCGTCGACGCAGTCGAGGCTGCGGTTCGGCGGCACGATGCCCTGGTCCAGCACCTGGCAGAGACCGATCAGCTGGAATGCTGCGGCACCACCCTTGGCGTGTCCGGTGAGGCTCTTCTGCGAGACCACGAACAGCGGTGCACCTTCGCTGCGGCCGAGTGCCCCGGCGAGGCGCTCGTGCAGCTCCGCCTCGTTGGGATCGTTGGCCGCGGTGGACGTGTCGTGCTTGGAGATCACCGAGATGTCATCGGCACTCACACCGAGCTTGCCGAGGGACTGGGCGAGCTGCGAATCCGCTCCCCCACGACCCGCGCCGAGCGCACCGATTCCGGGAGCCGGGATCGACGTGTGGACACCGTCCGCGAACGACCCGGCGTAGGCGACCACACCGAGGACGGGCAGGCCCATCTCGAGTGCCAGGTCACCGCGGGCCAGCAGGATGGTGCCACCACCCTGCGACTCGACGAACCCGCCGCGACGACGGTCGTTGGCTCGCGAGAATCGACGGTCGTCGATGCCCTTGGCCCGCATGTCGTCGGTCTTGGCCGTGGCGGACATGTCACCGAATCCGATGATGCCCTCCGCGCTGAGGTCGTCGAACCCGCCGGCGACCACGAGCTGAGCCTTGCCGAGCTTGATCTTGTCGACGCCCTCCTCGACGGACACCGCGGCCGTGGCGCACGCCGCAACCGGGTGGACCATGGCGCCGTAACCGCCGACGTAGGACTGGACCACGTGCGCCGCAATCACATTCGGCAGGGCTTCCTGCAGGATGTCGTTCGGCCGGTTCTCGCCGAGCAGCGTGTCGATGTACAGCGACCTCATGGAGGTCATGCCGCCCATGCCGGTGCCCTGGGTGTTGGCGACCAGCGAGGGGTGCACCCACCGCAGCAGTTCGCTGGGCGTGAACCCACCGGTGAGGAACGCGTCCACCGTGGCGACGATGTTCCACAGGCCCACCCGGTCGACGGAGTCGGCCATGTCGGCGGGGATGCCCCACTTGGTGACGTCGAAGCCGGTCGGGATCTGGCCACCCACGCTGCGCGTGAGCTTCATCTTGCGGGGGACGCGGATCTCGGTGCCCGCACGGCGGGTGACCTGCCAGTCACCGCTGTCCGGAACCGGGGCTGCGACCGTGTTCTCCGGGTCGGCCTCGACGAAGGCGAGTGCCTCCGCCTCGGTGCTGACCACGAAGCTCAGGTCCTTGTCGAGGAAGACCGACGTGAGCAACGGTGCGGTGTTCTCGATCATGGCGCCGTCGTCGACGTAGCGACGGATGCCGCAGTTCTCGACGACCGTGTCGTGGTAGCGGTCCGCGATCTCGGCCTCCGGAACCAGTTCCCCGGTCTCGGCGTCGTACCAGCCTGCGGACGGTGTGGTCTCCCACACGACGAGTCCGGTGTTCCAGGCGAGTTCGAGAACGCCTGCCGCCGAAAGCTCTTCGTCGACCTCCATCTCGAAGCGGGTACGCGAGGAACCGAACGGTCCGAGCTCACCGGCGCCGACGATGACGACGAGGTCCTCCGGAGCCGCAGTGACGCCGGACCAGGCCGGAGTCACCGACGCGGAGACCCGCGGCGGGGCGGGCAGGGCCGCGATGGTGTCGAGCGCGTCCGCGATCTCGTCGGCCTCGGCGGCGGCAGCCGCAGCGTCCTGAGCCTGCTTCGCCAGAGCGGGCAGATCCAGGTTCGCCTGGGCGAGCCCACCGGTCAGATCGGCCGCGAGCGGCTCGGTGGAGGCGAGGCGACGTGCCTCGGGCTCGCACCACTGCAGCAGTTCGGTGGCCATTTCCTGGGTGGACCAGGTACGGACTCCAGCGCCTTCGACAGCCTCGACCAGCGGGTCGTTGCCGCCCATCAGGCCGGTTCCGCGGACCCAGCCGATGAGAGCGTGCACCAGGGTGACGCGCTCGGCCCAGTTGCGCTCGGCCTTCCAGCGGCCGACCACTGCGTCCAGCGCGGCCTTGGCCTCGCCGTACGCACCGTCGCCACCGAACAGACCGCGGTTCGGGGAACCGGGCAGCACGACGTGCAGGTGGGTGTCGACGTCACGGTCGTAACCGATCTTCGACAGTCCGCCGATCAGGCGCTCGACCGACCACAGGAGGACACGCATCTCCATTTCGGCCCGGGCGCCGGCGTCGGCGAGGTCGCCTGCCACGCGGGGCGCGGCGAACGGGAACAGCAGCGTCGGGGTGACCGCTTCCTTGACCAGCTTCTTCGATCCGCCGGCCGTCTCGTACTGGGCTTCACCGATCCACTCGATGAGTGCGTCGATGTCCGTGTAGGACGCCATGTTCGCGGGGACCACCCACAGGGCGGCACCGGCGCGGGCAGTGCGGCGGTACAGGTCGCGGTAGAAGCCGAGACGCTTGTCGTCGAGACGCGAGGTGGTCACGAAGACCGTCGCGCCGCCTGCGAGGAGCTTCCCTGCGACCGAGGCCGCGATGGAGCCCTTGCTGGCGCCGGTGACGACGGCGACCTGGTCTGCCCATTCCGGGGTCTCGTCGGTGACGACGACTGCCGCCTCCGCGATGCGTCCGTACTTCTCGGCCAGAGCCGTGCGACCCTCGTCGGTTGCGCGGGCCTGCCACCATGCGGCCTGCGCCGCAACGGACTTGCCTGCACCGGCGAAGCCTTCGATCTCGAGGGACTCGGAGCCTGCCGCGTCGATCCACAGGCGAGCCAGGTCCTCACGGGCGCTGGCCCAGCGGTCGTCGAGGAGCACCGCGCGCTTGGCGTCGAACGCGGGAGCGACCAGTCGCGGCCAGTCGGAACCGAGTTCCGCCGACACGAGGTCGACGAGTTCGGTGTCGGTCGGCTGCGTTGCGGCCGCCGTGTCACCGGCGAAGCCGAGCTGCTCGAGCACGAGGCGGGCGGCCGAGGCCAGCACGCCGTCGCGGCCCGTGATGTGCTCGGTGAACTCACCCAGCGCCGCTGCGTCGACGGTGCCGCCGGCTCCGCCGCCCGAGGACGGGAGGGAGACGCTGATTCCGCGGCGCGAGGCGACTGCTGCCACTGCGCTGTCGATGACGGCGTCCACTGCGGCACCGTCGGCGAGACCGCCGCCGGCCAGACCGCCGAGGTCACCACCACGGATGCTGGAACCGTCGCGGGTTCCGAGCGCCACCTCGGCGGTGACGTGGTACGCCCAGCCGTCGCCGAGTTCCCAGACCTTCTTCACACGGTCCGCGATGGCCGCGGGACGACGACCCGAGGGGCCGAAGACCTTGCGGAGGTGGTCGTTGATCGAGTCGGACAGCACCGGGCCGAACGGCTTGTACGTGCGGGCCAGGGAGTCGACCGTGCCGGCGAGCGAGCCCATGTCGGCGTCTGCGGCACCGTCGATCGCGCCGAGCGAGAGCTCGGAGCCGAGGTCGACGAGCAGCTGGTTACGCCGCGAGGACACGCCGTCGCACAGCGCCTCGATCGTGTCGACGGGGCCGACCTGGTCGGGGCGGAGCTTCGTCCACAGGCTGATCAGAACCTTGGTGGCGTCGGCGGCCTTGAACGCGATGTCGTCGGGACGCGGTCCACCGGACGGTGCTGCTGCCGGGGCCGGAGCCGCGGCAGGTGCAGCCGATGCGGCGGGAGCGGCAGCTGCGGGTGCTGCCGGCTCGTCGTCCTCGACCGGCGCCGGATCGACGTCGGTGGAGTACACGATCGCGGCTTCACGCTCGATGTTGAGGACCTCGACCGGGTAGCCGAAGCGGCCCGGCAGCTTGAGGGTCTGCGACGCGAGGTTCGCGACGGTGGGGACGGAGCCCAGACCGATCTCGACGAACCGCTCGACACCCAGTCCACCCTCGGACTCGTCGCCGAACAGCAGGTCCTGCGTCTCGATCCAGCGCACCGGGCTGGCGAACTGCCAGGCCAGGAGCTCGGTGAGGACCACGCGGGTCAGCTGAACCGGCTTCTTCGCCCAGGAGTCGAAGTCCTTCAGCACCTTGTCGAGGGGCTTCGACGGCACCAGGTCGGCGATCTCCTGCACGAACTCCTTCTCCAGGGAGAACGGCTTCGGGACCAGGTTCGGGATGTAGCGCCCGATCAGGATGGCCGGGTCGATGTCCTGCGGAAGCAGTTCCTCGAGACGTCCGCGGAAGTCGTCGACGCCGCCACGCAGCACCGTCGAGTGGAACGGGACGTCGATGCCCGGGACCATGATGTACGCGCGCTTGCCGCCGAAGGCCTCACGGCGGATGTCGATCTGCGTCTCCAGCGCGTTGAGCCCGGCGACCGTGCCTGCGATGGCGTACTGCGAGCCACGCAGGTTCAGGTTCACGATCTGCAGGAACTCACCGGTCTCCTCGGCGACACCGGCGACGAACGCCTCGACGTCGTCGTCGGCCAGACCGATCTGCGACGGGCGGATAGCGGCCATCCGGTAGTCGGAGCGGCCGGCCTCGTCGCGGGGAACGAGTGCGTGCATCGCGGAGCCACGCTGGAAGACCACCTCGAGGACGGCTTCGAGCGGCAGCACACCGGCGACGGCGGCGAGAGCGTTGTACTCACCGACCGAGTGGCCTGCGAGCAGGGCACCCTCGACGAACGCACCGGACTCACGGAGTTCGGCGACCTGAGCCACACCGAGAGTCGCCATCGCGACCTGGGTGAACTGGGTCAGGTGCAGGACACCGTCCGGGTGCTTGTGCTCGACGCCACGGGCCTTGACGACCGTCGGGTTGTCGCGGACCACGGCGAGGATCGAGAAGCCGAGGGCCTTGCGGGTGTGCTTGTCGGCGCGGTCCCAGATCTCGCGGGCGGCCTTGGAGCGGGCGCGGGCGTCGAGGCCCATGCCGGGACGCTGGATGCCCTGTCCGGGGAACGCGTAGACGGTCTTCGGGGCGGCGGTGCGACCGGTGGCGACCATCACGAGGTCACCGTCGATGCGGCAGCCGACCTCGACGATCTCGGCACCACGGTCCGTGGCGATGCGGTCGACGCGGACGTCGATCTCGGCGCCGGGGCGGACCATGCCGAGGAAGCGCGCGGTCCACGCGGTCAGGCGGCGCGGCGGCGTCTTGGTCTCGGCCGGGTCCACGGCGGTGACGACCTGCTGGGCGGCGGCGGAGAGCCACATGCCGTGCACGATCGGGCTGCCGAGACCGGCGAGGAGTGCCGCGTTGTCGGAGGTGTGGATCGGGTTGTGGTCGCCCGACACCTGGGCGAAGGAGCCCATGTTGCGGGGAGCCACGATCTTGGTGTCGCGGCGACGACGACGCGGGGTGTCGACGGCAGCGTCACTGAGCGAGCCACCGGCGCGGGCCGGGTCGGTCAGTTCGCCCTTGCCGGTACGGCCGCGGATCGCGAAGCGCTCCGACAGGGTGACGACGGCAGGCGCGTCCAGGCCCTCGCCCAGCATGGCGCCGACCTCGACCTTGACCTCGACGACGCGGCCCAGGTCGGTGTCGAGAACCGAGGCGACCTCGGCCTTGACGACGAGAATGCTGGTCTCCGAGGGCAGTTCGCCGACGAAGTCGACGCCGTGGTCCAGGTGGACCAGGTCGAGCATGCCCTCGATGACGGAGAGCGAGTCTTCGGTCTTGGCGGCACCGAGCACGGCGAACACGGCCGGCCAGCAGGCGCCGACGACGACGTCCGGGACGGCCTTGCCGCTCACGCTCAGCGACGTGGGCAGACCCGAACCGGTGACACCGGCGTGGTCCGCGATCAGGTCGGGCGTCCACGCCAGGTTGAGCCGTGCGACACCGTTCTTGACGGCGGGCAGTTCCTGACCGGCCGCGACCGCGAGGAGAGCCGTCATGGACTTCTCGGCGTCGGCCTCGGTGACCACGGGGGCGCCACCGTCGACGACGGACGCGGGGACGGTGATGGTGATCTCGACGGACTTGCCTGCGACCAGCGGGACGGTCAGGAGAACCTGACGGTCCTCGATCACGGACAGCTCGGCACCGGTGGTCTCGTGGACCGCGCGGGTATCGGACTCGACCGACCACTTGTCGAGGTCACCGAGCCGGCGAACCGGGTTCAGGGTCAGGCGCGAGGCCCACTGGATGTCGGGAGCCGAGAGAACGGTGTCGAGGAGGCCGCGGGCGATGTCCGCATGACGACGTGCGGGAAGCGACTGCGGCTCGGCGCCGGCGGTGACCAGCTCGTCGTAGGTGGCCTTCTCGAAGCGGTCCAGCAGCTCACCGACGGGCTCGTCGGCGCGCGTGATGCCGGCGACGGCAACGGTGCCGGGGATGACGCAGACCTGGTCCGCGGTGTAGCGGGGATCGTGCGCCTGCCACAGCGAGTCGGAACGCCACCAGCGGCGGACGTCACCGTCGACGACGGGAACGAAGTTGACCGGCTTGCCGGGGGTCTTGCACAGCGAGACGAAGAACGAGACGTCCGCGGGGTGCAGAACCGTGGTCGCGTAGTCGGGGTACTGAGCCTGCAGGGCGCAGATGGCCGCCTCGGGACGCTCGAGGATTGCCTCGTCGGCGAACAGGGTGGGGATGGGTCCGCGGTCGACCGGGTGCAGACGCGACTCGGTGCGCTGCAGCATCTCACCGAAGCGCGCACGCCAGGTGATGTCGAGCCACGGGCTCTCGGTGGCCTCGGTGATGGCGTCCTGGAGGTCGGTGCCGCAGTCGAATGCCTTCGCCGCGTCGATGCCGACGGCCAGTTCGAGGTAGCGGCGCAGCCACTGCTCGTACGTCATCGTCGCGACGTCGCCGAAGAACGGCTTGGCCGTGATGTTCAGGGCCTCGATGATCTCGTCGCGACGCTCGGCGACGGCGTCGGCGTCGCCGGCGACCTCGTCGAGCAGGCGGCCGGTGCGGGACGCGGCGTTGTCGATCTCGTGGATGTCGGCGCCGAGCTGGCTACGGCCGGAGGCCATGCCGCCCTCGGCGGTGCCCGCACCGACCCACGCCGGGGTACCGGGGGTGTCGACGAGGAGCTGCTTGACCTCGGGAGACGTGGTCGCCTCGAGGGTGGCCATGGCGGCGGTGCCGACCAGGATGCCGTCCAGCGGCATCGCCGGGAAGCCGTGCGCGACGGACCAGCGGCCGGTCAGGTAGTCGGCAGCCTGCTCGGGCGTGCCGATGCCGCCACCGACGCACAGGACCAGGTTCGGCCGGGTACGCAGCTCGGCGTAGGTGTCGAGGAGCAGGTCGTCCAGGTCTTCCCAGGAGTGGTGGCCACCGGCGCGGCCGCCCTCGATGTGGGCGATGACGGGGAACGAGGGAACCTCGTTGGCGATGCGGATGACGGAGCGGATCTGCGCGACCGTGCCCGGCTTGAACGCGACGTAGCTGAATCCGCCCTCGACGAGGTCCTCGATGATCGAGACGGCGTCCTCGAGCTCGGGGATGCCTGCGGTGACGACGACGCCGTCGAACGGAGCACCCGCGGCGCGGGCCTTCGGGACGAGGCGCTTGCCACCGACGTGGAGCTTCCACAGGTAGGGGTCGAGGAACATCGAGTTGAACTGCACGGCGCGGCCCGGCTCGAGCAGCCCGGTGAGCTTCTCGACGTTGTCGGCGAAGATCTGCTCGGTGACCTGGCCACCGCCGGCGAGCTCGGCCCAGTGGCCTGCGTTGGCGGCTGCGGCGACGATCTTCGGGTCGACCGTGGTCGGGGTCATGCCCGCGAGCAGGATCGGCGAACGACCGGTCAGCTTCGTGAAGGCGGTCTCGACGCCGATGCGTCCGCCCGGCAGCGACACCGGCTTCGGGAGGAACTCGGTCCAGGCGGCGGGAACCTCGGGGGTTGCGCCCGGGGTGAGCAGGTTGCGGTGACCGCCACGGGTCGCGGCGGCGACGATTCCGACGCCCTGGCCGCGGACACTGGCCGACGTCATGCGGGTGAGGAGGTCACCGGGTCCGAGGTCGAGAATCCATGCGGCACCGGCTTCGATGGTGCCGTCGACGGCCTCGACCCAGTCGACGGGGTCGACGAGGCAGGCGCTCGTGAGGGCGCGGGCCTTCTCCTCGTCGAGACCGCAACGCACGGCCCACTGGCCGACGATGTCGATCGTCTCCGCGAGTGCGGGGTGATGGAAGCCGATCTCGACCGCGAGGGGCTCGAAGACGGGCGCGAAGATGGAGCCGCCACGCTTCTTGGCGTCGCGCTCACGGGCCTCGTCGGCCTCGATCTGCTCGCACCGCTGCTGGACGCGTGCCAGCTGGGCGGGCGGGCCGGACAGGACGACGCGGCGACGGGCGTTGCGGATGCCGAGGACCGCTGCACGCTCGGGCTCGAGGCCCTCGGCGAGCTCCTCGACGATCTGACGGAGGCGTTCCGGATCGACGTTGGAGACAGCCAGCATCGGGGTGGAGTCGGCGGCGGAGATCACTCCGCGACGACGGCCGACCAGACCGGCGGCAGCACCGATGAGCTGAGCGAGGGCGAGGAGTTCGCCGTCCTTCTGACCGGAGGAGGCGACGGCCTCCGCGGCGAGGAGTCCCTGGGAGTGGCCGATCACCGAGACGGGAGCCGTAACCGCGGGATCGAGGCCCTGAGCTGCCAGCGCACGCAGCGCTGCGATCTGGGTGAGGAAGACGCCGGGGAGGGACACCGCCGCCGAGGTGAGCGCTGCCGCGGAAGGGCCGGACGCCTGGGCGTCGTCCTCTTCGTCGGCGAGTTCCTGCTCGAGGATCCATGCGATGGGGTCGAATCCGACCGGGCGCACGACGAGCAGCTCCTGCGCCACGGGGGCGAGGTAGTCGGCCGCGTCGTTGACGAGGGTGGTGAGTGCCGGCTCGAGTCCGTTGTCGCGGCTCAGTTCCTCGAGCGAGCTCAGCCAGGGTGCGCCCTGACCACCGAAGGCGAGCGCGTACGCCTCACCTCCGAGCAGACGATCCACCAGGGTGCCCTTGCTCGACGACCGAGTGTCGTCCCGGTCTACGCCGATGCGCCGCGAACCCTTCGAGTTGCTTCCGTTTCCTGCGGGTGTCGTGTCGTCAATCGTCACGCGTATGTCCTCTCCTGTTCCCCTCTGGGGGGAGGTGGGGATTGCTGTCTGCTGCCCTCGGCATCGTGTGCCTGCTGTATCGGCTCTGATCAGCTCTTCCGGGCTGCTCAAGGTTGACACAGAATCATGAGGATTTCCTCACGTTCACGAGCCGCCGGGGTGTCACAGCCGTGCATCGGAGAAATATTGCGTGATGTCCCTCACAGGCCTACCGCGAAGTGACCGACGGGTAGATCACGTCTCCGCTGCACGTAGCGGTGCAAGGACGTCCAAGAACCTGAGGAAAACCTCACATTAATCGTTATCAATTCGTTACCACCTTGACGAAGTCCCAGGTTCATGCACGTATGCGCCCTCGAAACCGGCCCCGGAGCACGACGAAAGCGAACCTGTCGGACCCTCGCACTAATGTTCGATTCCAGGAACAGCCGACAGCCATTCTCCGGGGGGAAGAAATGAGCACAGCCCACGTCCGCGCCCTACTCGATCACATCGACGCCGAACTGCCGCGAGAGTCGTGGCCGCACTGGACGGAGGGCTGGCCGCAGGAGATCGAAGCCGCTCTGCTCGACGCGGCCTTCTCCGCCCGCGCGACGTACGGCACGCCCACCACCGGTGTCCGCGCCGTCATCACCCGCTGGCGCGATCACCGCGCCGCACCACTCGACGACCTCACCGCACTCGCCGCGCACGCCGACGAACCCGAGGGCCTCCTGGCGGTCCTGAACAACCGACAGCGGGTACCGGGGAACTACACCACCAAGGCCGAGGCCGTCGCCACGGCGGCACGCTCGCTCACCGAACTGGGCTGCATCACCTCCGCGGATCTCCGCGACGACGACGCGCAACGGAGCGCCATCGTCGCCGTGCCCGGGTTCGGAGCGGCCACCTGGGAATGCTTCGCCATGCAACTCGGCGTGCCCACAGCCGCTTCCCGCGCAGTGGTGTGCGACTTCATCGCCGAGGCCCTCGCCCTCGAATCACCCGCAACCGAAACACAGGCGGATGACCTCGTCGCCGCAGCGGCAGTGCGCCTCGAGGTCACCGGCACGACCTTCACCCACGCCGTCTGGCGGTACCAGCGCCGGCAGCAACGCGCGGCAGGTGCGAGGTGAAGTACACGCGGGAAGTCCTCGAACAGGCGGTGGCGGAATCGACGAGCTACGCCGGCGTCATGCGCTACCTCGGACTTCGGCCTGCAGGTGGCACGCACGCGCATCTGAGTCGGCAGATCAAGAAGTTCGGGATCGACACATCTCACTTCACCGGCAGCGCTCACACAAAAGGAAAACCTGCACGTAATCGGATGACCTGGCAGGAAATTCTGATCCGCAGACCACCGGGTAGCGCGCGTGTACAACCACATCTGTTGCGCCGCGCGCTGATCGAAGCAGGTGTTGCGTACCAGTGCGCACTGTGTGGCCTGAATGCCGAATGGTGTGGGCTCCCGCTCACTCTCCACGTCGACCACATTCGCGGAGATCCCCTCGACTCACGTTTGCACGAAGTGCGCTTCCTGTGCCCCAACTGTCATACCCAGACCGCAACGTGGGCCGGGCGCAATCGCACGTATGGCACCGAGGAATCGACCGGCTGAGCACACCGGTTCCGGTCGTGGCGTAGTCTGTCCTTCGCGCGCGAGTGGCGGAAGGGCAGACGCGTCAGGCTTAGAACCTGATGTCCAATGGACGTGGGGGTTCGAATCCCCCCTCGCGCACTTATCGGCTTCGGCCGAGTCGGTGGCCGTGTGCCCCGGCCGGCTCGCCCGTCGCAGGCGAGCCTGTGACCGCCGCCATAGCGGCAACCTCTCCTAGCAGCGCATTCGGCGATTCAGGTACCGTCGTTACGTGTCCGGTAACCGTAAGCAACGCCGCCCCGCGCTGATCCTGTTGGTGGTCGTCGGGGCTGTCGGGTGCCTCGCACTCGGCTGGTGGCAGTGGCAACGGTTCGAGGCGGTAGGCGGAACCGGCCAGAATCTCGGGTACGCGTTCCAGTGGCCGCTGTTCGCAGCGTTCCTGGTCTACGCCTATCGGCGGTTCGTGCAGCTCGAGGAAGCCGAGCCGGCAGACACCGCCGATGTCCCGGACGCGCCCGCCGAACTGCGGGAAATTCCTGCGGACGTCCTGCCCCCGCGCCCCGCGGCGGTCGAGGACGGCGATCCGGACGACCTCGAGAGCCTGCAGATTTCGCAGTACAACCAGTACCTCGCCGAGCTGTCCGCTCGCGAGACCGATAGGAGCACCACGTGAGCACGGGCCAAGACGAGACGACTGCCGGTTCGGTCGCAGATACCGCGAAGCAGAAGAAAGTTGCTCCCGCGCTGCTGCGCTACCGAGTTCTCGCCTACGCCACCGGTGTGTGGCTGCTGGTCCTCACCGCGGAGGTAGTCGCCAAATACATCTTCAAGGTCGACAACCTCCCGACGTGGATCGCGGTGGTTCACGGCTGGGTGTACTTCGTCTACCTGCTGGTGACGCTCGACCTGGCGGTCAAGGTGCGCTGGCCCGCGGGCCGGACGGTCGGAACACTCCTCGCGGGCACCATCCCGTTCCTGTCGTTCTACGTGGAGCACCAGCGGACCAAGCAGGTCCGCCGCGACTTCGAACTCTGATCGAACCGCTCGCCTCCGTCACATGACGACCGGCTGACCGGTGATCATCGCGATCACGTAGGTCAGCCGGCCGAGCGGTGGCGAGTGTCAGCGCCTAGTGAGCGCCGCCAGGGCGGGGACGAGTTGGACGAGCGCCCGCCCTCGATGCGAGGAGGCGTCCTTCTCCTCGGGTGAGAGCTGGGCGGCCGATCGGGTGTCCCCTTCTGGCACGAACACCGGGTCGTAGCCGAATCCGCCGTCGCCGACGGGTTCACCGGCGACGCTGCCCCGCCATTCGCCCCGGACCACCGTTTCCGCGCCGCCCGGAACCACGAGGGCGCACGCCGAGACGAACGCCGCTCCCCTGCGATCTTCGGGCACGTCGGCGAGCTGAGCCAGGACCAATGCCGTGTTCGCGGGATCGTTCCCGTGGGTGCCCGACCACCGGGCGGACAGGATTCCGGGCATACCGTTCAGTGCGTCCACCTCTATTCCGGAATCGTCTGCGACACAGGGCAATCCGGTGGCAGCGGCGCCGTCGCGCGCTTTCGCGAGAGCGTTCTCCTCGAACGTCGCACCGGTTTCGGGGGCCTCGGGATATTCGGGCACGGCGTCGAGCCCGACCAGTTCGATTCCGTCGACGCCGGCCGCCGCGAGTACGCGATGCAGTTCCCGGAGTTTTTTCGCGTTGCGGCTGGCCACCAGCACCCGTGTGGTTTCCGGCACCGGTCTAGCTCCCGAACTTCTTCTTCGACGTCTCAGGGACCTTCGGCTCGGGAAGCTCACCGGGATAGGGCAGTTCGAGTGCCGCCTTCTGGATCTCGAACAGCTGCTCGCAGCCTGCGAGCGCGGAATCCAGCAGCTTGTCGAGCGTGCTCCGTGGGAAGGTCGCGCCTTCGCCGGTGCCCTGGATCTCGACGAGGGTGCCGGTGTCGGTGGCCACCACGTTCATGTCGACCTCCGCGCGCGAGTCCTCCTCGTACGGCAGGTCGAGGCGCACACGGCCGTCGACGACGCCCACACTCACCGCGGCGATGCCGCAGGAGATGGGCTGGGGGTCGGCGAGGCGGCCCGCGGCACGGAGGTAGGTCACCGCGTCGACGAGCGCCACGTAGGCGCCGGTGATGGCGGCGGTGCGGGTTCCGCCGTCGGCCTGCAGGACGTCGCAGTCGAGGGCAATGGTGTTCTCACCGATGGCGGCCAGATCGATGCAGGCGCGGAGGGAGCGTCCGACGAGCCGGCTGATCTCCTGGGTACGTCCCCCGACCTTGCCCTTGACGGACTCTCGGCCGCTGCGGGTGTGGGTGGCGGCGGGCAGCATGGCGTATTCGGCGGTCAGCCAGCCGAGCCCGGAGCCCTGACGCCAGCGGGGAACGCCGTCCTCGACGCTGGCGGTGCACATCACCCGGGTGTTTCCGAATTCCACCAGCACCGATCCCGCGGGATGAGTGGTGAAGCCTCGGGTGATCTTGACCTCGCGGAGTTCGTCGTCCGCCCTGCCGTCTTCTCGTGTGGTCACAGCGGAGAGCCTAGTCGTCCCCGGGTGGGGCGCGGACACGGCGTCAGACGGTGTAGACGCCGCCGGCGGACACTGCGTGCACGGGACCGGAGAATTCGGCCTTGGCCTCGGCGATGACGTCCTCGCGGGACGTCCACGGCGGGATGTGGGTGAGCAGCAGTTCGGCGACACCGGCACGGTGTGCGACCTGGCCGGCTTCGGTGCCCGAGAGGTGGATCCCTTCGGGACGGTCCGAACTGTGCGTCCACGACGCCTCGGCAAGCAGCACGTCGGCGTCGCGGGCGAGTTCGATCACTTCTTCGCACATGCCGGTGTCGCCGGTGTAGACGAGGGTCCGTCCGGCGCCGTTGGTCAGGCGGAACCCGTAGGCCTCGGGCGGGTGGTTGACCCGCCGCGCCGTGATGGTGAGATCGCCGACCGTGACCTGTTCACCGTCGGCCCAGTGGTGCAGATCGATCGTGTCGGAGATGTCGTCGATGTCGCCGCCACACTCGGCGGACGCGACGCCGATCCGGCGGGCGGTGTCGGACGGGCCGTAGACGAGGGCGCGCCCGGTCGGCGGATTCGGATGGTAGCGACGCCAGACGAGCAGTCCGGGGAGGTCCAGGCAGTGGTCCGCGTGCAGGTGGCTGAGGAGGACGGACACCTCGCCGGGATCGGCGAACCGTTGGAGCGCACCGAGGACACCGGGTCCGAAGTCGAGTACGAGCGGCGGTGTGTCCGGCGCGGTCAACAGATAACCCGATGCAGGTGAGTCTGGTCCGGAGACGCTCCCTGAACATCCCAGGACGGTAATGCGCATACCCGCCATGCTGCCACGACGACCCGTTTCGGAAAAAGCTTCCGACGGAATTGGCGCGTCGACCTCACAACCGATGGGGAAATGTGACCTGATCGCACCCGCCGGACGATTGGGACGAACCGGCATACCCACTCATCCGAACGATTGCGGCCCTACCGCTTTCCGGGCCCGCTGCTTCCTGGCGTCGGCGGAGAGCAGCCACGCGGCGAGGACACCGCCGACGGCGCCGAACAGGTGGCCCTGCCAGGACACCCCGGGCGCGCTCGGCAGCACACCCCACAGCAGACTGCCGTACACGACGAACACCACCACGCCGACGAGGATCTGGCCGAGGTTACGGGCGAAGACTCCGCGGACCAGCAGGTAGGCGAGCCAGCCGAAGATCAGGACGGAGGCGCCGATGTGGTTGGAATAGGATCCGCCGGTCAACCAGGTGCCCAGACCTCCGACCACCCAGACGATCCCGGTGGCGGCGAGGCCGCGGGCGATGCCCGACAACAGCACGAGGAAGCCGAGGACCAGCAGTGGGACGGTGTTCGCGAACAGGTGCGCCCAGTCGTCGTGGAGGACCGGGGCGAACAGAATTCCCCACAGCCCGTCGATCGTGCGCGGCTGGACGCCGTTGTCTTCGAGTCGCTCGTCGGACGCCACGTCGGCGATCTCGATGACGTACAGCAGCATCGTGAACGTGCCGACGAGGATCGCGGACTGCAGCCACAGCGGCTTCGACTTGCGCGCGGGTGCCGGCGACGTACCCCTCGGCACCGGCGAGCCGAATCGCGAGGAGTCGAACGGCGACGTCATGATCCGCACACCCTTGTCGTCATGCCCACAGCTGCCCTTCCAGTGCTTCTTCCGCTTCCTCGACCGTACCGCCGTAGGCGCCGGTCGACAGATATTTCCATCCGCCGTCGGCGACGATGAACGCGATGTCGGCGGCGCGTTCGGCCTTGACCGCTTTGCGCGCGACTCCCAGCGCGGCGTGGAGGATCGCGCCGGTGGAGATGCCCGCGAAGATCCCTTCGTTGTCGATCAGTTGCCGGGTGCGGCGGACGGCGTCGGCGGGGCCGACGGAGAACCGTGAGGTGAGGACGGATTCGTCGTACAGTTCGGGGACGAAGCCGTCGTCGATGTTGCGGAGGCCGTACACGAGTTCCCCGTAGCGGGGTTCCGCCGCGACGATCTCGATGCCGTCGACGTGTTCGCGGAGGTAGCGACCCACGCCCATCAGGGTTCCGGTGGTGCCGAGGCCCGCCACGAAGTGGGTGATCTCGGGCAGGTCCCGCAGGATTTCCGGCCCTGTCGTCTCGTAGTGCGCCAGCGCGTTCGCGGGATTGCCGTATTGGTACAGCATCACCCAGTCGGGATGCTCCGCGGACAGCTCCTTGGCCACGGCCACAGCCTGATTCGAGCCGCCACGCGCCGGTGAGTCGATGATCTCGGCGCCGAACATCGTCAGCAGTTGCCTCCGTTCGACGGACGTGTTCTCGGGCATCACGCAGATGAGGTGGTAGCCCTTGAGTTTCGCGGCCATCGCCAGGGAGATGCCGGTGTTCCCGCTGGTCGGCTCGAGGATCGTGGCGCCGGGTGTCAGGATGCCGTCGTTCTCGGCCTGTTCGATCATGCGGAGGGCGGGCCGGTCCTTCACCGAACCGGTGGGATTGCGGTCCTCGAGCTTCGCCCACAGGCGGACCGGCGAGGTGCCGGTCCAGCTCGGCGACAGGCGCGGCAGCCCGACGAGGGGTGTGTCACCGAGGGTGTCGATGAGCGAATCGAACCGCGCCACGGCCGCGATCAGCCTCCGGCGACGGCGGGCAGGATGGTCACGGAATCCCCGTCGGCCACCTCGGTGTCGAGTCCGCCCGAAAAGCGGACGTCCTCGTCGTTGACGTACACGTTGACGAACCGGTGCAGCCGGCCACCGTCGATCAGGCGGTCCTTGATGCCGCCGTAGTTGCCGTCGAGGTCGTCGATGACGGCGGAAAGTGTGGGACCTGTTGCCTCCACCCGCTTTTCGCCGCCGGTATGGGAACGCAGGATGGTGGGGATCGAAACTGTGACAGCCATGGTCGGCTCCTCGGGATGTGGGTGTCTTTCTGCCGCGGGACCGTCGCGAGGGACGGCGTCGTCACTTGTCGGGGACGTCCGCCACCGAGGTGTGGGCGAACTTGTAGCTCTGCACCACGTCGACGGGTTCCTCGGTGACGACGCCGTCGACGATGCGGTAGCTGCGCAGTTCGTGGGCGTCGGGGTCGCGGGTGGAGATGAGCACGTAGTGGGCGTCCGGTTCGGATGCGAAGGAGATGTCGGTCCGGCTGGGATACGCCTCGGTGGCGGTGTGCGAGTGGTAGATCACGACGGGCACCTCGTCGGCGTCGTCCATCGCGCGCCACACCTTCAGCTGCTCACCGGAGTCGAATCGGTAGAACGTCGGCGAACGTTCGGCGTTGATCATCGGGATGTGCCGTTCGGGGCGGTCGGAGTCCTCGGGCCCGGCGATTACCCCGCACGCTTCGTCCGGGTGGTCGGCCCGCGCGTGCGCGACCATCGCCTCGACGAAGTCCGATCGAATCACCAGCACGTCATCCACCTCCGTGAGCGCCATCCTAGGTGCGGACCGTCGACTCGGCCACCGAACAGGGCCGGGACCGCGTCAGGAACGCAGTGCCGAGGGGAACAGTTCGCGGTACGTGGGAATTCCCGCGACCGGGGTGGCGCTGAGGACGGCGTCGACGATGGCCTTCTCCACCACTTCGGCGGCCGCCGTGCAGACGGCGTCGACGACGGGCAGATCGGGCGGGAACGCGTCGGGCACGCCGGCCGGGTGGTGCACCGGATGAATGCCGGTGGCGAGCGCGAAGATCGTGTCGCCGTCGAGCGGCGAATGCGCGGGCCGGATCGCGCGGGCGAGCCCGTCGTGTCCGGCCACGGCGACGCGGCGCATCGCCGCCTTGCCGAGGGCGGCGTCGGTCGCGACGACCCCGATGGTCGTGTTGAGGACGGTGCTTTTGGCCATCAGTTCGCGTGCCGCCGCCACCTCGGCGGCGACCGGCGGCCGGAGTCCGAACGCGGCTGCACCCACGGTGGCGACACCCCACGGCAGTCCGGTCGCCGGGTCGAACACGGTTCCGACGGGATTGGCCACCATCAGCGCGGACACGGTGATGCCCTTCGCCGGACCGTCCGTGATGACGACGCTCGCCGTTCCGACCCCGCCCTTGATCGCCCCCGCGCGCGCCCCGACCCCGGCACCCACCGAACCGGAGAGCACCGTGTGCGACGCAGAATCCGCTGCCCGGTAACCGAATTCGGCGGTGGGACGAGTTCGCCAGTCGCCGACCGGCAGATCGAAGATGACGGCGGCGGGGACGATCGGGACCACCTGATCGGGCTCGCCCATGGCGATTCCGTGACCGTGCTCCTCCAGCCATCGCATGACGCCGTCCGCGGCGGCGAGCCCGTACGCGCTGCCGCCGGTGAGGACGATCGCGTGCACCTTCCGGACGCTGTGGCTGGGGTCGAGGAGGTCCGTTTCCCTGGTGCCCGGCCCGCCGCCGCGGACGTCGACCGCACCGATCGCGCCGTGCGGCGCGAGGACGACCGTGCACCCGGTGGCGGCACCGCTGCCGAGTGCGGCGTCCGGATCGAGTTCGTGGTGGTGCCCGACGCTCAAGCCGACCACATCGACGAGCGAATCGGTGCGGCCCGGCGTCGTGCCCGTCACGGTGCCAGTGCCTGAACGAGCGAGTCCTGCATCCAGGTCAGCCAGTGATAGATGTCGAGGTGCGGTGCGCGGGGATCATTCGGATCGAGTTCGTCGGGCGTGTCGGCGTCGATGCCCAGGTTGGTCCCGAGCGCCAGCCGGACGTCGTTGAGACCGCTGAGCCAGGCGTCGGCCTGCTCCGGCGTGAGCAGAACCTTGCCGCCGTTCTCCGGGACGGTGTGAAGGATGACCGAACCCGCGGCCAGCTTGGCGTCGATGATCTCCGGTTCGTGGAGTCCGCGCAGCGCACCGTTGACGTCGGCCTTCGATTCGGCGCGGATCTCGTCGTCGTCCGGCGCGTCCATGTCGGGGCGGTGGAAGTCGGGCAGCAGCCGGGCGAGGACCTCCTCGTCGGGTGGCGTCGTGTTGCCCGTCCGCATCCCGGTGAGCGCGGCGAGTTCGTCGGCCGGTGCCGACGCCGCCCGCTCCTCGAGGAGGCCGAGGACGGAGGCGACCAGCGATCGCAGCACCGTTGCCTCGTGCTCGTCCATCTCCGAGCGCAGCTTCATGCCCCCGAGCGAGTTCTTCCTGCTCCACATCCGCACGTCGTGTACCGAGTTCCTTACTGTCCGAACGGAAAGTTAGCTGCTGTCCCGCTGCATCGTGGCCCACAGGCCCGCCGCGTGCAGCTTGCGTACATCGTTTTCGACCTTGTCGCGGGAGCCGCTCGACACCACGGCCTTCCCCTCGGAATGCACCTGCATCATCAATTCCGTCGCCTTCGCTTTGCTGTACCCGAAGAGCTTCTGGAAAATGTAGGTGACGTAGTGCATCAAATTCACCGGGTCGTCCCACACGACGGTGACCCAGGGACGATCATTGGCTTCATCGACCTCGACGTCCTCCGACTCTGCAGGGGTGACCTGCGGCGATGCCGGCATGGCATCCACGAATGGAGCTGTCGTCGAGCAATGAGCCATGACACAAGGGTACGACGCTCCACCGCCCGGCGACACCGCGGCTTACAGTGGCCGGGTGTCCAGAGACAGCACCGCCTTGTTCACCGACCAGTACGAGTTGACGATGCTGTCGGCGGCCCTCGCCGACGGTTCCGCCCACCGTCGCTGCAGCTTCGAGGTGTTCGCCCGCCGCCTTCCGGACGGTCGCCGCTACGGTGTCGTCGCCGGCACCGCCCGCCTGGTCGCTGCGCTGTCGAACTTCCGCTTCGGCGAACCGGAACTCGAGATCGTCTCCCGCTTCCTCGACGACGCCACCGTCGCCTGGCTGCGTGACTATCGGTTCAGCGGCGACATCGACGGCTACCGCGAGGGCGACTTCTACTTTCCCGGTTCCCCGATCCTGTCGGTCCGCGGAACGTTCGCCGAGTGCGTGCTGCTCGAGACGCTGATCCTGTCGATCCTCAACCACGACAGCGCGATCGCGTCCGCCGCCGCACGCATGGTCAGCGCCGCCGACGGCCGCCCGATGATCGAGATGGGTTCGCGGCGCACCCACGAGGAATCCGCGGTGGCGGCCTCGCGCGCCGCGTACCTGGCGGGTTTCACGGCCACGTCGAATCTGGAGGCGGTCCGCAGGCACGGCGTGCCCGGTGCGGGCACCAGTGCGCACGCGTTCACCCTGTTGCACACCACCCCGGACGGGCCGGACGAGGCGGCGGCGTTCCGCGCGCAGGTCGCGGCACTCGGAGTCGGAACCACACTCCTCGTCGACACGTACGACATCACCGCGGGCGTCGAGACGGCCGTCGAGGCCGCGGGCCCCGGTCTCGGGGGTGTCCGGATCGACTCCGGTGATCTGGGTGTCCTCGCCCGTCAGGTGCGCGGGCAACTCGACGGCCTCGGGGCGACCGGGACGAAGATCGTCGTGTCCGGCGACCTCGACGAGTACGCCATCGCCGCGCTGCGGGCCGAACCGGTCGACGTCTACGGGGTCGGCACGTCCGTCGTCGTCGGGTCGGGTGCGCCGACCGCGGGAATGGTCTACAAACTCGTCGAGGTCGACGGTATCCCCGTCGAGAAGCGGAGCAGCAACAAGGCGTCGCGGGGCGGCGTCAAGAAAGCGGTGCGATTCGCCCGCGACACCGGAACCCTGGTGGAGGAGGTCGTGTACCCGGCCCACTCCAATGCACCCGGCGCGGCAGGCCTCGAGGCGACAGCACTGCTGGTCCCGCTGGTGCGGGGCGGTGCGACCGCCTGCGGGGCGACTACCCTGGAGGACAGCAGATCCCTCCTGGCGGCGGGCCTCGTCAGTCTCCCCTGGGAGGGTTTGAAGCTCTCCCACGGCGAGCCCGTGGTCCCCGTGCGCTTCGCCGAACCCGAATCCAGGAGGGCACCGTGACCGAGAACACCGACGCCCGGCGGGCACTGCTCGTGGTCGACGTCCAGAACGACTTCTGCGAGGGCGGCTCCCTCGCCGTCGAGGGCGGTTCCGCGGTCGCGGCGGCGATCAGCCGCTTCCTGGCCGGCGCCGAGTACGACGCGATCGCGGCCACCATCGACCACCACATCGACCCGGGCCACCACTTCTCCGAGGAACCGGACTACGTCGACACGTGGCCGGTGCACTGCAAATCGGGAACCCACGGCGCGGAGTTCCACCCGGACCTCGACCGCAGTGGCATCGAGTCGGTGTTCTCCAAGGGCGAGTTCTCGGCCGCGTACTCGGGCTTCGAGGGTACGAACTCCGACGGCCACAGCCTGGAGAAATGGCTGCGTGCGGCCGGAATTACCGAGGTCGACATCGTGGGCATCGCCACCGATCACTGCGTGGTCGCGACGGCACTCGACGCCGTGGCGGCCGGCTTCCCGACGCGCGTTCTCCTCCCCCTCACCGCGGGCGTGGCGCCCGCGACCGTCGAGGCCGCGATCACCGCCATGCGGGCCGCCGGTGTGCGGCTGGTGGGACGCGACGCGGACGTCCCCTCGGACCGCGTGACGATTTCTGACGTAGGTCCCGAGTAACCTGCTCGGGTGCCTGAAAACCTCCCCAACGTCCCCGAGCTGTTGCGCACGGCGGTGCGGTCGCTGGGCGGTGCCGAGCGGTCCAACCAGCTGACCATGGCTTCCGCCGTCGCGCATTCGATCGACACCGGGGAGCATCTGGCCGTCCAGGCCGGTACGGGTACCGGCAAGTCGCTCGCCTACCTCGTGCCGAGCGTGCGGCACGCGGTGCAGAGCGGCAAGACGGTCATCGTCTCGACGGCCACCATCGCGCTGCAGCGTCAGCTGATCGACCGCGACATGCCGCGGCTCGCGGACGCCCTCGCGGGTTCACTCGGCCGCAGGCCGCACTTCGCGATCCTGAAGGGCCGCAACAACTATCTGTGCATGAACAGGATCCACACCGGGACTGCGGAGGAACCGCCGGCCGACGAGCTGTTCGATCCGTTCGCGGTGTCCCGGCTCGGCCGTGAGGTCCAGCGTCTCACCGAGTGGTCCTCGGACACCGAGACCGGCGACCGCGACGACCTGACCCCCGGAGTCAGCGACAAGGCGTGGCGCCAGGTCAGCGTCACGGCCCGCGAGTGCCTCGGCAAATCCCGCTGCCCGGTCGGCGAGGACTGCTTCGCGGAGCGGGCCCGCGCGGAGGCGTCGCAGGTCGACGTCGTGGTCACCAACCACGCCCTGCTCGCCATCGACGCCATCACCGGAATCGCGATCCTTCCCGAACACGACGTCGTGGTCATCGACGAGGCGCACGAACTGGTCGACCGCGTCACCAACGTCGCCACCGCCGAGTTGGCGGCGTCGACGATCAGTGCCGCGGCGCGGCGCGGCGCAAAGCTCGTCGAGGAGCAGGACGCCGATCGCCTCGAGGCGGCAGGCGAGGGCTGGGCAGCGCTGCTCGAGGAGTTGCGGCCGGAACGGTGGGAGGCGTTGCCGCCCGGCGCGGCGCCCGCGCTCGCCGCCGTCCGCGACGCCGCCTGGGCGCTGCGCACGGCCATCGGCCCGTCCCGTCCCGGCATGGCGTTGAGCGACCCGGAGGCGGCCGCCGCCCGCAACACCGCACTCGCGTCGGTCGAGGAGGTTCACGACAGCGCCGTCCGCGTCCTCAGCGCGTTCGACGAGCCGGACCCGGCGAAGCGTCACGACGTGGTGTGGCTGGCCGCCGACGACAACCGCGGTTCGATCCGCCGGGTGGTGCGGATGGCGCCGCTGTCGGTCGGCGGGCTGCTGCGGTCCCGGCTGTTCGCGGAATCGACCGTGGTCCTCACGTCCGCGACGCTGACCGTCGGCGGGTCCTTCGACGGCCTCGCCGTCAACTGGGGGCTTCCCGCGGAGTCGTCCGTCGTGATCGATCCGGCGATGGCCACCGGGTCCGAGGCGCCGTCCGACGCGGGCACGTTGAAGTGGAACGCCCTGGACGTCGGGTCGCCGTTCGACCACGCCCGCGCCGGCATCATCTACATCGCGAAGCAACTGCCGCCGCCGGGGCGGGACGGCCTCTCCCCCGCGTATCTCGACGAGATCGCCGAACTCGTCGAGGCGGCGGGTGGGCGGACGCTGGGATTGTTCTCGTCGATGCGGGCCGCGAAGGCCGCCTCCGAGGCCATGCGCGACCGGCTCGACACCCCGATCCTGTGCCAGGGCGACGACTCGACGGGTGCCCTCGTCCGGGCGTTCGCCGGCGACGAGCCGACGTCGCTGTTCGGCACGTTGTCGCTGTGGCAGGGCGTCGACGTGCCGGGCCCGTCCCTGAGCCTGGTGATCCTCGACCGCATCCCGTTCCCCCGCCCCGACGACCCCCTGCTCGTCGCCCGGCAGAAGGCGGTGGAGTCGCGGGGCGGCAACGGGTTCCTTTCCGTCGCAGCCAATCACGCAGCGCTGCTGCTCGCGCAGGGCGTGGGACGTCTGCTGCGCAGCGTCGACGACAAGGGCGTGGTGGCGGTCCTCGATCCGCGGCTCGCCACGGCCCGGTACGCCGGGTATCTGCGGGCGTCGCTGCCGCCGTTCTGGGAGACGTCGGACCCGGAGGTCGTGCGCAAGGCGCTGGGACGGATCCGCGACTCGCGTCCCTGAACCGCGCTCGTGCCGGCCTGAAACGCTGTCGTGCACTGAGTCGGACAGCGGATCGGTGCGCACCTATGCTCGACCGATGGACCTTGCGATCTCAGTCCGCGGACTCACCAAGAAGTTCGGTGAAGTCCTCGCCCTCGACGGCCTCGATCTGGAGGTGAAGTCGGGCGAGGTGCACGGATTCCTCGGACCCAACGGCGCGGGCAAGTCCACGACCATCCGGGTGCTTCTCGGTCTGCTGCGCGCAGACGGGGGTTCGGCGTCCGTTCTCGGTGCCGACCCGTGGCGTGATTCCGTACCCGTGCACCGGCGGCTCGCCTATGTGCCGGGGGAAGTGAACCTGTGGCCCAACCTGTCCGGCGGCGAGGCGATCGACCTTCTCGGGCGACTGCGCGGCGGACTCGATCCGGCCCGTCGCGCGTCGCTGATCGAGCGGTTCGAACTCGACCCCACCCGGAAGGGCCGCACCTACTCGAAAGGCAACCGGCAGAAGGTCGCCCTCGTGGCCGCGCTCGCCGCCGACACCGAACTCCTCGTCCTCGACGAGCCGACGTCGGGCCTGGACCCGTTGATGGAGGCGGTGTTTCAGGAGTGCATCACCGAATTCGCGCGCGGCGGACGCACGGTGCTGCTGTCCAGTCACATCCTCGCCGAGGTGGATGCGCTGTGCCACGCCGTGACCATCATCCGGGCAGGCCGGACGGTGCAGGCGGGAACACTGTCCGACCTGCGGCATCTCACCCGGACGACGGTGACGGCGACCACCCGGATCAAGCCCAGTCCCATCGGCAACGTCCCAGGTGTGCACAACCTGCAGAAGGGTGCGGACGCGAACACGGTGACGTTCGACGTCGATTCCGATCAGATCGACCCGGTCATGACCACGTTGACGGGGCTGGGCATCGTGTCGATCACCGCCAACCCGCCGACCCTGGAGGACCTGTTCCTCCGCGAGTACCGCGACGAGGTCGAGGCGCTCGGGATCGGACGGCCGCAGTGAGTCAGTTGAGCGGAACGGGTGTGCTCGCCGAATTGGCGGTGCGCACCGACCGGGTCCGGATTCCGGTGTGGACGGTCGCGGTGGCGGGGCTCACCGTCCTGCTCGCGTCCAGTTACTCCACCATCTACCCGACCGCCGAATCCCGGCAGGCCCGTGCCGAACTCATCTCGTCCCCGGCCGCCACCGCCCTTGCCGGGCCGGGCTACGGCCTGGACGACTACACGCTGGGTGCGATGGTCGCCAACGAGATCGCCGGCATGACGATGGTGGCCGTGGCGATCATGTCGGTGCTGCTGGTGACGCGGCATCTGCGGACGGAGGAGGAGACCGGGCGCGCCGAGCTGGTGCGCGCCGGCGTCGTCGGGCGGTACGCGGGGATCACGGCGGGACTGATCTCGGCGGCCCTCGCCAATGTGTTCGTCGCGCTGCTGCTGGTGATCGGGTTGCTCGCCGTGGGTCTGCCGCCGGCGGGTTCGCTGAACATGTCGGCGGGTGTCCTGGTCGTGGGTCTGGTGTTCACTGCGCTGTCGGCGCTGGCGTCGCAGCTCACCGAACACGCCCGCGCGGCAAGCGGTGCCGGGATCTGTGCGGTCGTCGTCGCGTACCTGCTGCGGGCGGTAGGCGATGTGCAGCAGGGACGCAGCGGGAGCCTGCTGACGTGGGTGTCTCCGATCGGCTGGTCGCAGGCCACCCGCGCGTACGTCGACGAACGCTGGTGGCCGCTGCTGATCGGCGTCGTCGCGGCGGCGCTGACCGTCGTGTGCGCGTACGCGGCCATCGGTCGCCGGGACGTCGGGGCGGGACTCCTTCCGCCGCGGGGCGGTCGTGCCGAGGCGTCCCCCCGCCTGACCGGGGTCACCGCGCTCGCGGCGCGTCAGCAACGCGGCCAGATCCTCGCCTGGGGTGTCGGCGTGTTCGCGCTGTCGCTGCCGATCGGTTCCCTCGGCAGGCAGATCAGCGATTTCATCGAACAGGACCCTGATCTCGCACAGCTGCTGCCGGGTGGCGCCGCGGCGGCCGCCGACGGCGCGTTCGCCCTGTATCTGGTGTTCCTGGTGGTGATGGCCGCGATGTACGCCGTCGGTGCCGTCGTGTCGATCCGCTCGGAGGAATCGTCGGGTCGCGCCGAGGAAGCCCTGGCCACCCCCGTGTCGCGGGCGCGGTGGCTCGGTGGCCAGCTGGTCGTGATCGCGGCCGCGGCCGTCGTGATCGCGGTGGCGGCCGGGGTCGGCATGGGGATCACCGCGGCGTTCACGCTGTCCGACGCGGGCGCGCTCGGCCGGCTGATCGGTGCCGCCCTGAACACGGTGCCGGCCGTTCTCGTGATCGTCGGATCGTGCGCGGCCGTCTACGGGTTGATCCCTCGCGCCCTGCCCGCACTGTGGGCGTTCGTGGGCTACGTTCTCGTCGCCGGAATGTTCGGGGAGGTCCTCCCGGACTGGTTCGGGATCCTCTCCCCCTTCCACTACACGCCGGCGCTGCCTGCCGAGAGCTTCTCGGCCGCTCCCCTCGTCGTTCTGCTGCTTCTCGCGGCGGCCCTGTTCCTCGCCGCCGTCGCCGGCTTCCGGCGCCGGGACGTCGGCCCGTAGGCCGTGCCGGGACGAACCCGGACCGGCTCGGTGGAGCCGGTCAGGGGTTCGGCACCGTCACCAGCCCCAGCTCCGACGGATCGACGAGCAACTCGTGGTGCGGAAGCACCCGCACCGTATACCCGACCGACCCGGACAGCGGCAGAGCCAGATCGGCGACGAACAACTCTCCCGACTCGTCCGAGGCCGAGTGGGTCATCGGAACGGTGACGATGTCGGTGAGCTCCTCGTCCGGTCCGGCCTTGCCGATCACGGCCTGCACGGTGACGTCGTCGACGGACAGTTCACCGAGGCGGATACGGGCGCGGAGTACCAGATTCGCTCCGATCTCGGGGGTGTCGGGCAGCCCCGCGCCGTCGACCTGCAGGACCGTCACCGCGGGCCATGCGGCCTCGACGCGTCGACGGAACGCGGCGAGCTCGCGGGCGCCGGCGAAGTTCTCCGCCGCCACCGTCCGGGCCGACGCGGCGGCGGGCGCGTAGTACTGGACGGCGTAGTCGCGCACCATCCGTGACGCCAGCACCTTGGGCCCGAGGTTCTGCAACGTGTGACGCACCATCTCCACCCAGCGCACCGGCAGTCCGTCCGCGCGGTCGTAGAACCTCGGCAGGACGGCGCGCTCGAGCAGTTCGTACAGTGCGCTGGCCTCGAGGTCGTCACGCCGGGTCTCGTCGACGACGCCGTCCGCGGTGGGGATTGCCCAGCCGTTCTCGCCGTCGAACATCTCGTCCCACCAGCCGTCGCGGATCGACAGGTTCAGTCCGCCGTTGAGGGCCGACTTCATCCCCGACGTTCCGCAGGCCTCGAGCGGGCGCAGCGGGTTGTTGAGCCAGACGTCGCAACCCCAGTACAGGTACCGGGCCATCGACATGTCGTAGTCGGGGAGGAACGTGATGCGGTGCCGGACGTCGGCGGCGTCGGCGAACCGCACGACCTGCTGGATGAGTGCCTTGCCGCCGTCGTCCGCGGGGTGGCTCTTCCCGGCGACCACGAGCTGTACCGGACGCTCCTCGTCGAGGAGCAGTGCCCGGAGCCGCTCGGGGTCGCGCAGCATCAGCGTCAGACGCTTGTAGGTGGGCACGCGCCGGGCGAAGCCGACGGTGAGCACGTTCGGGTCGAACACCTCGTTCGTCCAGCCGAGCTCGGCGGACGTCGCGCCGCGTTCGATCCAGGACGCCCGGACCCGTCGGCGCACCTCCTCGACCAGTTTCCCGCGCAGCGCGTTGCGGGTCGCCCACAGCTCCTCGGCGGACAGGTCCTGCAGCCGCTCCCAGCCGCGGGCCTCCTCCACCAGTTCGGGACCCAGGATGCGGGTGGCCAGATCGATCCATTCGGGTGCGGCCCAGGTGGGCGCGTGGACACCGTTGGTGACCGAGCCGATGGGCACCTCTCCGGCGTCGAAGCCGTGCCACAGCGGCTGGAACATCTCCCGGCTGACGATGCCGTGCAGCTTGGACACACCGTTCGCGCGCTGCCCGAGACGCAGGCCCATGTGGGCCATGTTGAACACGGTCGGATCCGATTCGCGGCCGAGTCCGAGGATCCGGTCGATCGTCAGCCCCGGCAGCAGGGACGATTCGTTCGCCCCGTTGTCGCCGCCGAAGTAGTGCCGCACGAGGTCGGCGGGGAACCGGTCGATTCCCGCGGGAACCGGGGTGTGGGTCGTGAAGACGGTGCCGGCGCGGACCGTGGCCAGCGCCTCGTCGAAGTCGAGTCCGCCGGTGGTGACCAGTTCGCGGATCCGCTCGATGCCGAGGAACCCGGCATGCCCCTCGTTCATGTGGAAGACGGCGGGATCGGGCAGGCCGTAGGCGTGGGTGTAGGCGCGCACGGCGCGGACGCCGCCGATGCCGGCGAGGATCTCCTGTTTGATGCGGTGGTCCTGGTCGCCGCCGTACAGGCGGTCGGTGACGCCCCGCATCTCGGCGTCGTTCTCCGCGATGTCGGAGTCGAGCAGCAGCAGCGGGACGCGCCCCACCTGGGCGATCCACACGCGGGCGCGCAGCACCCGGCCGCCGGGGACCGCGACGTGCACAAGGACCGGCGCCCCGTCGGACGACTGCGGCCCGGACTCGGTGAGCAGGCGCAGCGGGAGGCCCTGCGGGTCGTGCGGCGGGTAGTGCTCGGCCTGCCAGCCGTCCGCGGTCAGCGACTGCCGGAAGTATCCCGAGCGGTACAGCAAACCGACACCGATCAGCGGCAGTCCCAGATCGGATGCCGCCTTCAGGTGGTCGCCCGCGAGAATTCCGAGGCCGCCGGAGTAGTTGGGCAGCACTTCGCTGACCCCGAACTCCATTGAGAAATATGCGATCCCGCCGTCCAGCGACACTCCCTTGGCCTGCTGGTTCTGATACCAGCGGGGCCGGGACAGGTAGTCGTCGAGGTCGGCGGCCGCGGCGTCGAGGCGGGCCAGGAACGCGACGTCCTCGGCCAGTTCGTCCAGGCGGGCGGGGTCGACCTCACCGAGCATCCGGACCGGGTCGAACTGCACTTGCCGCCACAGGTCCTCGTCCAGCAATCCGAACAGTTCCTGCGTGGCCGGATGCCACGACCAGCGAAGATTGGTGGACAGCGGGCCGAGGGCAGCGAGCCGCTCCGGAAGGTGGGCTCGGACAGTGAACCGACGCAAGGCTTTCACCTCGCGAACGATAACGCACTGCGGGCGTCGTTGCGCCGTGTCGGCCCGGGTGGACGTCAGATCTGCAATCCGGACAGGAACCGGTCGACTCCATTACGGTTGAACGGGCGGCCCAGCCCACGAGCCGCCGGCAACTTCCGGCTATGGAACGGAGCCCAGTGTGACAGGTCGACTCGGAATCGACGACGTGGAACCGAACGTCGGGTGCGGCCGCTTTCCCGCCAAGGCCGTTGTGGGTGAGGTGTTTCCCGTACGGGCAACCGTGTGGCGCGAAGGTCACGACGCCGTGGCCGCCACACTTGCGGTGCGGGGGCCGCGCACTGCTTCTTCGGGCGGCTCGGCGACGTTCCGGATTCCCATGACCAGCGGTCCGGTGCCCGACACCGTCGACGGCTCCTTCACCCCGACCGGTGAGGGTCTCTGGACGTTCCGCATCGAGGCCTGGAGCGACCCGATCACCACGTGGAAGCACGCGGTCGAGGCGAAGCTGGCGGTGGGGCAGGGTCCGGCCGAACTGGCCAACGACCTCGAGATCGGTGCGCGGTTGTTCGAGCGTGCCGCGAAGGGCGTCCCCCGCGCGGACCGTTCACGGCTGACCGGGGTCGCGGCGTCGCTGCGTTCCGACCGTCACCTCTCCGAGCGGGTGGCTCCGGCGTTCGGATCGGACGTGACCGAACTGCTCCGCGCGCACCCGCTGCGCGAACTGGTGACGAAGAGCGAGGCGCACACCGTGCTCGTCGATCGCACGCGTGCCCTGTTCGGGTCGTGGTACGAGTTCTTCCCCCGATCCACCGGGGGCCGGGACGAGAACGGCAAGCCCCGCCACGGGACGTTCGCGACGTCCGCTGCGGCCCTTCCCCGCATCGCGTCGATGGGTTTCGACGTGGTGTACCTGCCGCCGATCCACCCGGTCGGAAAGGTCAACCGGAAGGGCCCCAACAACACGCTGACCCCGGGCCCCGAGGACGTCGGTTCGCCGTGGGCGATCGGCTCGGACGAGGGCGGCCACGACGCGATCCATCCCGAACTCGGGACGATGCGCGATTTCAAGGCGTTCATCGCTGCCGCCAAGAAGCTGAACCTGGAGGTGGCGATCGACCTGGCCCTGCAGGCCGCACCGGACCATCCGTGGGCGAAGGAGCACCCGGAATGGTTCACCGTCCTCCCCGACGGCACCATCGCCTACGCCGAGAACCCGCCGAAGAAGTATCAGGACATCTACCCGGTCAACTTCGACGACGACCGCGACGGCATCTACGCGGAGGTCCTGCGGGTCGTGCGGCACTGGGTTGCGGCGGGCGTCAAGATCTTCCGGGTCGACAACCCGCACACCAAACCTGCGGACTTCTGGGAGTGGCTGATCGCCGAGGTCAAGAAGACGGATCCGGACGTCCTGTTCCTGTCCGAGGCGTTCACCCGTCCGGCGCGACTGTACGGTCTCGCCCGCCGCGGGTTCACGCAGTCGTACACGTATTTCACGTGGCGGACGGCCAAGTGGGAGTTGACGGAGTTCGGTAAGGAGATCGCCGCCAAGGCCGACGAGGCGCGTCCCAACCTCTTCGTCAACACCCCGGACATCCTGCACGAGAGCCTGCAGACCGGCGGCCCGGGCATGTTCGCGCTGCGCGCCGCGCTGGCGGCAACCCTGTCGCCCACGTGGGGCGTGTACTCGGGATACGAACTGTACGAACATGTTCCGGTGCGTCCGGGCAGTGAGGAGTACCTCGACTCGGAGAAGTACGAGTTGCGCCCCCGCGACTTCGAGGGAGCGGCCGCCCGCGGCGAGTCACTGGAACCGTGGATCACCGCGCTCAACCGGATTCGCAGGCAGCATCCGGCGCTGCAGCAGTTGCGCAACATCCATTTCCACCACGTCGACAACGACGCCCTGATCGCGTACTCCAAGTTCGACGCCACCACCGGCGACGCCGTGCTGACGGTGATCAATCTCAACCCGTACGGCGCCGAGCAGGGCAACGTGTGGCTCGACATGCCGGCGCTGGGCCGCGACTGGCACGACCACCTGACCGTGCTCGACGAGGTCACCGGGGAGCAGTATCACTGGGGGCAGACCAACTTCGTGCGCCTCGAACCGTGGCGGGCCGTGGCCCATATCCTGGCACTACCGTCGATTCCCTATCCGGCCAGAACGAAGCTGGCCTACCGCGGAGGTACATAGTGACCGTCGAACCGCCTGTCGCCATCGCACCCGACGCCGCCGACCTGGACCTGCTGGCCCGGGGCGAGCATCACAACCCGCACTCGATCCTGGGTGCCCACCCGCATCCCGAGGGCACGGTGATCCGTGCCCTGCGCCCCTACGCGGAGGCAGTCGACGCCGTCATCGGTGGGACGAGTTTCTCGCTGGAGCACCTCGCGCACGGTGTGTGGGGGGCGCTGGTGCCGTACCGGGATCTGATGGACTACCGGCTGTCCACGACGTGGCCGGGTGGTCACAACGACGTCTCCGCCGACGGCTACCGGTTCCTGCCCACGCTCGGCGAACTCGACCTGCACCTGTTCGGCGAGGGTAGGCACGAACGGCTGTGGGAGATCCTCGGCGCGCACCGCCGCCGCTACGACACGCCCGACGGCACCGTCACCGGCACCTCGTTCGCCGTGTGGGCTCCCAATGCCCGCGGGGTGAGCGTGATCGGCGATTTCGACGGGTGGAGCGGCCGGAACTTCCCGATGCGGGTGCTCGGATCCACCGGGGTGTGGGAGTTGTTCGTCCCCGGCATCGAGGTCGGCGACCTGTACAAGTTCCGGGTCCACGGCCCCGACGGCACTGTCCGCGACAAGGCCGACCCCATGGCCTTCGCGACGGAGGTCCCTCCCGCGACCGCGTCCCGGGTGTCGGTGAGCACGTACGAATGGAACGACGCCGACTGGCTGGCCCAGCGGGCGGCCACCGAACCCGCACAGTCCCCGATGAGCGTGTACGAGGTTCACCTCGGGTCGTGGCGGCCCGGGCTGAACTACCGCGAGATGGCCGAGCAACTCGCCACCCACATCACGGAGACGGGGTTCACGCACGTCGAACTGCTGCCGGTCGCCGAGCACCCGTTCGGCGGGTCCTGGGGATACCAGGTGACGTCGTACTACGCGCCCACGTCACGGTTCGGCTCCCCCGATGACTTCCGGTGGTTCGTCGACCACCTGCACGCCGCCGGCATCGGCGTCATCGTCGACTGGGTTCCCGCCCACTTCCCCAAGGACGAGTGGGCGCTGGCCCGGTTCGACGGCACACCGCTCTACGAACACAGCGATCCCCAGCGCGGCGAGCAACTCGACTGGGGAACGTACGTGTTCGATTTCGGGCGACGCGAGGTCCGCAACTTCCTCGTCGCCAACGCGCTGTACTGGCTCGACGAGTTCCACGTGGACGGTCTGCGCGTCGACGCGGTCGCGTCGATGCTGTACCTCGACTATTCGCGGCCGGAAGGTGGCTGGACACCGAACATCCACGGCGGCCGGGAGAACCTGGAGGCAGTCGCGTTTCTGCAGGAGACCAATGCCACGGTCCACAAGCAGCACCGTGGGGTCGTCACCATCGCCGAGGAGTCGACGGCGTGGCCGGGTGTCACCCGTGCGACCAACGTCGGCGGTCTCGGTTTCAACATGAAATGGAACATGGGGTGGATGCACGACACCCTCGGGTTCCTGGCGCACGACCCCGTCCACCGCAGCTATCACCATCACGAGATCACGTTCTCCCTGATGTACGCGTGGAGCGAGAACTATCTGCTCCCCATCAGCCACGACGAGGTGGTGCACGGCAAGGGCACGCTGTGGACGCGGATGCCCGGCAACGACTGGTCGAAGGCCGCCGGCGTGCGGGCCCTGCTGGCGTACATGTGGTCGCACCCCGGCAAGCAACTGCTGTTCATGGGTCAGGAGTTCGGGCAGACCGCGGAGTGGTCCGAGGAACGCGGACTCGACTGGTATCAGCTCGACGACCCGTACACCGGCGGCTTCCACCGCGGTCTGCTCCGGCTCGTCCACGACCTCAACGCCACGTACCGCGAGCACCCGGCACTGTGGACGCTTGACACGTCACCGGGCGGGTTCTCCTGGATCGACGCCAACGACACCGCGAACAACGTCCTGAGCTTCCTGCGGTACGGCACCGACGGGTCGATTCTGGCGTGCCTGTTCAATTTCTCGGGCTCCGCGCACGCGAATTATCGTGTGGGCTTGCCAGAACGGGGTGAATGGCGTGAAATTCTCAACACCGACGCCGAGGTCTACGCAGGATCGGGTTGGGGAAATCTCGGTGCGGTGACGGCAACTTCGCAGCCGTGGCACGGCCGTCCCGCCTCGGCAGAGGTGGCACTGCCCGCGAACGGCGCGATCTGGATGAGTCTGGAGCGTTGATGAAGGCACGGCCTTGCTGATCCGACGTCGGCTGTGGGCTGCGAGCTTGGGCGTTCTGGCCGCGACTGCGGTCGTGCTGTCGGGGTGCGCGCGTTCGGTGGACGGCGAGGCCGCGTCCATCTACGACGATCCGTTCAAGGTGGCGGGCCTCGATGCCACGTCGGGGCCAAGCGGTGCCCGCAAGGGCGCACCCGACGCCGGCCTTCCCGTCACCGGCACCGACGGCGGGGAGATCGACACGATGGCCGCCAACGCGGTGAGCGACATCGAGAGTTACTGGCGCACCGAGTTCCCGGCGCTGTTCCAGCGCAAATTCGAACCGGTGGAGGAGCTGATCTCCTGGGATCCGCGGGATTCGGACGGCCCCCGGTTCTGCGGAGACAGCACCGAGGAACTCCTCAACGCCGGCTACTGCAGCACCGACCACACCATCGGCTGGGACCGGGCGCTCCTGCTGCCGGAGGTCGTGGAGAAGTTCGGCGTCGTCGCCGCCGTCTTCGTGCTGGCGCACGAGTACGGGCACGCCGTCCAGACGAAGGCGGGAATCGCCGACGAGAACGTGGGCGGCGGGATCGTGCGGGAACAGCAGGCCGACTGTTTCGCGGGGGCGTTCATGCGGCACATCGCGGAAGACAAGGCGCCCCATTTCACGCTGAACACGTCGGACGGGCTGAACAAGGTGCTGGCGTCGGCGGTGGCGATCGGTGACACCGACCCGAACGATCCGGACAACGTGCACGGCTCGGCGTTCGAACGTGTCACCGCCACCCAGATCGGGTTCACGGACGGCCCGGCAGCGTGCACGCGCATCGACGAGAAGGAGATCGACTCGCGGCGCGCGGATCTGCCGCAGCGGTTCGCCGACGACAGCGACGACGGTGAACTTCCCGTCACCGACGAGTCCGTCGAGGCGTTCTTCACGTCGTTCCAGCAGATATTCGATCTCAGCGATCCGCCCACGCTGCAACTCGACGGCGCCGACCTCGGCTGCGCGGACGCCGACGTGACGGAACCGGTGTCGTACTGCCCGGCCACCAACACGATCGGGGTCAGTGTCGACGCCCTCGCCGAACGCGGCACACCGGGACGCCCGGGCCGCCGTGAACTGTTCCAGACCAAGCTCACCGGCGACTACAACGCGTACGTCCTTCTCGCCTCGCGGTACACCCTGGCGCTGCAGCGGGACCGGGGCGACGATCTGCACTCACCGCAGACCGCGCTGCGGGCCGCCTGCCTGTCCGGGGTCATCACCGGCGCACTGAGCCCGGCGAGTCCGGCCACGCTGGCGGAAGGCAGCGTGTGGTTGTCCCCCGGCGACCTCGACGAGGCCGTGTCGGGGCTTCTCACCGACGGACTCGCCGCGAGTGACGTGAACGGGGAGACCGTGCCGAGCGGGTTCTCCCGGGTCGACGCCTTCCGCACCGGCGTGCTCGGCGGCGAGCAGGCCTGCGAGGGCCGGTACCGCTGACCGGTCGCCGGCTCAGATCTCCCGGTAGCCCAGCGCCGCGGAGATCCGTCCGGCAGCCCGGCACACGACCGGCACGAGGCCGCGCATCCGCTCGTCGGGCATGTACGGGCTCGTGGCCGACACGCTGATCGCTCCGACGATCGCGCACGACGCGTCCCGCACCGGGGCCGCGACGCAGCGGATTCCTGGTTCGTTGTCCTCGAGGTCCATGGCCGCCCCGATCCGCGCGTAGTCCTCCATCCGCTTACGGAAGTCGGCCTGCGCGCCGTGTCCGCGGGCCGGGGGTCGCGGAGCCTGCGCGGCGTCGCTCTCGTACAGCGCATCCCAGCGCTCGGCCGAGTCGAGCAGCAGGGCCTTGCCGACCCCTGCGCGGGTCAGCGGCATCCGGTGACCGATGCGCGAACGCATCTCGGCACCGCGCGATCCGGGCAGCTTGTCCAGGTACAGCACCGAGCCGCCGTCCTCGACCGCCAGGTGCACGGTGTCGTGCACGTGCGCCGACAACTCCTCGAGGATCGGGCGTGCGACGACGGGCAGCGGGTTGCCGTGGAGGGCTTTGAAACCGAGTTCGATCAGCGTCGGGCCGAGGGTGTAGCCGCGACTCCCGGTGCGCAGATACCCCTCGTGGACCAGCAATTGCACGAGTCGGTGCGCGGTGCTGCGTCCCAGCCCGGTGTGGTCGACGACCGCACGGAGATCCTGCGCGCCGTCGGAGACGGCACGGATGACGGCGAGCCCCCGGGCCAGTGTCTGGGTGCCGGGGGGAATGTCGTTCGTCGGTTCGGTCACACCCCCACTGTCCCACATATAGGGACCTCGTTCGTCATTATGGGATTCGCGTCTGATAGTGGTTTGCGTGATCCAGAACACCCCCGACATCTCACCACCGCGCCTGATCGCCCTCGACTGGGGCACGTCGTCGCAGCGCGCCTGGCTCCTCGGCGACGGCGGCCGCATTCTGGACGTTCGCAGGCCCGACTTCGGACTGCTCGGCATGACCGGGGACGACCCGGAATCGCGCACCCGCGCCTACGAGGCCGCGTTCGACGAGGCCTGCGGCGACTGGATCGCGGACGCCCCCGATCTCCCCGCGATCGCCTGCGGCATGGTGGGCAGCGCCCAGGGCTGGCGTGAGGCCGGCTACCTGACGACGCCGACCGATCTCGCCATCGGCGCCGGCGACCTGACTGCGGTCTCCCACCCCCGCGGAGTTCTGCACCTCGTGCCCGGCCTGCGCGTCGCCTCCGCCGCCGACGGTTCGGTGCCCGGCGACGTGATGCGGGGCGAGGAGACGCAGATCATCGGGGCCCTGGGCCTGCTCCCGCCGACCGACGGTCCACTGACCATCGTGCTCCCCGGAACGCACAGCAAATGGGCACGCGTCGAGGACCACAAGATCGTCTCGTTCGCCACGGCGATGTCCGGCGAGTTGTACGGCCTGGTGATGGAGCACGGCATCCTCGGCCGCACCGCAACCACCGGGGTGCGGGACGACGCCGCCTTCGGTCGCGGCCTCGCCACGGGAACGTCGGTACCGTCCCGCGGATTGCCCGCCGAGTTGTTCGGGGCGCGGGCGTTCGTGCTCGACGGACTCCTCGATCCGGCGTCGCTGCCCGACTACGTCTCCGGCGTGATCATCGCCGACGAGGTCCGGCACCTCCTGCCCCACTACGCCGCCGGGCACCGAATCCTGCTGTGCGGAAACGCCGATCTCTGCCGTCGCTACGCGGCGGGACTGCGCGTCCACGGCGTGGCCGCCGACATCGTCGCCGAGGAGGCCGCCGCGCAGGGTTTGTGGCGCGTGGCGATCGACGCGGGACTGCTCGACCCGGACGCATCCACCATTCCCGAGAAGGAGGCCCTGTGAGCACCTCTGCCACCACGACGACCACCGGATTGATCGCCATCCTGCGGGGCATCACCCCGGAGGAGGTCGTCACAGTCGGTTCCGCCCTCGTCGACGCCGGCTTCACGACGATCGAGGTCCCCCTGAACTCCCCGCGGCCGTTCGACTCGATCGAGCGGCTGGCGACGGCCGTCGGCGACGTCTGCGTCGTCGGCGCCGGCACCGTCCTCAGCGTCGACGACGTGATCCGCTCCGATGCGGCCGGGTCCCGGATCATCGTCTCCCCCAACAGCGACGTCGAGGTCATCGGCGCTGCCGTCGCCCGGAACCTGCACCCGTACCCGGGAGCGGCCACCCCCACCGAGGCCTTCAGCGCAGTGGGTGCGGGAGCGCGCAGCATCAAACTGTTCCCCGCCGACTCGGTCGGGACTGCGGGGATGCGGGCGTGGCGGGCCGTCCTGCCCGCGGAGGTCGAACTGCTCCCCGTCGGCGGCGTCGACCGGACCAACCTCGCCGAGTGGGCCGCCGCAGGCGCGGGCGGCGCGGGACTCGGCACCTGCCTCTACCGGCCCGGCGACAGCGCCGGCACCGTCCGCGACCGCGCCCTCGCCTTGATGAACATCTGGTCGGCTGAAGCCGCCTGAACCGACACCGACGACGACCGGGGCCACCACCACGGCCCCGCACAGGAGGACTCCATGAAGATCAAGTCACTCACCACGTACGCCGTGCCCCCGCGGTGGCTGTTCCTGCGGATCGAGACGGACGACGGCGTGGTCGGCTGGGGCGAGCCGGTGCTCGAAGGCCGGGCGGCGTCCGTCGCCGCCGCGGTCGAGGAACTGTCCGACTACCTGGTGGGGCAGGATCCGACGCAGATCGAGGATCTGTGGACGGTCATGTACCGGGCCGGTTTCTACCGCGGCGGCGGTATCCACATGAGCGCGCTGGCCGGCATCGACCAGGCCCTGTGGGACATCAAGGGCAAGGCCCTCGGCGTGCCGGCGTACGAACTTCTCGGGGGCCGGGTCCGGGACCGGATCAAGGTCTACTCCTGGATCGGCGGCGACCGTCCCGCGGACACCGCGAAGGCGGCGCGCGAGGTCGTCGACCGCGGCTTCACCGCGGTGAAGATGAACGGCACGGAGGAACTGCAGTACCTGGATTCCTGGGACAAGGTGGACCGGTGCCTCGCCAACGTCGCCGCGGTGCGCGACGCCGTGGGCCCGAACATCGGCATCGGCGTCGACTTCCACGGCCGGGTGCACAAGCCGATGGCCAAGGTCCTGCTGAAGGAACTCGAACCGTTCCGGCTGATGTTCGTCGAGGAACCCGTGCTCTCCGAGCACGTCGACGGTTTCGTCGACGTGCTCCGGCAGTCGCCGATCCCGATCGCACTGGGTGAGAGATTGTTCTCCCGGTGGGATTTCAAATCCGTTCTCACTTCCGGGGCCGTCGACATCATCCAGCCCGACCCGTCCCACTGCGGCGGCATCACCGAGGCCCGCAAGATCGCGCACATGGCCGAGGCGTACGACGTGGCGCTCGCGCTGCACTGCCCGCTCGGGCCGATCGCCCTGGCCACGTGCCTGCAGATCGACGCGGGCTGTTACAACGCGACCATCCAGGAACAGAGCCTCGGCATCCACTACAACACGTCGAACGATCTCCTCGACTATCTCGTCGACCCGTCCGTGTTCACGTACGCCGACGGTCAGGTCCGCATCCCGACCGGCCCCGGGCTGGGCATCGAGGTGAACGAGGAGTACGTAATCGAACGGGCGGCCGAGGGCCACCGCTGGCGCAACCCGGTGTGGCGGCACAGCGACGGCTCCTTCGCGGAGTGGTGAGGGCAGGAGTGGTGAAGGAAATGGTGCAGACCCAGAACGGCCGCTCCACGTCGGTCGCGGCGCAGGCGTCGAAGGCACGCGTCCTCATCGCGGTCATGCTGTTCGTGACCGTCGTCATCAACTACATGGACCGGGCGAACCTGTCGATCGCGATGCCCGCGATCGCGGACGAAATGGACCTCTCCAAGGCCCAGCAGGGTCTGCTGCTGTCCGCGTTCGGGTGGACGTACGCGGCGCTGCAGATTCCCGGCGGCTGGCTCGTCGACCGGATACCCCCGAGAGTGCTCTACCCCGCCTGCCTCATCCTGTGGTCGATCGCGACCGCGTTCATGGGTGTCATCGGCGGATTCGTGGCGCTCATCGCGTTGCGACTGCTGGTCGGCGTGTTCGAGGCGCCCGCGTATCCGATCAACAACCGCGTCGCGACGGCCTGGTACCCCGAGCGTGAACGGGCGACGGTGATCGGCTTCTACACGTCCGGACAGTTCATCGGACTGGCCCTGCTCACCCCGTTCCTGTCCTGGCTGCAGTCCGTGCTGTCCTGGCACTGGGTGTTCATCGTGACCGGAACGGTCGGAGCGGTGTGGGGCGCCGTCTGGTACGCGTTCTACCGCGAGCCACGCGACTCCCGCGCGAACGACGCCGAGATCGACCTGATCCGCGACGGCGGCGGACTCGTCGACCTCGTGGACGAGCAGCAACCGAAACGTCCGGCCGTGACGCGCACCGACGTCGCGACCGTCCTCGGCAGGCGCAAGCTGTGGGGCATCTACCTGGGGCAGTTCTGCCTCACGTCGACGCTGTGGTTCTTCCTCACCTGGTTCCCCACCTACCTCGTCGAGTACCGGGGGATGGATTACATCAAGTCCGGATTCCTCGCGTCGCTGCCGTTCGTCGCGGCGCTCGTCGGTGTGCTGTTCTCCGGGGTGTTCTCGGACTTCCTGCTGCGCAAGGGGGTCTCGCTCGGAGTCGCCCGGAAGGGTCCGATCATCGTCGGACTGCTGCTGACCGTCGCGATGATCGGCGCGAACTTCACCGACTCGACCGCGATGGTGATCGTGTTCCTGTCCATCGCGTTCTTCGGCAACGGACTCGCGTCGATCACATGGTCGCTGGTGTCGGCACTCGCACCGGAGCGGCTGCTCGGGCTGACCGGCGGAATGTTCAACTTCATCGGCAATCTGTCGTCGATCGCCACGCCCATCGTCATCGGGTTGCTCGTCACCGACGACAGTTTCGCTCCGGGATTCGTCTACATGACCGTGGTGACCGCGGTCGGGATCGCGTCCTACGTCTTCCTGGTCGGACGGGTGGAGCGCGTCCGCAGCTGATCACTGTCGACGAAACCGGGGTGAGCGCCGAACGCACTCACCCCGGTTTCTCGTCAGTACAGGTTCCTCGTCAGTACAGTGCTGCGGCGAGTTTCCGGCGCGCGGTCATGACGACCGGTTCGGCAGGGTCGAACAGTTCGAACAACTCCAGCAGACGCGTGCGCACCCGCGTCCGGTCGTCGCCGGCGCTGCGGGCGACGACACCGATGAGGCGGGCGAACGCCGCATCGGGTGCCTGGGAGTAGAGCTCCACGTCCGCCGCCTGCAGTTGGGCGTCGATGTCGGCCGGGGCGGCGTCCGCCGCGGCGACGGCACCGGGATCGACGGACTGCACGCGGGCGAGGAAACGCACCTGACGGATCGCGCCCTGCGCCTCCGCGTTGTCCGGTTCCGTGTCGAGGATCTTCTGGAACTCGGCTTCGGCCGCCGCCAGATCGCCCTCGTCGAGCGCTGCCTCGGCGGCGACGAAACGCGGGTCCTCCGGCTCGGGCTCCTCCGTGTCGCCGTTACCGGCAGGAGGTCCGGACAGTTTTCCTGCGACCGCCTGCTGGACCGCGGCGAGCCACTGGCGCAGTTGCGGTTCGGGCTGTGCGCCCTGGAAGTCGGCGAGCGGCTGACCACCGGCGATGGCGACGACGGTCGGGACGGACTGGACACCGAAGGCCTGCGCGATACGCGGGTTGGCGTCGACGTCGACCTTGGCGAGCACCCAGGTGCCACCGGCCTCGTGTGCCAGCTTCTCGAGCAGGGGTGAGAGTTGTTTGCACGGCTCGCACCAGGTAGCCCACAGGTCCACGACGACCGGGACCTGCTGGGACCGGACGAGGACCTCCGCCTCGAACGTCGCCTCGGTGACGTCGATGACGGGTGTGAGGCCGGTGCCGCCGGGGGCGGCCGGAGCGGCGCCGTCCCCGGAGGGCGCAGGCGCAGGCGGGGGCGGAGCGGCCGCACGCTCCTTGAGGGCGGAGAGATCGACTGCTCCGCTCATGGCTGCGGCCACTGCTGAGGAACGCGCTGACGGACGAGAACCTGGTCGAGTCACGTCCACCAGTTTGTCACGATTCGAGCGGGCGCCGGAATGCGGGCCGTGTCTACCGCGGACTCGGTCAGACGAGCGACGGTTCGCTCTTCACCGTGCTGGTCCGGGACAGTTCGGCCATGCGGCCGGCGCGGGCCGCCCAGACCTCGAACACGACGGTGCCGAACGGCGGAACGCTGGCGACGAGCGCCCAGAACGTGGTGACCAGGTTCCAGCTCAGCTTGCGCGCGGTCCACAGCGAGACGAGCAGGTACAGGACGAAGACGCCGCCGTGGATCGGGCCGAAGATCTTCACGCCGATCTCGTTGCCGTCGGCGGGCAGGTACTTGAAGGCCATGCCGATGAGGAGGCCGAGCCAGGTGAATGCCTCCAGAATTGCGACAAATCGGAAGCGCTTGGCCGTGGTGCTGAGATCGAAGACGTTCGCCATGCCGACCATTGTGCCCGACCATCTACGACAGCCCGTAGTGGTGTGAGGCACACCACCACGGACCGTCGTCTGTCACGCCTTGGGGACGCGGACGATCAGGGCGTCACCCTGACCGCCTCCACCGCACAGTGCCGCCGCGCCCACGCCGCCACCGCGACGGCGCAACTCGAGCGCCAGATGCAGTGCGATCCGCGCACCCGACATCCCCAGCGGATGCCCCATCGCGATCGCGCCGCCGTTGACGTTCACGATCTCCGGATCCAGGCCCAGCTCCCGCGTCGACGCGATCCCGACCGCCGCGAAGGCCTCGTTGATCTCGACCAGGTCCAGGTCCTTCGGGTCGATCCCTTCCTTGGCGCACGCCTTCGCGATGGCCCGCGCCGGCTGTGACTGCAGCGTCGAATCCGGGCCCGCCACTACCCCGTGCGCGCCGATCTCCGCAATCCAGGACAGCCCCAGTTCCTGAGCCTTCGCCTTGCTCATCACGACGACGGCGGCCGCACCGTCCGAGATCTGCGACGCGGACCCGGCGGTGACGGTGCCGTCCTTGCTGAACGCCGGCCGCAACCGGGCCAGCGACTCGGCGGTCGTGTCGCCCCGCACGCCCTCGTCGGAGCCGACGAGCAGGGGGTCGCCCTTGCGCTGCGGCACCGGAACCGGCACGACCTCGTCGTCGAAGACCCCGTCCTTCCAGGCGCGCGCCGCCTTCTGGTGCGACGCCGCCGCGAACGTATCCTGCTCCTCCCGGCTGATCCGCTGCCCGTCCTCCGCGTTCTTCGATTCCGTCAGACTGCCCATCGCCTGATCGGTGAAGATGTCGTACAACCCGTCGAAGGCCATGTGGTCGCGCATCGTGACGTCGCCGTACTTGAACCCTTCCCGCGACTTCTCCAGCAGGTGCGGGGCCCGCGACATCGACTCCTGGCCGCCGGCGACGACGACGTCGAACTCGCCGGCCCGGATCAGCTGATCCGCCAGCGCGATCGCGTCGATCCCCGACAGGCACACCTTGTTGATCGTCAGGGCGGGCACGTCCATCCCGATCCCGGCGGCCACGGCGGCCTGCCGCGCCGGGATCTGACCGGCCCCCGCCGTGAGCACCTGGCCCATGATCACGTATTCGACCTGTTCGGGGGCGACGCCCGCCTTCTCCAGCGCACCGCGAATCGCCACCCCACCCAGATCGGAACCCGACACATCCTTCAACGAACCCAGCAACCGGCCCATCGGGGTCCGGGCTCCGGCGACGATCACAGAACTGGTCACGATTTCCTCCGCGTGAGACGAATGGGCGGGTGCCGGGCGACGGAAGTCACATCCCGACGAGAACTACCGAAACGGTAGCGCTAACGTCGGGACCATGACACAGTCCTCCCCCACCCAGTCCACGTCGCCGCTGTCCTCGGATCTGGTGACCGCCATCGACCACGTCGGCATCGCCGTTCCCGACCTCGACGCCGCCATCGCGTGGTACTCCGAGCACCTCGGCATGGTGTCGACACACGAAGAGGTGAACGAGGAGCAGGGCGTGCGCGAAGCGATGCTGAGCGTCGTCGGCGCTCCCGCGGGCAGCACCGCACTGCAGCTCCTCGCGCCGTTGAACGAGAACTCGACCATCGCCAAGTTCATCGATCGCAGCGGTCCCGGTCTCCAGCAGCTGGCGTACCGCGTCACCGACATCGACGCCATCTCCGCCCAGTTGCGCGAGCGCGGCGTCCGGCTGCTGTACGACGCACCCCGCCGCGGAACCGCCGACTCGCGCATCAACTTCGTGCACCCGAAGGACGCGGGCGGAGTTCTCGTCGAGCTGGTCGAGCCCTCGGCGACCCACTAGAGCTGTGACCGGCCGCCGGGTACCAGGCGCAGAGACAAGTTCTACTTTGCCCAGGTAGATTGGCGGCCATGGTAAACGAGCAGGACCGTGGTTCGATCCCCCTTCCCTTCTCCACCGTGCGTAAGGGATTCGACCGGGACGAGGTACGCAACTACTTCGAGCGATTCGACGCCGAGCTCCGCGTTACTGCCGCCGACCGCGACGCCGCGGCGGCGCAGGCGCGGGACCTCGCCAAGCAACTCGACGACGCGCGGGACGAGATCGACGACCTCCGCAAGGACGTCGACCGCCTGTCGGTTCCGCCGACCACCGCGGAGGGAATGAGCGACCGCATCTCGCGCATGCTCCGGCTCGCGTCGGACGAGGCGTCCGAGGTGCGCGCGAAGGCCGAGGCCGATGCCGCCGAGATGATCTCCGTCGCCGAGCAGGAAGCCGCGCAGCTTCGCGGCCAGTACGAGTCGCTGGTCGCGGAACTCGAAGACCGCCGCAGCGCGCTCGAGATTCAGCACGAGCAGACCATGGCGAAGGCTCGCACGGAGGCGGCGAAGATCGTCGAGGCCGCGCAGTCCGAGCGCGACCGCCTCGCCGCCGAAGCCGAACTGCGTCGCTCGCAGGTTCAGGAAGACTTCGACCTCTCGATGTCCGAGCGCCGCCAGAAGACGATCACGGCGGTGAACGAGCTCGAGGCCACCAGCAAGGCCGAGGCGCAGCGTCGTCTTGCGGATGCCACGCACGAGGCGGAGCGCAGGCTGCAGGCGGCCACCGACCAGTCGGAGCGCAAGATCGCCCACGCCAAGGAACTCGCGGAGGAGCTTCGCGTGCTCCGCGGCCGGATCCTGGCGCAGCTCTTGGGCATTCGCGGGCAGCTCGATTCCGTTCCCGCCATGTTGGCGTCGGTCAACCGGGAGAGCGAACTCCTCGACGCGCAGCCCGACACCGCGGCGTCGAACTCCGAGAAGCGACCGAACGAGAACTCGAGCGGCAAGTCCGCACCGAACGGCACAGCGGACCGCAAGACCGAGTCGGGGTCGAACGATTCGGTGAAGAAGTCCGAGGACGAGACGGACAACTCGGACGAGGACACCGCGGTGCTGTCCACCGTCGAGAAGACCCAGGCGAACCGGCCTGCGGGTCAGCGGACCGTGAAGGCCGGAAGCTAGGACCACCTGCGGGTGAGGCCCCGGGTGCTGCGTCCCGACCAGCACCCGGTGTGCCAGTGCCGCCGGTCCTCGGCTCCGCCGTATTCGGCGGGCCAGGTGACGAGGTGGGCGACACCGGGCCGGATGTCGTGATCGCAGCCCGGGCACCGGTACGACTTGGTGGCCCGGGCCCCGGGGATGGTGCGGACGATGTAGCTCTCGTCCGCGTCGCCGGCGGGACCGGATTCCTGACGCATCAGCGCACTACCGAACAGCGAGCCCTCGGAGTTGTCCGGGGGCGCGCTGCGGCGTGTGTTCTTCCGCTGCGGTTTACGACGGGGCACGGGTTCAGCCTAGGCCTCAGAAGAGCCGGAACTCGGTGCTCTCGGTGCCGCGCAGCGCTTCGTAGTCGAGCACCAGGCACCGGATTCCGCGGTCGGTGGCAAGGGTTTTGGCCTGCGGCTTGATCTGCTGAGCGGCGAAGACGCCGCTCACCGGCGCGAGCAGCGGATCGCGGTTGAGCAGTTCGAGGTACCGCGTGAGTTGCTCGACACCGTCGATGTCGCCCCGTCGCTTGATCTCCACGGCGACGGACGCGCCGTCGGCGTTTCGGCACAGCAGATCGACGGGACCGATTGCCGTCATGTATTCACGCCGGACCAATGTGTAGCCGTTGCCGAGCGTTTCCACGTGTTCGGCGAGCAACTCCTGAAGGTGAGCTTCGACACCGTCCTTGACGAGCCCGGGGTCGACCCCGAGTTCGTGACGGGAGTCGTGCTCGATCTCCTCGATGGTGATCCGCAGTTCCTCACCGGCCTTGTTGGTCACCACCCACAGGGCTTCGGCGTCGTCGACGGAGTCCTCGACGAGCCAGCAGGGCGGGCTCATCCAGTTCAGGGGCTTGTAGGCGCGGTCGTCGGCGTGGATGCTCACGGAACCGTCGGCCTTGATCAACAACAGGCGACGAGCGGTGGGCAGATGTGCCGTCAAACGGCCTACGTAGTCGACTCGGCATCTGGCAATCACTAGGCGCACCCGCCCACCCTAAGGGATCGCGCCGACTAGTCTCGAATGACTATGCGCAGCCCTCGCCGATCCGTCGCCCCACTGGGGTCGTGGTTGCTGGGATCGCCGGACGAGAGTCCCCGCAGGCGCCGTATCCGTGTCCAGTTGCTGCTGACCGCCCCGCTGGTGTTCACCAATCTCGTCGGTGCGGTGATCACCTGCCTGCTCATCAGCGTCGTCGTGCCCGGACCGAGCGTGTGGGCGAGCGAGTTCGCGATCGCCAATTTCGTGGCTGTGCCGGTGTTCGTGCTGTGCGCGGTGCTGATCGGCGTGACCTGGGGCACCAAGCGACTGGTGTCGGATCTGCGATGGGCGACGGAGGACGACGTGCCCACCGACCACGACCGGTCGGCGGCGTTCCGCGCCCCGTGGCGCCTGACCCGGGTCCAGGCGGCGCTGTGGGGCATCGGGTTGGTCTTCTTCACGACGCTGTACGGCCTCATCGATCCCCAGACCATCCCGAAGGTCGCGTTCACAATCGCGATGGCCGGCATCACGGTCTGCGCTTTCTGCTACCTGCTGACGGAGTTCGCGCTCCGGCCCGTCGCCGCCCGCGCACTCGGATCGGATGGACCGCAACCCCGCCGCACGCTCGGCATCACCGGCCGCACGGCGCTGGCGTGGATCCTCGGGACGGGCGTTCCGGTGCTGGGCCTGATGCTCATCGCGATCTTCAGTTTCATCCGTCCGGCGAGCCCGACCAGCCTCGCGGTGTCGATCCTCGCGCTCGGCGGGGTAATCCTGGTGTTCGGCCTGCTGCTGGTGGTGATCAGTGTGCGCGCCACCGAGGCGCCCATCCGCTCGGTGGCGCAGGGCATGGCTAAGGTGGCCGACGGCGATCTCGAGGCCGAGGTCGTCGTGTACGACGGCACCGAACTCGGCGCACTGCAGACCGGGTTCAACCGGATGGTCGAGGGACTGCGCGAACGGGAGCGGATCCGCGACCTCTTCGGGCGGCACGTCGGGCAGGACGTGGCGTCGCAGGCGCTTCGGCACAACCCCGAACTCGGCGGGGAGGAACGCGACGTGGCAGTGCTGTTCGTCGACATCATCGGGTCCACCACGATCGCGGCCACCCGGTCTCCGGCGGAGGTCGTGGATCTGCTCAACCGGTTCTTCAACGTGGTCGTCGACGAGGTCGACCGGCGGGGCGGGTTCGTCAACAAGTTCGAGGGCGACGCCGCACTGGCCATCTTCGGGGCACCGATGGCGCTGGACGACCACACCGGTGCGGCGCTGTCCGCCGCTCGGGCACTCCGCGCACGGCTCACCGCCGAGGTGCCGGAATGCGATGCGGGAATCGGGGTGGCGGCCGGTCGCGCCGTGGCCGGAAACATCGGCGCCCACGAACGTTTCGAGTACACGGTGATCGGCGATCCGGTGAACGAGGCAGCGCGGTTGTCCGAGCTCGCCAAGAATGTTCCCGGGCACGTCGTCGCGTCCGAGCGGGCGATCGACGCGGCGTCGGAGGACGAAGGCGCGCGGTGGCAATGCACCGACACCGTCACCCTGCGCGGACGTCTCGAGCCGACCACGCTGGCCGTTCCCGCCGAACTAATCCCCGCCGGTTCCGCTGCCGACGATGAGGGCGCCGACTCCGTCGAGTAGCCGGGCGAGACCGAATTCGAAGGCGTGGGCGGGCGAGAACGCGGCGTTGTGGTGCTCCCCTGCCGTGGCCCCGACCCGGGCGGCGAGCGGAAACCGCTCGGGGTCGAAGACCTTCTCGAAGTGCGGCGCGACGCTCTGCCACCACTCGCTGTCCGCCTCACCCCGGGCGGCGAGCGCGGCCGCGTCCACCGCCGCCCGCGCCGCGCCGGCGACGAAACTGTCGAGGAGTGTGACGACGGAGTCCATGTCGAGGTCCGGCAGTCCCAGTCCCTCGACCGCGCGCAGTTCCCGCTCGTACTTTGCCATCCCACCGGGCCCGAGGACCGGCCGGCTCAGCGCGACGACTCCGAGCATCCACGGGTGCGCGCACAGCAGTTGGAAGTAGTCGTGCGCCGCCGCGGTGAGACGGTCCCGCCACCCCGTGTCGGTGTCGTCGCCCGGTTCGAGCGTGGACAGCGTGCGGTCGAGCATCACCTCCACCAGTTCCGTCTTCCCGGGGACGTGCGTGTACAGCGACATCGCGCCGACGCCGAGTTCGGCTGCCAGCCTGCGCATCGAGACGGCGTCCAGCCCTTCCGCGTCCGCGACGGAGACGGCGGCCTCGACGATCCGGTCGAGTGTCAGGCCGGGTTTGCCGTTGCGGGGACGCGAGATCGGCGCGGTGCCGCCACCCCACAGCAACTCCATGGTGTGGGCGGGGTCGCCCTCCGGTGTCGCGCTTCTACCCATGCCGAGATCTTCCCACGGCGCCCGGGAACAATTCCGCGCGCCGCCTCGTTGACGTACGGCGTACCATAAACCCGGCGAAAGGCGCAGTAGTGACAGCAGAGTCCACCCTCGCCGGCTGCGCGGCCACGTTCACCCCCGCCGATCCTCCCCGCGACTCCCGCCTGCTGTTCTGGAGCGATTCACCGAACGGGCCGCGGCCTCCGAGTGCCGATTCCCGCACCCTCATCGCCGCGGGTGGAGCGGTGAACGGCGTTCCGACGCAAGTTGTTTCCCTCGCCGACGCGCTGCCGATGCTGCTGGCTCTGGACCCCGGTGACACGGTCCATCGATCGGTCGCGTTCTGGGCTGCCTGCGCCCGCACCGCCGTCGGTTACCTCGGAGCGGGCAAGGTCCTCCCCTCGGTCACACCGCACGGCCGCGACGTATGGCGGCTCGGCGCCCTCGACGACGAGGACGCATCGCACCTGCGTCTGCTGGCCGCCGCACTCCCGCCGGAAGCCCGCGCCGTCCCGCTCGGGGATCCGCCCGCCGAGGAAGTTCGCCTCCCCGCCGCCGTGGACGTCCTGCGCAACTTCCTCACCGCGGTCGTCGACACCGTCCCGAGACTCGGCTCGCCCGCCGACGCGGGCCCCTACCTGGCGTGGGATGCCGAACCCTCCCCGGAACTGCGGGCGTGGGCGGAGGCCCTGACACCTGAGGCGATCGCGCTGTCGTTGCGGATCGACCCCGTCGATCCCGGCGCGGTCGATCTCTCGGACACCGAGTTCGACGCCACGGTCCAGGTACACGGCGTCGCGCGGCCCGGAGTAGTGTGCGACGCCGTCGATCTGTGGCGGCATCCGACGCTCGCCGAGTCCGCGTTCGCCGCCGACCCGCGGATGGAGGTTCTCGGTGCCCTCCACCGCGCGGCCGAGGACTGGGCGCCTCTCGAAGATCTGTTGCGGGCGGAGGCGCCGCACCGCATCGGTCTCGAGGACGACGACCTGGCTTCCCTCGCCGCGGACGCCGGCCGTCGGCTGCGCGAGCGGGGCGTCCAGATCCATTGGCCGCGCGAACTGGTCGCCCAGACGTCGACCCGCATCGTCCTCGGCGACCCCGGATCCCGTGAGGGCGCAGCCGCTTTCGGCGGTGACCGTGCATTCGACTTCGACTGGCGCGTCGCGGTGGGCGAGGACGTGCTCACGCGCGAGGAGATGGAAGAGCTCGTGTCGGCGAAGCGGGCAGTCGTGAAACTTCGCAACCGGTACGTCGTCGCGGACTCCGACACGATTCGAAAGACCCTTCAGAGGCGGACCGGAACGATGACGGCCGTCGAGGCGCTGCGGGCATCGCTGACCGGCCGGGCCAGGCGCGGCGAGGACGACGTCCGCGTCGACTCCTACGGGGCGGCCGCGGCGGTGGCGCGGGAGCTGTCGGACGGGGATCCGGAAGCCGTGCCGGTCCCCGCAGCCTTGCGCGCGCAGTTGCGGGACTACCAGCTGACCGGATTCCGCTGGCTCGCCGGGCTCACGTCGCGCGGCCTGGGTGCCTGCCTCGCCGACGACATGGGCCTGGGAAAGACGTTGACCCTCATCGCGCTTCACCTGCACCGGCAGCAGGACCCGGACACGGCGGGACCCACGCTGGTGGTCTGTCCCGCGTCCCTGCTGGGGAACTGGCGGCGGGAGATCGAACGTTTCGCACCGGGCACCGGTGTCCTCGTCCACCACGGCCCGAAGCGCCGGCCTCCCGGTGAGACGGTCGCGGACGGCAGCGACACCGTCGTCCTCACCACGTACGCGACGATGCGGCTCGATTGCGAAGTCCTCGCCGGAACTGCATGGGGTCTGGTCGTCGCGGACGAGGCGCAGCACCTGAAGAACCGGGCCGCTGCCGTGACGCGGGCGCTGCGCACGATTCCGGGACAGGCGCGCGTCGCCCTCACCGGCACACCGGTGGAGAACCGGCTCAGCGACCTCTGGTCGATCCTCGACGGCGTCACCCCGGGTCTCCTCGGTCCGTACGCGCAGTTCCGGCGCCGCTACGACGACTCGGCCGGCGAGGACGGGCCCGACCGCGCGGCGGAGTTGGCGGCGTTGATCTCGCCGTTCGTCCTCCGGCGCAGGAAGTCGGATCCGGGGATCGCTCCCGAGCTTCCACCGAAGACGGAGATCGACCTCGACGTGACGCTCACCCCGGAGCAGGCCGGCATGTACGAGGCGCTCGTCCGCGAGGCCATGGAGCAGATCAAGACGAGCGAGGGCATCGGTCGGCGCGGCAGCATCGTGTCGCTGCTGATCGGTCTCAAGCAGATCTGCAATCACCCCGCCCAGTACCTCGGCCAGGAACACGCCGCGCTCACCGGCCGTTCCCACAAGATCGGTCTGCTCGACGAGCTGATCGACACCAACCTGTCGGAGGGCGGGCGTTCCCTCGTGTTCACCCACTTCACCACGATGGGACGGCTGCTGCGACGGCACCTGACGACGCGCGGGGTGGCGTGCGAATTCCTGCACGGAGGCACGTCCGTCGCGGCCCGGGAGAACCTGGTCGAACGCTTCCAGAGCGGTGATATCCCTGTCCTGATCCTGTCCCTCAAGGCCGCAGGCACCGGTTTGAACCTCACCCGGGCCGATCACGTCGTCCACTTCGACCGCTGGTGGAACCCGGCGGTCGAGGATCAGGCCACCGATCGCGCGTACCGCATCGGTCAGACGCACCCGGTTGTCGTGCACCGCTTCGTCACCGCGGGAACCATCGAGGAACGCATCGCCGCCATGCTCGCGTCCAAGCGGCAACTCGCCGACTCGGTCCTGTCGCACGGCGCCGACGCCTTCACCGAGCTGACCGACGGCGAGCTCGCCCGGCTGGTTGCCCTGAGCCCCGACTACGACTTCGGAGGTGACCTGTGACCGACGCCGTCACGCATCCCCGATTCCCTGCGCAGAAGGGCCGCCGCACGCGCGGCAGGATCTGGTGGGCGCAGCGCTGGATCGACGACGTCGAGCAGGCCGCGCTCGATTCGGACACGCTCAAACGCGGACGCGCCTACGCCCGTGGCGGACTGCTCGGTCCGCTCACGTTCGCGCCCGGGCTCGTCTCCGCAGACGTGCACACCGACGACGAGAGTCTGCACGTGCGGATCCGGGTGGACCCGCTCGACGAGCGCCAGTGGGGCGAGGTGCTCGCGACCCTCGCGTCACGGAGCGGTCACGTCGCCCAGTTGTCGAGTGGGACGCTCCCTCGCGAACTCGACGAGGATCTCGCGGCCGTCGACGTGTCACTGATTCCGTCGATGTTCGACGCCGACGCGACCTGCACGTGCGAGGAGTGGGACGTGCCGTGCCGCCACGCCGCCGCGGTGCTGTATCAGGCCGCGTGGGTGCTCGACGACGACCCGCTGCTGTTCTTCCTGCTGCGCGGACGCGAGGGACAGGAGATTCTGCAACTCAGGCACGGCGCGGATGCGGAAACATCCCGGTCATCCTTCGACGATTCGTGCGTACCCGTGCCCGCGTCGGATGCCTACGCCGCAGTACCCGGACCGCTTCCGGCGCCGCCGCGACCCGGCGGAAGCCCCGTGCGGCCACGCTGGCTCGACGCCGCTCCCCCGGAAGTTCGGGCCGACGCCGTTTGGTCTGCGATCGTCACTGCGATTTCGCGATACGGAGACCGTGTCTGAGGTCGTCCGCCGGCCCGGGCACCAGGCTGGGTGCGACCACCCGGGCCCCGGTCGCCGGATACGGCGTGCAGATCTGGACGTCGTGCACAAAGCACCAGCGCCAGTTGTCCCCCGCGTGGAGCGACTGGACGATCGGATGACCGCTGCGTTCCGCGTGATGTCGCGCGTGCCGCATCGGTGATCCGTCGCTGCACCCGACATACCCGCACGTCAGGCACAACATCAGGTGCTCCCAGCGGGTACCGAGTGCGAGACAGCCCTCGCACCCGTCCGACGTGTGCGCGACGACATCGCGAATCATGTTCAGATCGGGATCGTGCCAATTATTGGATTGGGTCATAAGTGCCACCCCTCAGTTACCAAGATTGGCGGCTGATCCGTCTCGCCACATGGTCACGGCGGAACGAAAGAATCCCCCGAAATCCGGCCCCGCCGGACAGCGTCCCGGTTTCGACGGCGCAAAACGGGGTAGTTCCATGCCATGGATCTGGATGCAGCCCCAGACCCGAGGGTCGATCACACCCCGCGGGCCACGAACCTGTCGGCGGTGCTGGCCGTGACCGCACACATGCACGACTGCGGGAATCGGGACGAGATCCTGTCCCTGCTCGCCGAGGCCCTCCCCGAACTCGGCCCCTTCTCGGTCGAACCCGTGAGCGTCCTGACAGGCGACGTCCCCGACGATGAGGTCTGGCGGCACCGCGTGCTGCTCGACGATTCGTGGTCCAGACCGGTGTCGCTGACACTGCGGGCCGACTACCCGCCGACACCGGTGCAGGCGACGCTCCTCGAGTTGTTGATTCAGCACATGGGGTCGGCCCTGCGCGCCGCGTCGCTCAGCTCCCGGGCCGCCACCCAGGAACGCCACCTGCGCGAGGCCACGGACGAGATCACCGTGATCGGCACGAGGGCCGCGCGACTCGAGGAAGAAGCGAAGATCCACCGCACGTTCGGGCGACTCGCCGCGACCGGCGCCGACGAGACCGCCATCGCCGAGACCCTTCACCAGGTGACCGGACTCGCCGTCGGTATCGAGGACGCGTTCGGCAATCTTCGCGTCTCGGCCGGGCCGGACACGTCCGTCCCGGCACCCCGGTACCGCAAGGTCGGCGGCGGGAACCGGGTCGACGTCCTGCGCCGCGCCGCGATGGAGGGGGGCCCGCTGCGGGACGACAACCGGATCGTGCAGTTGGTCCGGCCCGGACAGACACTTCTCGGTGTCCTGTATCTGTCAGACCCGGAGCACAAGGCCACCGAACTCGACGCTGTCGCCCTGGAGCACGCCGCGACGATGCTCGCCGTCGACATGGCGCACCGCAGATCGCTCGCCGAGACGGAGGCGCGGCTGAGCCGCGACCTGGGAGCCGACCTACTGGCCGGCACCGACGACGAGAGCGCCTATTCGCGGGCCGACGCCCTCGGCTACGACCTGCACACACCGCAACGCGTCCTGGTCGTCCACTGGGGTCCGGACACGCCCGTCGAGTCCGTCACGGAGGCGTTCCGTCGCCACCTGACGGCCACCGACTCGTCGGCCCTCCTCGTTCACGGCAACGAGCACCGAACCGGTGTCCTCGCCGCCGTCATGGACGCGAAGACGGACGTGAACACCGTTTTCGCAGCGTTGGAGAAGTCGCTCGGCCCCACGGTCGGGGTAGTCGGGGTAGTCGGGGTCGGATCCGAATGCACCTCTCCCAGCACACTCCCCGACTCGTACACCCACGCGATGCGCGCCCTCGAAATCCGCAAGCAGTCGAATTCTCCTTGCGGTGTGGCACTGTTCGACGAACTCGGCGTCTACCGCATTCTCGACTCGCACAGCACCACCGGAGATGTCGAGGCGTTCGTGCAGGAATGGCTGGGCCCCCTGCTCGACTACGACCGGGAGCACCGCAGCACGATGACGGCCACCCTCGCCCAATACCTCGAATGCGGCGGCAAATACGACGAGACCGCGCAGGCCCTCAGGATCCACCGCAGCACCCTCCGGTACCGGATGTCCCGCATCCACGAATTGACCGGCCGTGATCTCCGCAGTGTGGACACCCGCCTGAATCTTCATCTGGCGTCACGGGCGCTGCAGGTCCTGGCCGGCGGCGCACCGGGGTGAAATGGTCTGTGCGGCAACCGCTGCCGTCGGCAAATCTGTTCTGGAAATGCCGAAAGCCCCCCAACAAGTGTTGGGGGGCTTTCGGTAACGGATGTTCGGCGGTGTCCTACTCTCCCACAC
>NZ_WXYH01000067.1:0-12580 GCF_009872365.1 Rhodococcus sp. T7
CGGAGACAGTAATGCAAGAAGCCGTTACATGCCCGTTGAACTGGGAAGACTTTCGTATTAGTTCAGTCAATAGGGCGTCTCCCGGACGTTCCTCTACACCAATCCGACGGCCAGAGCCGTCGTCGACGCAGCGAAAGCGGCAGGCGAACAAGATCACCAACAACACGCCGAAATCGCCCCGCGACCTCCTTGCGCACATGTACGTTACGAATAAGCGCAGGCCAAAGGTGTATTCGGAGGTCTGCGGTCGGTAAATCCGACGACACTCAGATGACCCTCGCCGTACACCACGCTCTGGCCGATGTGACCGATTTCGACGACATCGAAGCAGTTACCGACGCCATCACCCGGCAGTTCTTCCTGTGGCAGGTCGACCCCGACAACAACCGAGCCCCCGGCCGCACCTGCATGAAGTCCCTGAGAAACCTACGCAGCGGCGCCCGTTGGTACGACAGGGACGGGGCCGTCGAGTCCGCCGGCTGCGGGGCCGTGATGCGCCTGGTCCCCACCGCATTCGCCCCCGATCCCTACTGGCTGGGCTTGACCGCTCTGCAGGCCGTGATCACCCACAAGCACCCCCGGGCCGTCGTCCCGGCGCTGCTGCTCGCCGATGCCACCCGCCACGCCCCGACCCAGCGCGGCCGGTACCTCGAACATGCCCTCACGACTGCCGCGCAGATCTACAACGGCACCAGCACCTGGACCGAGGACCCCTACCTGCAGGATGTCCTCGCCCCGATCACGGGGGACGTGTCATCGTTCCTGGTAGATGGCTTGAATGACGACGTGGCCGACGCGCTGATGCGCGCCGCGGACAGCCGGGACCGACTGCAGGATGTCGAGCCGGCAAGCTACGGCGACCCGTGCGCCGGCATTGGTGAAGGCTGGGAATCGGCCAGCGCCGCAGCCCTGGCTCTCCTGGTCGCCGACATGGCAACCGCCTCGGGCGGCGACGCTCCCGCGCTGACTGGCCCCCAGGCCCTCGCCTGGGCCTCGACGAGCAACGGCGACTCGGACTCCATCGCCTGCATCGCCGGCGGAATCATCGGCTCTGCGCACCCTGAGCCCGACTACTGGGCAGCGAACGGACTCAATCCGACTTTCGAGCCCCGCTACGCCGAGGAGCTCGCCGCCGCAGCGCATCAGGGGACGTGTCGTCTGCCCAGGTAAACGCGATATCGACGAGCCGCCACCAGCTCGTTGATCGGGATTCGCTCCAGCGCTTCGCCCGTCGGCACGACCTGCGCCGGCGGGCATTTCGCTATCTTGGCGAGGCCCGGCTTCGGATCAATATTGGCCGGGAAGCTTCGGTGACGGCTCAAATGACAAGAGCGCGAGCAAGGTCGAGGCTCCGACCGATCCGCAGAGTCTGGCCGCAACGCTCCTCGTGTCGGGCGACCCCACTTTCAAGGCCCCGGGCAGTTACCAAAGGCTGGGCGAGTCCGACTTAAACCTGACTTAAACCGAAGTTGCGCCGGCTTTTGACCGTAACTACATGCGGTCACCGACCTCAGTGAAACGATCACCACCCGGACGCTCGCCTACAGGGAACTGCGTAAGGCCTGACCTGGAATACGAAACCCCAGCCCCGCTCCCGGGGTTGGGGTTTCGTCATGTGTGGGCGAGGATCGCGTCAGCCCATTTCGGTGGGCCCCAGATGTGCGGGGGACGTGTCATCACTGCAGGTCAGCCGAGGTGTTAGCGCAAACCGCGCTTCCCGGTGGACCACCTCGCAGGGGTACGGGCGTCGACGAATCGGCGGATGACCTTGTCCCACCCCAAGGACTCGAGGAGTTCCGCGGCAGCGGCACGCGAGGTGAGCGGCCGAAGCACGTCGATGTCGAGATCACCGCTGGTGCCCAGGACGTCGTCGAGCCGCAGGCAATCGACGTACCCGTAGTCCGTCCAGGGATCGACGAAGCCGTCCCAGTCCGCGGTGTCGGCATACGGCCCACCGAGACGCAGCTTCCCGCTGCGGTGAATCATCACGTACCGCGGCACCACCTGCATCGCCTCGTCGGCAGTGGCCAAGGACAACTCGGGATCGGCAGCAGGATCCGCGCTCGCGAGCCGACGATCGTACGAGGAAGTCTTGACCGTTGCGACCTCGACCAACGCCCGCACGTACACCCACCGCACCCGCTCGACCGAGCCCGCCCACGCCGATTCCTCATCCGCGCAGGAGAACACGTTCTCGGCCGGGGTTCGGATCAGCAGCCTCGTCCCCACCCGCTCGTGATCGACAACCAGATCCGCGTCGACGACGAGTTCGTCGTCGTACTCGCGGACCCCGGTGATCGTCGCCACCGCGAGCACCTCGTCGTCCGGCGCGGTGACGAACAGTTCACGCTCGGAAAAGACGTCACCGGCATCACCGGGAAACGGGCCACGACCTCTGCTGAAGGCATCCTGCTGGGTCAACCCGGCCCGAAACCCTGCCTCGGTCACCCCCAACGGATGATCGCGCACCTCTCGCAGGTCACCGAGCCGAACCCTCAACGTCACACGATCCTCCCCAATTCATCTCCCGCACACCGCCGGAGCACCGTTGGATGATAGCTATTGACCTGCGGCGATGCCCGATCAGCGTGGCCTAACCGGTGTGAAAAGATGTGGCCGACTCAGGTGCTCGAACGCGGACACGCCGATGATAATGTCCCCGCTCAACCACTTCTGGGGCGCTCCGTATCTGTCGACGACACCGCCGAAACCATTGTTTCCCCAGTAGGGTCGCAGGCAATGTACGACCGAGGGGGGCCGGTGACAGGTTCTGCATCAGAAAAAATCATCTCGCCCGCATCACGCGCGTTCTGGGACCGCAGCTTCGCGGGCCGGCGTGCGATGTTCGAGGAGCTTCGCCAGCGGTCGCCGATCGAGTTCCACACGGAAACGGCCGGTCCGGGCTTCTGGTCGATCGTCGGATACGACGACGTGGTTACGGTGAGCCGGAACCCGGAGGTCTTCTCCTCGGCCAAGGGCTTCACCATCGACGACGTCCCGGCAGAGATCCTCGAGTTCGCCATGTCGATGATCGCCATGGACGATCCCCGTCACCGGCGTCTGCGGGGCATCGTGCAATCGGCGTTCACCGCGGCGTCGGTGCGGGGCATCGCCGAGCGGGTCCGCGGCTACGCTGCGCAGATCGCCGCCGCCCTACCCCGAGATGCCGAGTTCGACTTCGTCCCCGACGTCGCGACCCGGTTGCCGGTGCAGGTGATCTGTGAGCTGCTCGGGATCCCGGAGAACGACCGGCCGATGATCCTGGCCGCGGCGGCCGACGTCATCGCCGGTGGTGGTGATCAGGAGTTCGTCACCGCACCCGGCGGCGCGGCCGGCCTGGGTCGGATCTACGGATACGCCCTCGAACTGGGCGAGAAACGCAAGGCGGACCCCGGCGACGATCTGACGTCCCGGCTGGTGTCGACGACGGTCGACGGCGAGACCCTCACACCGACCGAGTTCGGTTCGTTTGTCATCCTGCTGATCACGGCTGGGTTCGACACCACCCGGCAAGCGTTGGCCTGGGCGCTGCATCTGCTCAGCGAGCACCCCGACCAGAAAGAATTGCTGCTCGCCGATTTCGCCGGCCACATCGACAACACGATCGACGAGGTGATCCGCTTCGCCTCCCCGGTGCCCTACATGCGGCGCACCGCAACCGTCGACACCGAGCTCGGCGGCACCCACATCGCGGCGGGGGACAAGGTCGTCATGTGGTACCTGTCCGCGAACCACGACGAACGCATCTTCGACGGTCCGGGCCGGTTCGACATCACCCGGTCGAACGCAGGCAAGCATCTCGGTTTCGGTGCGAAAGACATCCACCACTGCCTGGGCATGAACCTCGCACGGCTGGAGCTGTGCGTCATGCTCGAAGAACTGTTCACCGCGCACCCCGCACTCCACGCGGTGGGCGAACCGGAACTGCTGCTCTCCGCATTCGTCAGCGGCATCGATTCACTTCCGGCCCGGACACGTGACTGACGGTGCCCGAGGCGCCACCTCGACCATAGGGCAAAAGGAGACTGACCTGCGAAGATGGCATGTCCCCTCCGCTCTGACTCCCAACGGACATCGAAGAGTCGCCGGGGTCGCTCGCTCACCCCGGTATCCGACTTCGGGGAATCGTCTAGCGGCGGAGCGCCGAACGCCGAAACGCCCCCGTCCTCGCAGCGAGGACGGGGGCGTTCTGAGGTCGGGAGAGACAGCCGGCGGGGCAGGGACATGTCATCTGTGCAGTTCAGGGCAAGATCTTGATTCCAGTGGCATCGAATGCGGGCGAACGCCGATCACTCTGAGCGTCGGCGCCGAGGCTTCTGCACATCGGTGCGCGCGCCCTGTCCGGGTCTGTTGTTGGCCCACTCGATGACTTCGCCGCGCTTCCACAGCGGCGTTCGCCCGATCTTCTCGACCGGGGCCGGCGCCTGCCCCCGGGCGACGTACGAGCGCCACGTCGAGGCGGAGATCTCGGTGCCGGACTCGGCCTTGATCAGGTCGATGCACTCCTGCGAGGTGAGCCTGTTTGGGTTGGCCATCTCAGATCTCCGGGTAGGTAGTGGCCTGGACCGCGGAGTCGCAGACGTACGGCCGAGTGAACGATGACGAATTACGGGTGCAGGGCGGCCTGCAGCCGGGCATAGTCCGGTGACGCGGGGGTTCCATGCGCTAGACCCTACAGCTCGAGGATGTAATGCCAGCGTGCCTGTCGGGGTGATGTGGTATCACTTCATGCTTGCGACAATACATTGTGGAGCTGTAAGGTAATGGTGGAAGGCGAAGTCCGCAAGAGGAAGAGGGTATGGAAGGGCTCAGATGGCAGAATTGGAAACACGTCCGGTCGGGTTCGCGAAGGGCGACCTGGTCGCGTGGACCGTGCGTCGTGGCCTCTACACCGTGGTCAAGTGCTCGCGGGCATCGGTGGTCCTGCTGCCGGTGGTGCCCGAGCCGTATGCCACGCCTGAGGGTGGATGGATCACCCATCCGTCCAAGTTGCGGCCCGTCGATTTCGTCGAGGTCGGGCGCGCCGCGCATGCGGAGGGGGAAACCCTTTCGCATGCCCTCAGCGCGGGGGTACGCCGCGCACTCGAAGGTCTGGCCGTCGGCGACGGACTCGGGCGCAAGATCATGTCCGACTTCGTCGAGGGGTGGACGGCCGCGAGCCTCGCCTTCGACCTGTGTGAACTGGCGGAGTCCGCGAGCGACCCCGCCGCCATTGCGGCAGAGCTGAACGCGGCTCCGCGCGCCTGACCCGCAGACCCTCCAACAATCCACTGACAAGGAGTTCTCATGTCCAACGTCCTCGCCGAAGCCATTACCCCGGACCACCCCCGCGACCGCATCGTCGGCGTGCACGGATACCACCGCGACGAGTCGGGGTCGCGGTTCGCGACCGTCCGCCTCGCCGTCGGATCCAAGGCCGAGATCGACCTCCTCGACATCTTTATCTCGCACCCGATCCGAGAGGTCGCCGCTGCGGCCTGACGCACACCCGAAAATGTCACCGGCCCGCCGAAAGGACCCCGTAATGCACGTCGAAGCGAACACCGAAGCGGGGGAGGCGGAACGGTGAGCGAGTACTTCCCGCCCGACTGGGACGCCCGTCCCCGTGTCGAACCCTGGAACGGCCACATCACCCGTCAGATGTGGCTGGCCAGGGACAAGGAGGACCTGGTCAGCATCATAGAATTGCTCGGCCACCAGATCACCAAGTCGAAACAAGACGCACGCGACGCCGGCTATCTGGCCGACTGGCGAATCTTCCGGATGCTCGACCAGATACGACTCGGCGCCCGCGTCTACAGCAACCTCGCCCGCGCACACCGCCGCGGCCGCAAGACAGTCCGGATCGATCAACTTCTCGAGGAGGCCGCCGATGCCTGACCGCAACGACACAGCCACTGCGCGCCGCGACTATCGCGCCCTGATCAACGGCCGGGAAGTTCAAGTCATCGGCCACCTGCATGCCACCCCGCACCACCCCGATAGCGAAGTCACGATCACTCCGTTCGACGATCTGGCTGAACCGGGCTCCGGTGCACACCTGTTCGCGCTGGTCTCGGTCCGCTGGGCTACCGACGTCAGCACCGTCGACCTGGACACCGGTGTCAGCCACCGCAAATATTTCGACGGCCTGTTCGGAATGCCAAACGGCACCAGCTGGTACCTGACACCGGCGGTCTAGACCCGCAGTCACGTACTTACGCCCTCGCCCCGCACACGCTCGCCGCCGGACTGAGCATCGGTGCACTGCACGACGACGTTCTCGAAGTGGTCAGTGACGCTGGGTACGCTGCCCCCGCGGGCGTGCGGGTGCATGACTTTCCGGTGCGGGCCGCTGCACCCCCGAACGGGGTTAACGCTCTGACCACCCGCAATCTCACGAGAGGAAAACAGTGAACGCTCTGTTCTACATCGGCCTCGCGCTGATCATCGTCGTAGCCGTACTCACGACGCCATCGCTTCGGCTACTGCACAGCGGAGCCTTCATGAACTGGGTCGCTGCACTCGCATTGGCAGGGTGCGCAACGATGCTGCTGAGCGCACTGACCTCCACGGACGCAACGGTAATTCAACGAGGATCCGTCACGATCGCTGCGCTGCTCAGCGCCGTCATCCTGGTCGTAACCGTCGCACTCGTGACGAGGAAGTCGGCGCTGCCTGAGTCGATGGAGACCGACCGATGAAACGTGCCGCCTTCTGGGGATGGGCCACGGCCACAACCATCCCGGAAGCCCTGACGAACGCACTCGACGCCGCGATGTCGACCATGCACCAGGAACTCGGTACCGATGCCCACCCGGTCAACACCTCGCACACCACAACCATCCTCACCGATCAGGTCCACCAAGACCCCGGACTACTCAAGAGCCTTCTCGGGAACTCGACCGCAACAGTGAACCGCGAAGACCACGCCCTGGTGACGGTCCTACTGATCGGCGAAGTCTGGTAGCCGCCTATCGATGTCATCCTCGAGGTGAGACCGGAACGGGTGCCCGAGCTCGCTGCACCTGCAACTCGTCGACCGCGACCCCACGTGCAACGCAACAGGAGTAGAGATGCCCCCAACGATCACAGTGCCCCGGTACGCGCCGGCCGTGTCAAGGGTGGGCTCTCGTCGCGGGCGGTGCTGTGTTGATCTTCGTCAGCACTGGTGCCGGCCTCGCCCACAACGCCCGGATAAAGTATGCCTGAGCTGCGTATATGACACGTCCCCGGTGTTCCTCCGTGGGGACAGGCAGGTCACAGGTTCCAGAGTCGGAGCATCGCGGCGCGCAGGCTGGCGGAGACGATCCGGTGGTCGGTGGCCAGCCGGGGGTTGGGGTGCCCGAGGTCGGCGAGCTGCTGCTCGGCGTCCGCAACCGACAGCGGTTGCAGGTCCGCTCGGGTGAGCAGGAGATGGCCGAAGGCGCTGTGGGTGTGAGGGATCGCGATGGCGTCGGAGTCCACGACCGTCGGCGGGTAGATCCATTCGTTGTCGTCGGTGACGAAGATAAGGACGTCGCCGCGGCTGAGGCGGGCACGCCGGTCGTCGAGGCGGAACCATTCGAGCTGGTATGTCGCTGCCGGCCCGGTGGCGGCGCCGGTTCGGTGCGCCTGGGCGGCCCATGCCTGTTGCTCGGTTGCGCTGGGTTCGTATTCGACGATGTGCCGCAGGAACATCCGGGTAACCCGCACGGGCAGGAAATCGAGCTCGGCGCGCACCCGGCCACCGACCCCGGGGATCGGCACCGCCCGCCCGATCTGCCAGGTGGCGGTGGCGTTGTCGAGAAACACCTGATCGACCTCGGTGATCTCGTCGATACCGTCGATGAACGTCCGGACGGCGGCGACGACCTCAGGGTCATCGGTGATGACCACGGCATCATCGGCGATGGTCGAGCTGTAGGAGGCATTCGCGGAGCCGATGACCGCCCGCCGACTGGTGGCGATCACGTTGGCGTGCAGGTTCGGCGACGACAGCACCCGGACCCCGGCCTCGACGTAGTACGCGAGCGCAATCGGCGAGGTCACATGTGCGCGCACCGCGGCTCGGGAGGCGTTCACGACGAGGAGATCGCCGGCCCGCAGCGGCAGCAGAGTGGGTGCGTCCTCACCGAGGTAGGCAATTGCGGCATGGCGCGGCCCCCTCACCCGAATCGCGCGGGTGATGTGCGGCCAGGGACTCGGCCCGTGAAATGTCGTCCCCATACGTCGAACGGTAGCGCGGACGGGATGCGCTGTACCCCTATTGGCTCGGCGCCGGGTCGAACGAATCAGCGCTTCCCGGAACTCGCGCAGCGGGTGCGGCCGCGGCGAGCCGAGTCAACCGAGCGTAGGCGAGGTTCGAGGGGTTCGACGGGATGGGCGCGGGTGCGCCTGGTGAGTCCAAGCGCCATGCGGGGAAGTCTAACCGGACCGGTAGCGCCGCGATTGTGATGCCGGCCGGCCGCGGCCATGCTTGCCTCGCCGTGTGTGAACTCGCACCGCCGGCACCGGATCGACATCAGCGCTGACGGTGGGTGGTGGTGTCGTATCCGCACCTGGATTGCTCTTTGACCAGCAGAAATGACACGTCCCCTGCTCTGGGGTTCGGTGCGCTGGTAGTCTTGTCGCCGCGCTCCCACCCGGGAGATCCCTGAGGTCTGTCGTGGTCGGCTTCAGAAGTGGCAATGAGCTTGTGGCACAAGTGTATCCAAGTGCCGCAGGCCGTCCCCGGGTGGATCAACCGTCTCGATTCCGCCCCAGGGCGTCGTCCTCGATCGTGTGGGGCAGCGGCGGCCAGCTGTCATTGGCAGGGGGCCGGATCGAGACGGATGGAGGAACCGCAGAAGCGAGCAGCGTGGACGCGACTTCAAGGTCGCACCCTTCGGAGGTCGCGCAGATCGGACAGCGGAGGAAGCGGCGCCCGCAGACCGTGGTCCAGCTCCGGTCCGGCCGGCCGGGTCAGGCCGTCGTGGGAATGGTGATCTCGGCTCTGCCGTCGATGGCCGATAGCAGGTAGTGCGGGCAGGTGACCACCTGCCGAGGAACGGGAATCGCCTGGCGGTCGGTGTCGAGGTAGAGGCGGTATGTGAGCTGTCCGCGTCGATGGGCGCCGGTGTCCGGGTGGACGGCGCCGAGGAAGTACCCGTGCGCGTTGTCGACGGTTGAGAAGATCGCCCGTGCCCACTCGGCGGGCTCGGCCGGCGGCAGATACCGCGGCACGCCCGTCTGCGCGTCGACGGTGTGCACGGTGACGGTGACGGCGAACCCGGCCGCGGCGGGGAACCACTGCTCGGCCGCGACGTCGAACGGTGCGGTGGACGTGTGGATCCGCAGCTCGATGTCCGTTCCGGTGCGGGCCTGCGCTGTGATGATGTGCGGATCCGCTGAGATGTCATCGGCGGCCAGAGACGGCAGCGCCTCGTCGTGGTTGGCGCTGAGGTTTCCGGGGCGCGCTGGCATGGGGCAAGGGTACGGTGCGCCGATATACGGCCGGCAGGGCGACGGCGGTTCGTCCCGTCCGACGACTGGTCCGGCAGAATAGGATTTGACCTGCGGCGACGACATGTCCCCTCTGGATGGAGCGTTGGCAGGACTGCCGCACTGCCAGCTTTCTTCCCGACGCCGCCGAGCGGCACAATTCTGATCACCGCCCACTCAGGGCAGGATGCGACCGTGAGCGACCGAACCGCAGCAGACCTCGAGCGTGAACTCGCCATGCTCGCCTACGTACGTGACCGGCTCCGGGCGTCGGAGGGCGGCAAAGATTTCCGCCCGACCACCGCGGTCGACCAGGTCCTCGATGAGCTCAACAGTCTCGAACGATCGCCGTGGGATCCGACATGATTCCGCCCGTGCAGAGCCCTCGCTGCCTGCGCTGGTGTCCGAACGGCAGGGCCGCTACCGCTCCTGGTTGATGCCTCTCCCGCTCACGGTGTGTCGTCATTTGGTGTGGCGGGCGGTCGGCGACCCGGCGGCGGTCGCGGAGATGCTCGAGCCCATCGTGTCGATCGGGAAGAAACGCGGCTCCGGCCACGGCCATGTGCTGACCTGGACCGTCGACGAAGCACCGGAGGCGGATGGATGGGAGTTCGCGCATCTGTACCCGAACGGCGCTCGGGCGCACCGCACCGCACTCCTGCCTGACGGACATCGCAACCGCGGTGACGACTGGCGGGGAAGCCCGGATGGGGTTGCGGCCATGGCGGCTTCCGGGCCGTCGCAGGTCGTTACTGTTGCTGCGGGTCAGACGATCGTGCGGCACTCTGTCGCGGCGTGGACCGCGGACGGCTCGAATGACAGGATGGCCATGTCACGAAGCCGGCGTTGGGGGCGGTTCGTGTGGTGGTGAGGGCGCGCGTCGGGGTGGGTGAGGTCGCGTACTCGCACGTCGAGAAGTCGAGCTAGGGCTACGGTCTGGTCCCAGGTGGGGTAGAGCTGGCCGGCTTCCCACAGGTCGACGGCGGGTTCTTCTGCGTGGCAGGCGATGTCGACCGTGGGCCCGGAGTGTCGGCCACTGTCGAGGAGATGGCTGATGTACCAGGGCACGAGCTTGCCGGCTTGCCAGAGGTCGTGTTCGTCGCTGTCCGGCTCGACGAAGGGACCACTGACGGCGAAGTCGCTCGCGAATAGCCTGACCCGCGCGAGGTCCGCCGGCGATGCTGATTCCGCGCTCTGTCCGACCCCCGGCTGCTGCGGTGGGGTCTGATCGCTGGCGGTCGCGGATCTGCGACGAAAGAACTTGAACATGGGTACTCCTGTCGGTGTGAGGACGGACCGCGTCAGCGCTCCGCCCAGACGTCAGCGGCGGATCGATCAGGGGTGTATGTCGTTTTGTCGACGTATCCTATTGCGGCACTGCCGCCGCTACCGGCAGATGGTTCCGATTCCGGAGGCGTACCTGTCGCGCGCTCGAGCGCGGCAGTCACTTCATCGAGGAATCGGTGTGGGTGTATCTGGTGCGTGATTGGGGCGGGACTGATCGGTGTTCTGGATCCGGTGACGGTGGATGGATGGGTGCGGGTTGGATTCGGTGCGGTGTGGACAGTGGTGGCGTGGAGACGGCACAATGATGGTGCGAGGTGCAGTAGCGCCTCGAATGTGGACCCGGCAGCCTTCCGGACGGTTGGTGAGCCGGGTTTCGCGCTGTCTGGGGGCGGTCAGTGTCAGCGGATGGCCTGGTGTGTGGTGATGATCGGTGCGACGCGGGCCGGCCATTGTCCACCGCGGGCGAGGCACCAGGCCACGGCGTCCGGGATCCAGAGCATCGGTTCGCTGCGTGCGGGCAGGTGCTGGTAGCGCAGCTTCTCCTCGACACCGTGGCGGCGGGTGGCGGTGTAGAGGGTGGCGCGGTCGGCCTTGACGAGCGAGTCGTCTTGCTCGAGGACCAGCCGGGAAGCGCCCTCGGCGGCGAGGTCGGTGACGAGCTGTTCGAGGCACCGGGTGCGGCCGGTCTTCGCATCGAGCGTGGTGGCGTCGTACACGCGGACGTGGACGTCGAGGGCGGTGATCGTCGAGCAGATCTGTCGGCGCCGGGAGTCGCGTTCGGATTTGAAGTGGATGCGCTCCTGTCCGCGCAGCCGTAGGGCGGTGAGGGCTTTACGGGCGGTGTCGACGGCGCGGGGGTCCGCGATCGCGGCCACGACGGTGATTCCGCGGGTCTTGTTCTCGTCGACGAACGCGTGCAGCATGCCGACGAGGCTATCGGTGTGTGGGCCGGTCGACTGTGCTGGTGTCGGAGGGTGCTGCGGTGCTCCCTGGAATCCCGAGGTGACGATTCGCAGTTTCCCGAGTACCCAGCCGGAGTGCTTGGGCCAGTTCCGCCGTCCCCACCCTTGCCGACGTGGCACCGGAACTGTTCGTCGCCCTCTACCGGGCTCACCGGCAGCACCACAGCGAGCGAGCCCTCGAATTGCACTACACCATCGTGCGGCTGCAGTTGGCGCTCTCCGGTCTCCCATTGATCGCCGCAACGACGTCACTGCCGAGGATGCGCGGACTCGGCACCACCACGTCGCACACGCCGATGGGAGCCCTCACCGACGACCAAGAAAGCGAACTGCACCGCCGGGTCGGGGCAGAGCCGCCCCTGCAGTCCTGGCTTGCACCTATCTGATCGGGTGGAGCACCGCGGCAATATCGCGATGGCTGCGGACGATCGTCACGGGAATAGTTCTGCCGCCGTCTACGAGCGCTGGGCGGCATGACGGTCGTTCGTAGCGGTCATCGACACCCGCGAAGGCGCACACGCCTCCTCGCCGGGAAGGAGGAAGACTCACCGAGTCCATCCCCACCGATACCGCCGCGGCCGATGACGAAATCGACGTGATCGGCCGCGCGGGGCGTGGGGACCAGATCTGGCGTGTCCGATCGCCGTGGCACCCGCCACCGATGGGATAAAGGTCAACGTCCATGCCACACATCACACGGTCCGGGCCTGAGCCACATCCACCTCACCTTCCTGCGCCGCCCAGCCATTGGTCGTGTTGGGCGTCGGGGTGGGGTGGTCGACTCGGCGCTGGCGTTGCTCGAGACCTACCCGCGGCCGGTTGGTCGCTGCGGGTGCCCAGCACCGCCGATTCCGACCGCCTGACGAAACGCTGTGGACCTTCCGCCGTTG
>NZ_WXYH01000068.1:0-12580 GCF_009872365.1 Rhodococcus sp. T7
GGAGATGGCGCAGGAGGAAACCCCGGACCCCGGCGACGCCGCTGACGGCTTCGCTTCGACCCGCTGATCCGGGGGCGCCCCATGACGACCTTTCGGGTGGTTCTCGACGCGCGTGTCCTGCTACCCCAGGCTTTGAGCAATCTGCTGCTGACCCTGGCCGATGCCGAGCTGTTCCGGCCGGTGTGGACGCCGGATCTGCTCGATGAGGTGGCGCGCAATCTGGCCGGGGAGCGGTTCGGCAAGTCGCCGGAGCAGGCGGCGCGGCGGGTCCGGCAGATGCGCAGGGCGTTCCCGTTCGCGGAGGAGGAGTCACGCGGGTACCGCGAGTTGATTCCCGCGATGACCAACGATCCGAAGGACCGGCACGTCCTGGCCGCGGCGGTACGGTCCGGTGCGGCATTGATCGTGACCGCCAACCCGACGGACTTCCCGCCTGCGGCCCTCGACCCGTTCGACGTCGAGGCAATGCACCCCGACGAATTCCTCTGCGATCAGCTCGATCTGAACTCGGAAACGGTGTTCGAGTGTACGGGCGCGCTGGTCACCCGGAATGCGCTTCCGCCGCGCACGGAGGGGGAGTTGCTCGAGTCACTCGACCGGCTGACCCCACGGTTCGTCGACGCGGTCCGGGCATTGCGTGCCGCCCAGGGCGACGCCTCGGACGGTGGTGCGGTGCCGGCGGCGTCCGCTCTTCCGGCGCTGACCGACGAGCAGATCGACTCCTTGCCGCCCGAGGTGCGGCAGACGTACCGGCAGCTTCGTGCGGTGGATCCGGCCGAACTGGTGCGGTTTCTCGGACACACAGATCTGGTGAATGCGGCGTGGGCGTTCCTGATGACGGTGTGTGAGGACGGGGATCTGCTGTCGGTATGGCCGAATGTGGATCCGGACTTCCGGGCGGTACTCGCATGGCGGTGGGTGCAGGCCAACCACGATCAGATGACTGTTGACGGTTGGGATGGTGAGGCGGTCTCGGCGGCCCTTGCGGGGCCGGTCCCGGATCATCCGCTGTGGGTGCATTTCGAGCGTGTGCATGTGCGGTCGTTCCGGACGATGCTGCCGGATCCGGCGACGTGGGGAATCGGTTCAGCCACCAGGATGGTCGCGCCGGGGGTGGAGGCGCTCTACGTCCTCGACACCTCGATGCTGGAGGGCGGCTTATGGCAGCCGAACGACCGCCGGTATGTGTGCCCGGTTCTCATGCATCTCGTCGACGGGCGCTGGCTGGTGCGAAATCTGGGGGCGGAGTCGGATCCCGGCACCACGACCTGAACCTTGGTGCGACCGACAGGTCCCTCTCGATCTGGTGCCAGGGCGTCGTTGACGGTCGTTTCGGCAGGTCCGCCGATCACGGTCATCGCGATGACCTGGAGGAGCAGTGTCATCGACGCCCAATCCGGTGCCTAGCGCGCGCCGGCCAGAACGAGCCCGGCGCCGCCTAGAATGGGGTGATACGGATGCCTTCGCTGCATCGGGCGGGGGTGGTCCGCGGCGGCGGGGCTGCTCGTGAGCCGACCCGTGGGAGGTGGCCATGCAACCGTCCGACCGGACGTGGGCGCTGCCGCGGCGGGCCCGGGTCACGATCATGGTGACGGTGGTTGTCGTTGCGGTGCTGGTGATCGGGCCGCGTCTGGTCGTGGGGTATACCGATTGGCTGTGGTTCGGTGAGGTCGGCTACCGCCGCGTGTGGGGGACCGTCCTGGTCACCCGGCTGATCCTGTTCACGGCGGTGACGCTGCTGGTGGGTGCGGTGATCCTCGCGGCCACGGTGTGGGCGTACCGATCCCGCCCACTGTTCGCGGCCGCTGCCGCGGACGCGGCGATCGATCCGCTCGAGCGGTACCGGACGGTGGCGCAGCGCCGCCCGCGGTTGTTCGCGGTAGGGATCGCGCTGCTGCTGGCGCTGCCGTTCGGGTTGCACGCGCAGTCGAGTTGGGAGACGGTGCAACTGTTCTTGCACGGCGGCGGGTTCGGCACCGTGGACGCGGAGTTCGGGTACGACATCGGTTTCTACGTCTTCGACCTGCCGTTCTACCGGCTGATCCTGACGTGGCTTTTCATGGGAGTGTTCCTGGCGTTGCTGATCGGCCTGGGAACCCACTACCTGTTCGGCGGCATCCGGCTGGCACCGAGCAAGGACCACCTCATCGAGGTGTCCCGACCGGCGCGCATCCAACTCGCGGTGCTCGCGGGCACGTTCATCGCGTTGAAGGCGGCCTCCTACTGGCTCGACCGGTACTCCTTGTTGTGGAGCGGCCGGAAGGAGCCCACCTTCACGGGGGCCGGATACACCGACATCAACGCGGTGCTGCCGGCCCGGCTGATCATGGTCGCGATCGCGGTGCTGTGCGCGGCGGCGTTCTTCGCCGCGATTGCGGTCCGGGACCTGCGGATCCCGGCAATGGCCACGGCATTGCTGGTGCTCTCGGCGATACTGGTCGGCGGTATCTATCCGGCGCTGATCGAGCAGTTCTCGGTCCGCCCGAACGCCGCCGACCGGGAGAGCCCCTACATCGAACGCAACATCGCCGCGACCCGGCAGGCCTACGGAATCGGCCCGGACCGGGTCGACTACCTCGACTATCCCGGGGTGGGCACCCGGCCGCCCAGGGACATTCCCGCCGACGTCACCACCATCGCCAACGCCCGCCTGCTGGACCCGACCGTGCTCTCGCGCACTTTCACCCAGCAGCAACAGCTGAAGAACTTCTACGGCTTCCCCGAGCACCTCGACATCGACCGCTACACCATCGACGGACGACTCGCCGACTACATCGTCGCCGCCCGCGAGCTCTCCCCGAACAGCCTCAGCGGCAACCAGACCCAGTGGATCAACCGGCACACCGTGTATACCCACGGCAACGGGTTCGTCGCCGCCCCCGCCAACCGGGTCAACGCCGCTGTCCGCGACGCCGCCGGGCAGAGCGCGAGCAGCGACAGCGGGTACCCGATCTACGCGGTGAGCGACATCGCCTCGCAGGCGGGCGGCGGCCAGGTGATCCCGGTCGAGCAACCGCGCATCTATTTCGGTGAGGTGATCGCGCAGGCGGACCCGGACTACGCCATCGTCGGCGGTTCGGATGGTGCACCGCCGCGCGAGTACGACACCGACACCGCCCAGTACACCTACACCGGCACAGGTGGTGTGCCGGTGGGAAGCTGGGTCAACCGGTTGGCGTTCGCCGCCCGGTACGCCGAACGCAACATCCTGTTCTCCGGCGCCATCGGGCCGGGGTCGAAGATCATCTTCAACCGGGACCCGGCCACCCGGGTAGAGCACGTCGCCCCGTGGCTGACCACCGACACCAACCCGTATCCGGCGGTGGTCGGCGGCCGGATCGTGTGGATCGTCGACGGCTACACCACTGCCGCTCACTACCCGTACTCACAGGTTGGCGCACTCGCCGAGCCTGTCGTCACCGACACCGGCCACAACCTGCCCCTCGAGCAGGTGTCCTATGTGCGGAACTCGGTGAAGGCCACCGTCGACGCCTACGACGGCACCGTCACCCTGTACCAAGTCGACGAGAACGACCCGGTTCTGCGGGCGTGGATGAGCGTGTTCCCCGGCACCGTGCAGCCGCCGACGGCGATCCCGACCGAGCTGCGCGCGCACTTCCGCTACCCCGAGGATCTGTTCCGCCTGCAGCGGGACCTGCTGGCGAAGTATCACGTCGATGATCCGCGGGAGTTCTTCACCACCAATGCATTCTGGTCGGTGCCCAGCGATCCGACCGCCGACACCGGTGGCGAGCAGCCGCCGTACTACGTCCTGGTCGGCGACGCCGGCACCGCGGCCCCGTCGTTCCGGCTCACCAGCGCCATGGTCGGCTTCAACCGGGAATTCCTCTCCGCCTACCTCTCGGTGCACTCCGACCCCGAAAACTACGGAAGAATCGACATTCTGCGGTTGCCGACGGACACCCAGACCCAGGGCCCGCGGCAGACCCAGAACTCGATGATCTCCGACACCCGCGTCGCCTCCGAGCGAACCCTGCTCGAGCGGTCCAACCGGATCTACTACGCCAACCTGCTTACCCTGCCGATCGCCGACGGCGGCATCCTCTACGTCGAACCGGTGTTCACCGAACGCTTGACCAGCACGCCCAACGGTTCCACGTTCCCGCAGCTGGCCCGGGTCCTGGTCAGCTACCGCGAACCCGGCACCGGCGGGGTGCGGATCGGATACGCCCCCACCCTCGCCGAGGCCCTCGACCAGGTCTTCGGCACCGGAACGGGCGCCGTAGCCACCGCACCCGGCGGCGACGCCACCACACCACCACCTACCGATGGGCAACCGCCGGCGCCGCCTCCGCCGGGCGCCCCGCCCGCCCCGCCGCCACCGGCGGCATCGGACCAGTTGACCGCGGCGGTCCTCGAACTCAACGACGCCCTGGCCAACCTGCGCGAGGCGCAACGCACCGGCGACTTCACCGCTTACGGCGCGGCCCTGGACCGCCTGCAACAGGCCATCGACACCTACCTGGCCGCGGGCGGAACCCCGCACTGACTCGCGCGCGGTGAAGGGTTTCGCGGGCGTCCGCCGAGTCGGGCACACCCTGCCGCGCGTCGTGCGTTTGAACCAGTTGTCCGTGCCCCGCGTTAGAACCATTGAGAGAGCCGCAGTGGGCGATCCCGCGTGACCCCAGCCCAGACAGGGAGCAACCGCCATGCAGTCCGACGAACTCAACCAGGAGCAGAGCCTGCGGATCAACCAGATGGCGTTTCCGCGTCGTACGGTTATCGCCGGTATGGGTGTTGCAGCCGCCTTGGCCGCTGGTAGCGCGCTGTTCAGCAGAACACGCGCGTCGTCTGCGCCCGGCGGCAGCGCAGGCCCAGCTGTGAAGCCCGCGAGTGCAACCGTGCCGACCGGCAACGTTCCCGTCGGTGGCGGCGTGGTGCTCGGCGATGTTGTCGTCACACAGCCCAGCGGCGGTGACTTCCGCGGGTTCTCGTCGACATGCACGCACGCGGGGTGCACCGTATCCGACGTCTCCGGCGGCACCATCAATTGCCCGTGCCATGGCAGCAAGTTCAATCTCGACGGGTCCGTGCACAATGGTCCGGCGTCCGTTCCGCTCGCCGCGCGGAGCGTGTCCGTTCAGGGGGACTCGGTCGTCGTCGGCTGAGGTGTGTGACCATTGCGGGACCGGCCGCCGTCACTTGTTGTTCTCGGGAGGCCCGAGACCAGCCGCGTAGAACCCGGATCGGCGATGGCCTCGTCAGCCGACGGTCAAGTCGCCGTGCATGTTCGGATGATACGTGCAATGGAAGGGGTAGGTCCCGGGTGTCGACGGCACCGTCAGTGTCGCGGTCTCACCGCCTTCGATCTCGACGTCGAACGCGTCGCCGGTGTCCGCGGTCACCGTGTGTTCGGCTGTGTCGCTGTTGCGAACGGTGACCTGCGTGCCGGGTGCCACCGTGGCGGGCACGGTGTAGGCGAATCCCGAGATGACGATCTCGCTCGTTCCCGCCGCCACGGCCCCCTCCGATGACGGCATCGACGTGGTGTCGGTGATCGCGGGGGTGGATGCGTAGTCGACGGTGCCGCCGCCGTCATTGCTGCAGGCGGTGAGCGCACATGCGGCAACGAAGGCCGGCCCCAGCAGAGCTGTGGAGAGCTTCATATCCGATACCACGATTCATCGGCCCATTCCGTTCACTTGAACGCGTGAGAGAAATTTCGCGGCAGTGGCCGGGTTCACCGCAGGATCGGCAGCGGGATGCGGGGATCAACTCATCCACGCCGCAATGCCATGGATCTGTGCCCCCGTGACGTTTGTCCGGTGCGGGCCCGTCACGGTCGAATCTGTGTCGCGAGGTGGGGGTGGTGGCGTCCCTGCAAACTGTCCATGCGCTGTGACGGACGACGGTGGTGCCCGGACGACGGTCCGCGGAGTCCTTCCCACTCGGGGAATGCGACCGGCCTGCGACTCGTGAGGTGACCGGTGTTGCTGGTGAGATCGATCAGGCACCGGGCAGCGCCCTGCACGGAGAGGTGGTGCCGACGGGCCACGTCGAGTAGCTCGTCGAAGGCCTGGGCATCGCTGTAGCCGCGCCTGGTGATCAGGACTGCCTTCGCGGTGGACACGAGTTCACGGTCCGACGGCCCCCGGCGCCGGTCGAGGAAGCTGCGTGCGGACCGCACGGGGTTCGAGATTTCGGAATTCAACATCTGGCATCACCTTCGTCTACGACATTCCCCGGGGCGCGGACTCGTAAACGGATACGGTCCTCCCGTCCGCCTTCATCGACGAAGCAGTCAGAGGAGCAGGCCGTCGCGAGCCACGGCTGTCCGGCCCTGCACCACTGTGTCCCGACGGAGAACATCCGCGCGCGGTGGAGCATGTCCGCGTCGCCCAACGGGCCCCAGTTATCGCGAATACCATCCGAACCGAGTCCGACGCGGACACCGCGCTGCGCCAGATGCCGGAACGGCAACACCGTTGTTGCGGACAGCGCGGCCGCCTCCAGCGCGATAGCCGTCTCCGCGAGCGGGTCGGCTATCGAATCCAGGGCGCGGCCGGACAGGCCCACCACAGCGAAGGCGTGGCTGACCGCGACGTGCCCGTGCGGTCAGGCCGCCCGGGTGCGCTCGGCGATGTCGGTGAAAGTCGCGGTACCCGTCTCGACACCTCGCTGTTGGAACGCGACGATCTCGAGCGTCCATCGCGTGGCGAAGGGTCTCGCGGGCCGCGGCCCCTGCTTACACCCCGGCGAGCCCATATACCGGAGTCACCACCACGTGGGCCCGCATCGCTCGGGCTCCGAGGGTTGCGGCGTGCGACATCACCCGGAGGGCCCTGTCCGCGACCGGGGATCGTGAAGTTCGACGTCGCCAACTGCACCGCACTGCCCCCGCACCGCCGGCCGATCAGGCTCCCGACGTCGAGGACCGCATCGGTCAGCCCCGCTACAGGGTGTACCCGGGCAAGGTGGTCACGGTCGTGGAGACGAATGCGCCCGACAGCGCCAGCCCGCTGACGGCCTGGCCGACGTGCGGGGGTTGTCGCCGCGTCGCCGGTCCAGGGCGATCATCGAGCGATGCGCCCATCCCGAATTCCGGCCGCTGCTCACCGACTACGTGGAGCGGGCCCAGGCCGCTCCGGGGGCCGCAGGCCATACGCCGCATCTGCTCGGGGAGGCGTGATCAGGGTGCCCACACCACACACCTAGGGTGTGTTTTCGCGCACGGCGTTCCACGGGACTGTAGTGGCACCGGCTTGTCCGGCGCCCCTGTACAGACGGACCGAGCGTCCCGCCGTGAGCCCAGCGGCGCAAACACCCTGATTGGTGATTTGATGGAACACGCCGCACGAGCGACCTACCGTGAGCATCGATCGGATCCGTTCCCGCTGTCTGCGGCACAACACGGGCTGTGGTTTGCGCAGCAACTCGCCCCGGACGTGCCGATCTGCATCGCGCAGTACGTCGACATTCGTGGGTCGCTGGACGTCGAATTGTTCCGTGAAGTCGCGCTCGTTGCCGGCCACGAATACGAGTCGGTGTTCCTGCGTCTGATTGACGTCGACGGGGAGCCACACCAGGTGATCGATCCGCCTGCCGACGCGGCCATGGGCGTCGTCGACTTCAGCGGCGCATCCGACCCGATGGCGGCGGCCGAGAGGTGGATGCACGACAACTACACGGCGCGAGTGGATTTCGAACACGACCACCTGTGCGAGTCGTCGTTGCTGTGCGTGGGTGACGAGCGGCACCTGTGGTACAGCCGGATCCATCACGTCGCTCTCGACGGATACGCGGCGATGACGCTGGTCAACCGTGTCGCCGCCCTGTATACCGCGGCAGTCGAAGGCCGCGCGCCCGAACCGAACCGTGCCGCAGATCTGCACACCCTGCACCGCCTCGAAGAGGACTACCGGGCATCCCACCGATTCGAGTCCGACCGCGACTACTGGGCCGAACGACTCCACAGGCGCACGAACGGCGCCTCCCTCACCGATGTCGAGGCGCCCCCCGCCGCCCACAGCCTCACCGCGCGCGCGGCGTTGTCGCCCGATACCGTCGCCCGACCCGAGGACACGGCCGCCCGGCCGGGCGCGACAGCGGCGGCCGCGTTGATCGCGGCGTTCGCCTGCCATCTGTCGCGGCGGACGGGACGGCAAGACGTCCTCGTCGACATTCCGCTGTCCGCCCGCACCACCGCTGTTCTCCGACGGTCCAGCGGCATGCTCGCCAACGTCGCGCCCCTGCTGGTCCAGGTCCGATCCGGCGACACGGTCGGCGACCTCATGGCCCGGGTGCAGCACGAACTGATGGGAGCGATGCGGCACCAGCGCGGCAACGTCGAGGACATCCTGCGCGACCTGGGTGTGTCCGCCGAAGCCCGCAGGATATCGGGACCGATGATCAACGTGATGCTGTTCGATCAGGACCTCACGTTTGGGTCGTTGACCGGAGACTTCCGGATCCTCACCACCGGTCCTGTCCCGGACCTGTCCGTCAACGTATATCGCAGCGGCACCCCGGCATCGACGATCGTCGAGTTCGAGGCCAACCCGTACCGCTACCGCGACGACGAACTGCGGTCGCATCACGCCGCCGTCGTCGGGTTGATCGACGAACTGCTCGCCGCAGACCCCGGCACTCCACTCGCCGCGATCGGCGCGGCCGATTTGGATCGGTTGACGCCGGTGGTGGGTGCGCGGTCGGTTGCGGAGGTGTCGTTGCCGGGGTTGTTGGCGGCGTCGGTGGGGGTGGATCCGGATGCGGTGGCGGTGGTGTGTGGGGGCCGTCGGCTGTCGTATCGGGAGTTGGATGCGGCGTCGAATCGGTTGGCGCGGGTGCTGCTCGGGGCGGGGGTGGGTTCCGAGTCGGTGGTGGCGGTGGCGGTGGCGCGGTCGGTGGAGTCGGTGGTGTCGGTGTGGGCGGTGGCGAAGACGGGGGCGGCGTTTGTGCCGGTGGATCCGCAGTATCCGGTGGGTCGGATCGAGCACATGGTTGCTGATTCGGGTGTGGTTGTGGGGGTGACGGTGTCGGGTTCGGTGGATCGGTTGCCGGGGGAGGTGCGGTGGGTGGTGCTCGATGATGCCGACACGGTCTCGCGGTTGTCGTCGGTGTCGGCGGGGCCGGTGTCGGATGCGGATCGGGGTGGGCCGGTGCGGGTGGGTCAGGCGGCGTATGTGATTTACACGTCGGGGTCGACGGGTCTGCCGAAGGGTGTGGTGGTGACTCATCGGGGGTTGGCGAATCTGGTGGCGTCGCAGCGTTCCGAGTTCGGGTCCATTGTGGGTGCGCGGGTGTTGCAGTGTGCGTCGCCGAGTTTCGATGCGTCGGTGTTCGAGTTGGTGTGGGCGGTGGGGATGGGTGGCCGGTTGGTGGTGGTTCCGCCGACGGTGTACGGCGGGGTGGAGTTGGCGGAGATTCTCGAGCGTGAGGGTGTGACGCATGCGGTGTTGACGCCGACGGCGTTGTCGTCGCTGGAGCCGTCCGGGTTGGAGGCGCGTTGGGGACGCTGGTGGTTGCCGGTGAGGCGTGTCCGCCGGAGTTGGTGGCGCGGTGGGCGCCGGGTCGGCGGATGGTCAATGCGTATGGGCCGACGGAGGCGACGGTGATGTCGAATGTCAGCGGTCCGTTGGTGGTGGGAGAGTCGGTGACGATCGGTGGTCCGGTTCGTGGGTTCGGTGAGCTGGTCTTGGATGCCCGGTTGCGGCCGGTGCCGTTCGGGGCGGCGGGGGAGTTGTATTTGTCGGGTCCGGCGTTGGCGCGGGGGTATCGGAATCGGATCGGGTTGACGGCGGCACGGTTTGTTGCGGATCCGTTCGGTGGTGCGGGGCAGCGGATGTATCGGACGGGGGATGTGGTGCGGTGGCGGGAGCGTCCGGAGGGTGGGCCGGTGCTCGAGTATGTGGGGCGTTCGGATTTTCAGGTGAAGATCCGGGGTTTCCGTGTCGAACTCGGCGAAATCGAATCGGCACTGCTCGGATATCCCGGTATCGACCACGCCGTCGTGCACACCAGCGGCGACCGGTTGGCCGGCTACGTCGTCCCCGTAACGGGATCGGAACTCGACACGTCCGCGGTCCTCGCGCACGCCCGAGCGCGCCTGGCGCCGCACATGGTGCCGGCGACCGTGACGGTGCTCGACGCCGTACCGGTGACCGCGAATGGGAAACTCGACCGCGCAGCTCTGCCGGAACCGGACTTCGCCGCAGGGCGCGCCGAGTACCGGGCGCCACGCAACGCGATCGAGGAGATGGTAGTCGCCGCGTTCGCCGCGGGACTCGGTCTGGACCGGGTCGGGCTGGACGACAACTACTTCACCCTCGGTGGCACGTCACTCACCGCGACGAGCGTGATCGCGCGGATCGCCGAGTCCTCCGCGCGAGCCGTGCCGGTGCAGTGGATCTTCACCCATCCGACACCGGAAACGCTGGCGCACATGATCGTCACGGCACCGGAGGATCCCGGGTCGGAGGATGAGGCCGACCGGTCACTGGATGTACTGCTGCCGCTGCGCACCACCGGAACCGGCAGCCCGGTGTTCTGCATCCATCCCGCGATCGGGTTGGCGTGGTGCTTCACCGGACTGGTGCAGTATCTCGGCGACCGTCCGGTGTACGGGCTGCAGTCCCCGGCGCTGACCGACCCGGACCTGCGCGTCGACTCCCTGACGGAACTCGCGGCCCGGTATGTCGACCGGATCCGTTCGGTGCAGCCGCACGGCCCGTACCACCTGGTGGGCTATTCGGTCGGCGGCCAGATCGCTCACGAGATGGCGGTGCAGCTCACAAGCGCCGGCGACGAGGTGGCTACCCTCACGATGCTCGACACCCATCTGGCCGCAGGTCTCGATCGCACGACCGAGAAGCCTACCGTGGCAGCACTTCTGGCAGAGTTCGGCGCGGTGGTCCCGGATGACGGAGATGACGCGACGACCACCGATCGTGCCGTGGAGGTGCTGCGTCGCACCGGTGGACCGTTCGCGGCCGTGACCGCGGGCGACCTCGAAGCCGTCCACCGGGTTTTCACGCAGACGGTCGACCTCGCCCTCGCGCACCGCCCATCGACACCGAACGGCGTCGATCTGCTGTACTTCGGAGCGGCAGATTCCTTCGACGCCCCCACCGGTGTCGCCGCGTGGAGGAAGCACATCAGCGGCGAGATCCTCGTCCACAACGTTCCCGCGTCCCACCAGCAGATGACGAGTCCGGAAGCCCTCGCCGGCATCGGACCCGTCCTCGCACACCACGTGACGCTCGCCGACCAGACGGCGCGGGTCGTCGCGTCGTGACATCGTAGAAGTGCGACGACGGTTGTGCCGATGCCCCGCGGTCGTTGGACCGTGCGAAGTCGCATACCGTGCGGCGTCGGCGCAGGCCGTCGATAACATGCTCATCCGACACCGCACGCTCGCACTCTCGTTCGCCTCCTGCTCGCTCGTCGCCCTGTGGCTCGCTACGAGCGGCGCTGACGGCCGGACCCCGCCCCGGTGCTCGCCCTCGCGGATACGAGGTACGAATGGCACTCGGTGTACCGGCATCACGTCTTCGGTTCGGCACGAGACCTCACCCCACGAAGCATGTCCCGCGACATCAGTAGATCGGCCGGCACCACGACCGCCTCACACAGCACACGCAACCACCACGGCCGCATCCGGGCACGCCACCGGAACAGGAAACGAGTTCCCATGTCGTCGCCGAGTGGGCGAAGCGAGAAAGCCCACGTCCAGTCCAGCGCCGCGATGCCGCTGGCCCTCCAACTTCGAGGTAGGTGTGACTTCGAATGCAGCACGAGCGACTCCGCCGGATGCAGCGCAAGGACGGTGAAGCCGCAGTGAGTCTCCGGTGCGCCGTCGGGCACATAGGCCCCCGGTTGCAGTCTCTGCCACTCGGCAACGATGTGGTCGGCGCTGGGCCAGTTCGCCGGAAACAACACCCGGTCCACCCACCGCGCCGTGTACCAACCACCGCGGTGCCACCCCATCTGCACTAGCCAGGGCCAGATCTGTTCGGGTGTGGCGGCGATCGTGATCGCGTGCGTGCATACGCAATGCGGCTCGACGACCACGTTGTCTCCGGGGAGCAGGGTAGAGCGTTCCCGTGCCGTCGATCCGTAGGTATGCCCGAGTCGATTCATCACCACAGACGCGACTGTCGCTGCGACTAACCCCCACTGCCACGAACTCCTCATAATCCGAGCCCATCGAATTCGGCGCGGTCCGGGTAGGGCACAAGGACACCGACCTCGAGGCCGACACCCCTCAGGATGCCTGAGGTATCCCGCACCGGTCCGATGAGCCCTACCAGCGACGACGCCACCGATGAGGCTCGGCCACATTCCGATGCCGGGCGCGGGAAGCTGGTGCTGGTCGGTGAATCTCGCCTCTCGGCGTGCGGTACGCCCGTGAATCCCACCTCGGTCCCGGGTCAGCGCAGATCACGTCTGCCAAATCCGACGAGCCCGACGCAGAGTGGATGGTCCCCAGCACCCCATCCCGTAGTCACCGGAAATAGGGTCGATCGACCCTGTATCCGCTCGAACGGAAAGGCCCCTCCTTACGTTTGTGTGGGCAGTTTTACCTCGATTCCGCCGAGATTGAGATAGATCATCGCCGTGA
>NZ_WXYH01000069.1:0-12138 GCF_009872365.1 Rhodococcus sp. T7
CGGGCACCGAATCCACGCCCGAAATACCCAACCTGAAACTGATCAGAGCGACACATCAGACGCATGCAAGATCGAGGTTAATAAGTACTCACGAGCGAAGCACTCTCGACCACTGCGCGGTGGGCCGTCCGTCGGTGCGCATGATGTCCCTGGTGCGACGCTGCCACCGCTGCGGCCACCCGGCGGGCGAGTTCTCCCACGATTCCTGCCGGCCGTACGTGGTCATGTCGAGGAGCCCGTACGTCGGAGCCATCGGTTCGAGGCCACGGCCACTGGTCCAGAACGTCTCGAACACCCGGCCGCCCCGGCGCAGATAGCAGATCAGCGGCGCCGGGGACCGTGGGCGGTCGCCGAGCAGAGCGTCCGCCGCGTCCTGCGCGGAGTACCAGGGCACGTCCCAGTCCATGAAGTCTCGGTAGCCGACGCTCACGTCGTACGGGCCCTGGCACAGCGTGGCGTACGTGACGTCGCGGGAGTGCAGGTACGACAGCTCCCGCACCTGGCCGTTGAAGAACGTGCAACCCTCGCATTGTTCGGCCACGGGCTCGTCGGCGTGCCACATATGGAAGTACGCGATCAACTGGCTGCGGCCCTCGAACACGTCCAGCAGCGGGACCGGCCCGTCCGCGCCGACGAGGGTGATGCTGGGGTCGACCTCGACCATCGGCAGTCGCCGGCGGGCCGCCGCGATCGCGTCGCCTTCGTGCGTGTGCGCCTTCTCCCGCACCCGCAACGCGTCCAATTCGGCCTGGTAGGTCGCGTGGTCGACGACGGACGGTGCCGGTGGGGTCGCTTCGGTGTTCACGACAGTCTCCTTTTCATCCAGGTGGGCTTTCAACCAACCGACGAAGGATGCCGTCCGGGATCGACAACAATCGCGAGAAAATCTCGAGATTTCTCAGACCTCGCGCAGGCGGCCGGTCAGGTAGCGACGCTCGGCGTCGGTCGGCGCCAGCTGCAGGGCCTGCTCGTACGCCGCCCTGGCCTCGGCGGCCCGGCCGTCCCGCCGGAGCAGGTCGGCGCGGGTCGCGGGCAGCAGGTGGTAGTGGTCGAGCCGGCCGGATGACGCGATCTCGTCGACGAGAGCAAGGCCGGCCGGGATGCCGTCGGCCATCGCGACCGCCACGGCGTGGTTGAGATCCACGACCGGGGACGGCGCCAGCCGCGCCAACTCGGTGTACAGGGCCGCGATCTGCGGCCAGTCCGTGCTCGCCGCGTCGGCCGCGGTGACGTGGCAGGCGGCGATGGCGGCCTGCACTTGGTAGGCACCGGTACGTCGCGCCGCCAGCGCCTGGTCGAGCGTTGCCACTCCTTCGGCGATCAGCGTCCGGCCCCACCGAGACCGGTCCTGGTTCTCCAGGGTGACCAGCACACCGGCGTCGGTGCGGGTCGCGCGCCGTGACTCGTGCAGCAGCATCAGCGCGAGCAGGCCGCGCGGCTCGGGTTCCCCGGGCATCAGCCAGACCAGGAGCCGGGCCAGGCGGATCGCCTCGGCGGCTAGGGCCCGTTCCCCGTTCTCCTCGTCATAGCCCTGGTTGAAGATCAGGTAGAGCACCGCCAGGACGGAGGCCAGCCGATGCGGTAGCAGTTCGACGGGCGGCACCCGGTACGGGATCCCGGCCTCCCGGATCTTCCGCTTCGCGCGGACGAGACGCTGCGCCATCGTGGACTCGGCAGTCAGGAAGGCCCGAGCGATCTCGGCGGTGCTCAAACCTGCCAACGTCCGCAGGGTGAGCGCGACCCGGGCCGGGAACGGCAGCGCCGGATGGCAGCAGGTGAAAATCAGCCGCAGCCGCTCGTCGGGGATCTCGTCGTGCGGCACCTCGTCCGGGTCGCGGGCCAGGACCGCGAGCTGGCGCACCTTGCCCGCACCCGCGGCGTCGCGGCGCAGCCGATCGATCGCGCGGTTGCGGGCCGTCGTGGTGAGCCACGCACCGGGGCGCCGCGGAATGCCGTCGCGTTCCCAGCTCGTCAACGCGTAGGCGAACGCGTCCTGCGCGCAGTCCTCGGCCAGATCCCAGTCCCCCGTCATCCCGATCAGGGTCGCAACCACCTGACCCCACTCATCCCGGAACGCCGCATCGACGGCCGCACGGACTCGGTTCTCGGACTCCGTCATTCCCACACAGGGCGGATCTCGACGCCGCCCCACCGCGCGTAGGGATGGCCGGCCGCGATCTCGATCGCCTCGTCCAGGTTCTCGCAGTCGACGATCACGAATCCACCGACGAAGTCCTTGGTCTCGGCGAACGGCCCATCCGACACCAGAGTCTCACCGTCGCGGACCCGGACCGTCGTGGCGTCCACCACCGGCCGCAACCGCTGGCCGACGAGCAGACCGCCGCGCCGCTGCACGTCGGCCCACCACGCCTGATGCACGGGGTCTGCCTCGAGCTCCTCGTTCGTCGGCGATACCGACTCGTCGTCGCAGATCAGCAGGACGTACTTCATACCTCCGATCTTGCCCGAGCAGTGGCCGGACGGTCACCGGATCCGACGGGGCACACCCGCCCGTTTGCTCCCCGCGCGGCGTCGGCGACGGTAGATTCACGTATCGCTGCTCCCGCAAGATTCCCGCTCGTCGAAGGGATCGTCCGTTATGAGTAAGCCGACTCGCCGGTGGATGCGCCGCGGTGCATCCGCCGCCCTCGCCGTCGCCATCGGATTCGCCACCCTCTCGTGCGGTTCGGATGACACCAGCGGCGGTGGGACGGAGTCGACAGCCCCGGAATCCGCCGACGTCGCGAAGATCGAACAGATCGTCCAGGGCAAGATGACCGAACTCGACCTGTCGTCCGCCGTGTTCGGGGTGTGGCGCGGCGACGAGCAGGTCACCGTCGGCGCGCTGGGCGGATCCCCCATCGGCGTTCCCGCGACACCCGACATGCAGTTGCGGGTGGGCCAGCCGATGGAACCGATGCTGTCGACGGTGCTGCTGCAACTCGACAAGGACGGCGTCGTCCCCCTCGACAAGCCCATCGCCGAATGGGTCCCCGACTTCCCGCGCGCCGACAAGATCACCCCGCGGATGCTCGCCAACAGCACCACCGGCATCTCGGACTACGTCACCGACCCCGAATTCCTCAAGCAGTTCTACGCCAATCCGATGGCGGGCTTCACCGCGCAGCAGATCTTCGACCTCGCCAACTCGCGGCCGCCGCTGTTCGAGCCCGGCACCAATTGGGCGTACGCCCACAGCGACCTGTGCCTGCTCGGCGTGGTCCTCGAGAAGGCCACCGGCACGACCCTCCACGACCTCATCCAGCAGCGCATCCTGGACCCGCTCGGCATGAACGCCAGCGACGTCGTACTCACACCCCAGATGACGGAGCCGACCCTGCACGGCTACACGAATGAACGCGGCGTCTTCGAGGACTCCACGTTCTGGAACCCCACCGCATTCCTCAACAGCGGCAACATGAACTCCACCCTCGCCGACGTCTCCGTGTGGGTGCGGGCGCTCGCCGCAGGCAAGCTCCTCTCCGAGGAGCAGTTCAAGGAGATGATGGCCCCCAGCACCGCGGGCCTCGGCCCCATGACGGCGCAGAAGTATTTCGCGTTCGGCGTCGTCCACATCGACGACTGGCTCTACATGAACCCGGCCTTCGGCGGCTACAACGGCGTCGCCTTCTACGACACGAAGACCGACACGACGATCGTCGTCTACTGCGCCCTCGGACCTAAAGCCAACTCCGACAACAACAATGCCGTCCCCATCGGCAAAGACATCGGCGCTCTCCTCGTCCCCGACCGGCCCCCGGACGTCTGACCTCCGTGGGGCGTCCTCAACGGAACGACAACGGTTGCCATCGTCCATCTGCCGGCGGGGTTGAACATCAACTCCCGACCGCCGGGAGGCGGTACACCCGCCGCGCGGTTTCGCCGAAGAAGAGCGCCTGTTCGTCCGACGGCAGGTCGTCGAGGGCTGCCTGCACGGTGGACACCATGGTTTCACTGTCCCACAGCAGATGGTCGATCGGGTAATGCGAGGCGAACATGCATCGCCGGGCGCCGAAGATCCCGATCGCCGCCCGCACCCAGCGACCGATTGCGTCCAGGGAGGTTCCGAAGATGAGGGCGATTCCCTGAAATTTGAGGACGACGTTCGGAAATTGACTCACCGCACCGAGGCGTTCTTTCCAACGGGAGAAACCCTCGTCGGTGAGGTCGACGGGCCAACCGACCGCCTCCAGCACAAAGGTGGTGTCGGGGAACGCCGCAATGAGTTCGTGCACGTCGGGTAGCTGCTCGTCATACAAGAGCAGATCCCACACCAGCCCTGCCTCGGCGACCTTCTCGAACCCGCGCAGCCAGGCCGGGTCCGACAGGTAGTCGCCGCGCGCACCCAGACGCTTGACGGGATCGGCCGCCCAGTACAGCGGCTGACGCACCGCCCGGACCACCGGCAGATCCCGGTATCGCGCGAGAACACCTGCCAGATCAGGTAAATCGAGCTGCACAGCCGCGATAAAGGCGTTCGGAACACCGACGCGCTCGGCGCGCTGCTGAACCCAGATGGCCTCCGCGACACCGTCCGCTGCGCCGAACTCACACGCGACCGAGGCCGTGACGGGTATCCCGTCGACCTGTGCCCGATAGTCGTGCGGCACGTATCGGCGCGCCGCGTCATAGTAGTTCGGCAGCAAGGCGGTCAGCGCGGGTGGGCGACTGTCGATCCACGGGTACGCGAGATCGGGCAGATCGATGAAATGATGATGAGCATCGACGATGTCCACCTCACACAGCCTATTTCACTTCGCCCCGAGCGGCCGAGACTTGGCTGAGCTCAACTCGCGTTGAATCTGTCCACGGCGGCCGTCAGTGCGGCGGCGAATCCTTCTCCGCCGTGCCCGGCGTCGTCGAGCACGACCAACTTGCTGCCCGGCCAGGCCTGCGCGATCTCCCACGCGGTGTCCAACGGGCCGGACACGTCGTAACGTCCGTGCACCAGGATCGCCGGGATGCCGGCGAGGGCGCCCATCCCGTCGAGGATCTCGTTCGGGGCGAGGAAGCAGTCGTGTGACCAGTAGTGCGTCACCAACCGCGCGAACACGCTCCGGAATGCGGGATCGTCGTAGCGGGGGTTCGGCTGCCACCCCGGCATCAGCGAAACATGCGTGTCCTCCCACGCACACCACGCCACCGCCGCCTTTCGGCGCACCTCCGGATCCGGGTCGGCCAGCAGGCGTGCGTAGGCGGCCGGGATGTTCCCCGCCCGCTCGGTCTGCGGCACCGCCGCGACGAACTGTTCCCACTGCTGCGGGAACACGCGCCCCATGGCACGGGTGATCCACTCGATCTCCCTGTGGGAACCCGTGGTGATCGCACCGAACACCGCCGCAATCACCCGTTCCGGGTACTTCTGTGCGTACACCAATCCCAGGTTGACGCCCCACGAGACGCCGGTGACGATCCACCGCTCGATCCCGAGATGGTCACGCAGGCTCTCGATGTCGTCGACCAGGTGCCCGGTCGTGTTCGACCCCAGGTCGTAATCGGGGCCGTCTGCCAGCGGCGTGCTGCGGCCACACCCGCGCTGGTCGAACAGCACCGCCCGGAATGCGGTCGGGTCGAAATAACGTCGTGCTCCAGCGGTACTTCCCGAGCCCGGTCCGCCGTGCAGGTAGACGACGGGGATCCCGGTCGGGGTGCCGACGGTCTCCCAATACAGGCGGTGACCATCGGTGACGTCGAGGAGTCCGGACTCGTACGGCTCTACCGCCGGATACAGTGCGTCGCCCACCGACTCACCCTGCCACGGCGCCGGCCTACTGTCCGTACTGTGAGTCTCGATGCAATTCGGACTGACTGATCTGATCGATCCGCGCCTACTGTCTCTCGTCGACGCGTCGCGGGCGTTCTACGCGACGCGCGTCGCCGGTCGGGGTCCGAGTAGCAGGGAGGAACTTCGCGCGTTCCGCGCCGACGCCCCGGCCCCCGCCCCGTCGCAACCGCTGGCCGTCGAGGAGGTCGTCGTCGCCGGTGGTCGTCGAATCCCGCTGCGTATTCACGCCCCCGTCGGCCGGACAGCGACAGGTGTCTACCTGGAGATTCACGGCGGCGGCTTCTATATGGGGTCGGCCGCCGGCAGTGACGTCCGTAACCGCCGGCTCGCGGACGCGCTCGGCATCGCGGTCGTCAGCGTGGACTACCGGCTCGCTCCCGAACACCCGTGGCCGGCCGCACCCGACGACTGCGAAACCGCGGCGCTGTGGCTCCTCGAGCACGCCGCGGACCGCTTCGGGACGACGAAAATCTCCATCGGCGGCTTCTCGGCCGGTGCAACGCTCGCGACGACCACGCTGCTACGGCTGCGCGATCGGCGGATATCCACGGTTGATTCCGCCGTCCTGCAGTTCGGAACGTACGACCTCAGTGCGCAGACACCCGCCGGACGCCTGATCGCCGACGAGTACTTCCTCGACGCCTATGCGGGCACGACGTCGGACCGCACTCATCCCGACCTCTCCCCGATCTATGCCGACCTCACCGACCTGCCTCCGGTCCTGATGGTGGTCGGCAAAAAGGACATCCTGCTCCACGACAACCTGGCCATGGCCGCGCGACTGTCCGCCTCGGGTGTCGACGTCGATCTCCGTATCTACCCGGACTCGCCCCACGGATTCACCGGCCACCCGACCCCGATGGCGCGAGCGGCCCACGACGACATGCAGAGGTGGCTCAACGGCCATCTACACCCGAGTGCTGGAGGTGATCGGCATGAGTGAGCATCAGTTGTCCGAAACTTCTGTTCCGATAGTGCCGACGGCGGGGCTCTGGGATCGCGGCGAGGTGATCGGCGCCGCGGTGCTGGCGGTCGCGGGGATCGCCTGGTTCGGCTGGGCGCAGGAGGATCCGCCGGCACCGTGGGCCCCCTACCTGATCGCCGGGTCGGTGGTCTCGGCGCTGCTCCTGGTCGCGCTGGTGGCGCTGCTGGTGCGCCGACTGACGACGCCCGGCTCTCCGATGGCTGACCCGCGGGTCCGCCGCCGCTACTGGCTCACGGTGGCAGTGGAAGTGGTGCTGATCGTGGGCGGAAACCTCCTCCTTGCCGCGGTCGGGCATCAGGCCTACGACGCGGCATGGACGCTGTTCGTCGTCGGTGTCCACTTCGTTCCGCTGGGCAAGTTGTTCCATGCCCGGGGCCTTGCTCTGACCGGTGTCGTCGCGGCGGTCGTCGCAGCGGCTGCTGTGTGTCTCGGGCTTGCCGGCGCCGTGGCGCCGAGCGCAGCAGCAGGTGCCGGTGCCGGGGTCGTGTTCATCGGTTACGCCGGCTGGGTGCTCGGACGGGGGCGCCGCGTCCGAACGGGTGACGTGCGGTAGCCGACGCGCTCAACAGTCGAACACCGACCAGCAGATGTCGTTCCGCAACCTCTGATCATCGAGTACGAGTTCGCGAATCGCTTCGGGGAGTTGGTCACGCTGCCAACGGCACTCACGTCGTCCGGCTGCCTCTGCCTCACCCGCGGGCGCGGCAGCACGGACAGCTTTGATCGCGTAGGCGGCGGCACCGAGTTCGTGCGCCGCGACGTGTGCGACCGCCCCGGCCTGCCCCGCGGCGTAGGCGGCGTGCCGTGCTGCTCCGCGCAGGTCTCGAGCCGCGCCCATGGCATGGCCGCCGGCGGCGCGAGCCTCCATCATCTTGACCTCCCCGCGCACCCACGCGCGGGCGTTCTCGATCGCATCACGCGGCCGTGCGTCGTCGGGCCGAACCGACTCGAACAGGTTCAGCACGTGCTCCGCGCACGACGCCGCCCACAGCGCCAAAAGCTGGTGATCCGCGTCGGTGAGGGTGCCACCGCGCCGGATCGTCACGAAGCGAGGGTCTCGAGCCTTCGGGAGGATCATGGCTAGATTTTCCATCACTCGCATCCACCGGCCCTTGACCCTGACACAGTGACAAGGACTCGAATGGTCGGCGAAGGAGGTGGTGTCGTGAACACAACCAACCACGGTGGGCCGAATGCTCACCTCGTCGACGCTCTGGCCGCGGCCGATCCGTCCGCCCGGCTGCGGGCGGCGCTCGCTGCGGGCACGCACCCCGATCCCCGCTTCGCGGACGCTCTCGTCGACCGGTGTGCCGTCGAACCGGACTTCTACGTCCGCGACATGCTGACCTGGGCACTGTGCCGGCTGCCTGCCGACGTCACGGTGCCGAGACTGATCCACGAACTCCGATCCGGATCCGCGCAGGCCCGTAGCCAGTCGCTGCACACCCTGTCCAAGATCGGGGATCGGCTCGCCTGGCCCGCGGTGTCGGCACTGTTGCACGACGGGCACGACGAGGTCGCGCGCAGCGCGTGGCGGGCGGCCGTGGCCCTCGTGCCACCCGGCGATGAGGCTGCGCTCGCGGCCGAACTGGTGACCGAACTCGGACGCGGCGACCATCAGATGCACCTCAGTCTGAGCCGTGTCTTCGTCGGACTCGGGGACGGCGCCCTGCCGGTCCTCGACGCAGCCGGGACGAGTCCCGATCCGCACATTCGCGCGCATGCCGATGCGACGCGGCAGCTCTGCCACGACCCCGACAGCGGATTCGCCCTCTCACTCGAGATGGCGAAGCGCGTCGCGGTCGCCGGCCCCGACACGCAGTAGGAGGAGATGGAATGTTGATCGGCGAGGTCTCGCGGCGGTGCGGTGTCAGCACGCGGATGTTGCGCCACTACGACCGGTTGGGACTGGTCGAGCCCACCGGCCGCACGTCGGGTGGCTACCGCGAGTACTCCGCCGATGACATCCGACGGCTCTTCCACGTCGAGAGCCTGAGGACGTTGGGGCTGTCGTTGAACGAGGCCAAGCGCGCCCTGGACGAGCCCGATTTCGCACCGGCCGATCTGGTGGGAGACCTCATTCGGCACACCCGCCGGCGGATCGCCGCCGAGGAGGAACTGCTCGGCAGGCTCGAAAGCGTCGACGCTGCCTCCCCCGCGGAGTGGGACGATGTCCTGAACCTCGTCACCCTGTTGCGGGCGCTCGAATCGGAGTCCGCGGCGCGGCGTCAGCAGGCGATCCTGTCCGCGAACGGGAAGGCGTCGCTGCCCGTCGAGGCGTTGGTCGAGGCCGCCCTGACGGAGGACGACCTCAATGTGGCCGGGGCGCTGCAGTGGTCGTTGGCGAGGATCGCCGGTCGGGGACTCGCGGAACTCGCCAACGGCCTGGACGCGGAGGAGGTCGACGTCCGGCGTCGGGCCACTACCGCGATAGCGGCCATCCACACCGAGGAAGCCGTCGTGCATCTGAGACGGGCCCTCGACGACTCGGACGCCACGGTCCGCGGGTACGCGGCCCTCGCGCTCGGCGCTCGCGGAAACAGCGAGTCGATACCCGTCCTCCTCCAGATGGTCGTCACGGGGCGGCTCGACGTCGAGGCCGCCGAGGTGCTGGGTCTGCTGACGACGCTCTCTCCCTCCGCCGACCACATCGTCGGGGCCATGCAGGACACGCTCGACACCGTCGACGACGCGCCCACGCGGTTGCGGATCACGCAGGCCCTCGCCGAGATTCCCGGTGCCGCGGCACGGAGGGCACTCACCCGGCTGACCCGCGACGACGACCGGACGATCGCGTCCACCGCGGCGGCGATCATCCACGCGCAGGACCGCGGATAATTCCTGACACACGATGTCAGGGTCTCGGTGCGAGCATGGTTCCACCGTCGACAGACAAGGACCCCCATGCGCGAAACACCCGAAGAACTCAATGAACTTCAGCGACTTCTCGACGCCTCGCTGTCCCGCTCGACCGCACATCTCCGTTCGATCATCGACACCGACAGAACACTGACCGCGGAGCAGCTCATCCAGGTCGTCACCGGCATGTGCACGCTCGCGCTGTCCACCGTCACGGCCACGGGCGAGCCGCGGATCAGCGGTGTGGACGGGCACTTCCTGCACGGGAAGTGGCACTTCGGCACGGCGCGCGGCGCGGCCAAGGCCCGGCACCTCGCCACCCGGCCCGTCGCCAGTGCCGCGCACATGCGCGGTGAGGACCTGGGCGTGTTCACGCACGGCACGGTGGAGATCCTCAACCCGAAGGACGGGGAGCCGGCCGCGGACTGGCCGGACCTGCTCGCCTACTTCAAGGACTTCTACGGCGAAGACTCCTTCGACTGGGACAACGACGTGGTCTACTACCGGCTGCACCCGCACTGGATGACCGTCTACGCCGCGGATACCGCTCAGCTTGCTGCGCAGTCGGATTCACGGCCCCCGATCGATCACACAGACCGGTCGGTGTGATTACGATGCCTGCATGGGATCGCCGGAAGGGCAGCGCGACGGGTGGACCGCCGATCTCCGTGGCCGGCTGGACGAGTTACTCGACGGATACCGGGCCGCGCTGCGCAGCGCTCTGAACGGCCTGGACGAGGAGCAGGCGCGCCGGCGTCTGGTGCCGTCGAAGACGACGCTGCTCGGATTGGTCAAGCACGTCACCTACGTCGAGGGCGTGTGGTTCGACCAGGCGGTGACCGGCCGCTCGTACCGGGAGATGGGCATCGCGAGCACCCCGAACCGGTCGTTCACCCTCACCCGAGCCGACACCATCTCATCCGTGCTGGACGCGCACGCCGAACGCTGTGCCCTCTCCCGGCAGACGATGTCTCCTCTGGCGCTCGACGACGTCGTCGACGGCCGGGGCGAGCGCACCGTGTGGGCGCTGTATCTGCAGGTACTGCGTGAACTGGCCCAGCATGCCGGGCACGCCGACATCCTGCGCGAGCAGATCCTTGCCGACCGCACTCCGTGACCTGCCCGCGGGTCGTCGAGTCGCGCTGACGGGAGGGGAGGGCTGACAGCACCTGGATCGGCGAGCGGGTGAGGGGAACACTCGGCAGTGGAAGTACCCGGTATGGCGCTCCGGCGCCGGAAAGGAAGACATCCGATGGCTGACGAAGACAATGCCCAGGCCGCGTTCGACAGTTTCGTGGCGCTGTGGACCACGGGCACGACCGCCGGACGGCGGGCGCCGGTGTTGCGGCGACCCGACGAGGTGGGACTGGACTACGAAGACGTGACATTCCCGTCCACGGACGGCGTGCCACTCGAAGGGTGGTTCATCCCCGCCGACTCCGACAAACTGATCATTCACAACCACTTCCTGCCGGGCAACCGGTACGGATACCCGGGCCACCTCCCGGAATTCGGTGGGTTCGGCGGATTCGAGATCAACTTTCTGCCGGAGTACAAGGCGTTGCACGACGCCGGCTACAACATCCTCGCGTACGACATCCGCAACCACGGCCTCAGCGGGCAGGGGAACGGCGGCATCGTCGGCATCGGCTTGCTCGAATACCGCGACGTCATCGGGTCCCTGCATTACGCCTCCTCACGGCCGGACACCAAGGACATGACGAAGGTCCTGCTGTCGGTGTGCCTCGGCGCCGACTCCACCGCGGTCGCCTGGTCGAAACACCCGGAGGAGTTCTCCGAGATCCAGGCGATGGTCATGCTGCAACCGGTGTCGGCCAAGTACGTTGTCGAGGAGTTCGTCAAGGGCGTCGGCATGGCCGACGGCTACGAGAAGTTCGACAAGGCCGTGCACGAGCGGACCGGTTTTCATCTCGCCGAGCAGTCGCCACTCGAGCACGTCAAGGCGGTCACCGTACCCACGCTCGTCGCGCAGGTTCACGACGACACGATGACCCGCCCCGAGGACGTGCAATCGATCTACGACGCTCTTCCCGTCGACGACAAAGAGTTGCACTGGATCGAGGGCACCGACCGCCGCTTCGATGGCTACAACTACTTCGGCATCCATCCCGAGGTCGCGATCGGGTGGTTCGACAAGCACCTGAAGTAGCCCGGCACCAACCGGTTCGGAACGGTCCCGCTCCCGCGCACAGCGGCGGCGGGACCCGCCCGGCATGCGTGAAGAAAAAGCTCCATGAGCACGGACAACATGGCGCCGGCGACGGTGAAGCGCCGTACTGGGACATCGCGGCGGACATCTACTTCCCGCCCGGATTCGACGAGTCGAAGAAGTACCCGGCCGTCATAAGCCCGCACCCGATCGGCAGCTGCAAGGAACAGACGTCCGGCAACGTATACGGCACCGCCCTCGCCGACGCCGACCGGATCGGCGTGCTCGGCATCTGCGGCGGCGGTGGATACTCCATCGCCGCCGCGAAGACCGACCGTC
>NZ_WXYH01000007.1:0-27635 GCF_009872365.1 Rhodococcus sp. T7
GACCGCCACCACCTTTTCGTCGGCACCTTCGGGCACGCCGCGGACGGAAACCTCCACCCCACGATCGTGTTCGACGCGGCTGACCCCGACGCATCCGACCGTGCCTACCGCGCCTTCGACGAAATGGTCACCCGGTGCCTGGCGCTGGGCGGATCGATCACCGGCGAGCACGGCGTCGGTGATCTCAAACGCAACTACCTCGAGACGATGGTAGGCACACACGAGCGAGTGCTGATGGGTCAGATCAAGGTGGTGTTCGACCCTCCCGGGATTCTCAATCCGGGACGCGCGATATGACCGGGAGGGAACTGCACCCACCCCGCTCGCGGATGACGACACCCGCACAGTCGTCGCCCGATGCGGTGCACACCTGCGCACATATCGATCCCGTAGTCCTCCCGGCGGCCCGGTGCGACGCGAACGACGAGTTCCTACTGGACTTCGCCGCCCGATGGGTGCACTTCGGCGGCGGCAGCGCCGAAGAGATCTTCCTCACCTTCGGGTGGAACGAGGCTCGGTACTTCGGACGCCTCCGTTATCTGGCCACACGCCGATTCGTTCCCATCGATGACGTCCTGCGGCAACGACTTCTCGCCGTATGCGCCGAACGGCTACCACCCTCGAGCACACCGGTGCCCATCCCCGACGACGAAAGGCCACGACCATGCCAGTGAACCCCGTCCCGCGGCCCCCACACCGTCCGGCCCCCGAACCCGCGCGGCCCCCGGTGTCGAGCACGCTCACCGTGACCGACCTGCTGTGCACGCTGGAAGCGCTCACCGGGGTTCGCCCGCCGTATGTCACCCAGGCCACCCAGCCGTCCGGTAACCCGTCCCGATCCCACCGGTCGGAAGCGTCCTGAATGATCTCAACCCGGTCGGAACGAACCTGACGCTGCAGGTCGCAGGTTCCCGGTGGCAGAGGTGCGGGAAGCGCACATCGGGCAAGCGCTACCTCAGTCAGCCATCCGGCGCCCTACGCACCACGCGTGCGACCGCCGCCGCCTCGGCTATCTCTGGGTAACACCCGAAACCCCGCCGCCGACGGAACACCGTGAGTGCATCGGGGGCATCGGCCCACCGGGGAATCACCCGCTACAGGTGTCTCATACTGAGACCCATACCACATTGAGACGCCGTACGCTCATAGACGTAACCGGTGGAAGAACAGGGCGTAAACAGACCATGACCGCCAAGGATCTACAGCTAGCACGCGAGCACTTTCTCTCCGAGCATCATCTCGACAGCTCCATTCGGCAGGACATCTACACCTCCTGGCAGCGGTCGAAGTCCCTGAAAGTGGGACCTGATCAGCTCGATCTCCCGTTTGTCCGGGAGCCGAACCTGGACTGTCCCCTCGTCACGGCGGCCGGACCGGTCCTGAAACAGCTCGCGGACGGGCTGGTGGACGAGCCGGTCAGTGTGATTCTGACATCCGCCGACGGAGTGATCCTGACCAGGATCGCCGCCAGCCAGCGGCTCAATCGCACACTCGACGCGGTCAACCTGGCCCCGGGTTTCAGCTACTCGGAAGAATTCGCAGGTACCAACGGTATCGGCACTGCCCTCGAGACCCGGCAACCGACCCTGGTCACCGGCGCCGAACACTACGTCGAATGTCTCGGGCAACTGGCCTGCGCCGGTGTCCCGATCACCCACCCGATTTCCGGAGCTCTCGTCGGCGCGCTCGACCTGACCGGCTGGGTCGAGGACGGGGGACCACTGCTGGCCACCCTGGCCAAATCCGCAACCGCGCAGATCGAAGGCCGGCTCCTTGCACAGGCCAGTGCCGAGCAGACAGCGCTGCTGAACGCCTATCTGAAGGCCGGTCGGCGGGCACCGCAAGTAGGGGTTCTCGCTCTGGGTGACGATCTGGTGCTGCTCAACCGTCGCCTGCGCCTGGCACTGGATGCCCAGGACCAAGCTGCGTTGCTCGAGCACGCTGTCGACCTGACAGGAATGCCCGCCATGCATCGACATATCGTCGCCCTGCCCAGCGGGCTGTCGGTGCGTCTGTCGTCCACCGAGGATTTCGGGTTCGGATCGCGACGGCAGATGGCGTTGTTCTACGTACACCTCCTCGACACCGCCAACTCCGCGGTCCCGGCAATGGTGAAACATGAATCTTTGCCCGGTATCACCGGCAGCAGCGCGTCCTGGCGCCGTAGCTGCCAGCAGATCGCCCACGGTGCTCGCGAACAACAGTGGGTCACGGTTTCCGGAGAGCCGGGAAGCGGTCGCACCGCAGCACTCAAAGCGGCGGCTATCGCCTATATTCCGGTGGGAACACGAATTTTCGCTGCGGCGGAGCTGTCGGGGGACAGTGGCGCCATGCAGGCGCTTCGGCAAGAACTCGAACAGGACCGCTTCAGCATCATCCTCCGCGACATCGATCTGCTCGACGAGGAGCATCAGCGGTCCGTCGCCGACCTCATCGACGGACGCGAGCACGCCGGCTGGATCGGTGTCACCATCGGCGCTGCCGCGCACAACACCGATCTCGACACGCTGATCCTGCCCTATTTCGGCCACACCGTGCCCGTGCCCGCGTTGCGCCACCGCATCGAGGATCTCCACGACCTGGTACCGCTCCTGCTCCGTCGGCTGGGCCACGGGGCAGAGCTATCGCTCTCGCCTGCGGCGATGCGTCAACTGTGTAAATACAGCTGGCCCGGAAACGTGAGCGAGCTCCGGCAGGTCCTCCAGGAGGTGGTGCAGCGGCAACGCACCGGCATCGCCGGAGTCGATCAGTTGCCACCGGTATGCCGGGCACTGAGCCGACACGCACTCACCCAGATCGAGGCCCTGGAGCGAGACGCCATCGTCCGCAGCCTCGAAGAAAACCACGGAAACAAGAAGGCAGCGGCAACCGCGCTCGGCATCTCACGCGCGACGATCTACCGGAAAATCAAGGAATTCGGAATCGGCTTGTAAGGTCCTCTCCCAAGCCTGGACTGGCCGCCCCGCGGAGCTACCCGGCTGTCGCTGATCGCGAACACCCCCGCGTCGTGGCTTCCCGCCTCGGGTCCGGATTGCGCAGTGCCCGAACCCGGTACGGGCCGGGAAGCCGCGCGAATCGCGGCCGATCGGGTGCCGATGGTCCTCTGTGGTCGTCTCCAGTTCGGCGGGGCAGCAGAGAGCGCCCGTGGGGTGGTGGGCTGTGAGGTTGAATCCTCGGTGCCTACTCGGCACGGTTGATCGCGGCGATGGTTCGGTGGACCTCTCTTTCTCCGATGCGTGCTTGGCCATACACACCGAAGATCCCGCCGATAGCCCTCTCTGCGTCAGAGACGCGCCGCTCAGTCCCAAACCCCACCACTCCACGGGACGCCTACGGGCAGCATCCCTTCCGTGTCCGGAAATGAGACGGCCATCACACCGGATCCGCCGGATCATGAGAACACAGAGATAGTGCACCCGGTTAGAAGCTCGACGGCTTCATCTGACTCCACACCGAGGCTTCGCACTACCGAGGCAATCGAAAAGGTGATCCCGATGACGACGAACCCGCATACTCTGCACACAACGACTGGGCGAGATTGCTCCGGTAGTGGTCGGGTCTGGCTGGTGGCTCCACTGTGCACGACGGCCGCCCCCACCGACCGCCCTCCCGTGCGTGATGACCTGATGCGGACCTGGCTGCCGGACGGCGACGTCACCTACCGCAGCTCCGACGGCCGCCGCAAGACCACCTGGGCGCAACTGCATGCACAATTCGATCTGGTGGAGGTGACATCATGACCACCCTGACCGGCACCCTCTGCTTCTCTGCATCCCGGTATTCACCAGGCGCATTCGATGCGCGTCTCGCGGGCGAGGACGCTGCCGAGGAAGCTCTGCGCTTGGTCCCCGACGACCGCGTCACGTGCCCACTGCACCATCGCTGGATCCACCAATGCGTCGCGTCGCCGGCCCATATCAACGCAGTGACGCGACACCGATGGTGCCGTCGTTGCGCCGTCCCCCTGCCCGTGGTCATCGACGAGATCGCAGGAACGGCCACCATCGTCTGCCCTCGATGCGGCGACGGGAGCAGCCCGGCCACCACCCGCCTGATCACCGCATGCCGAGCCAGTCTCGCGGCCTCGCGGAAAGATGGCCACCGCACCGATGGTAAGACCCATAGTTGCTACCTACCGCGTTCGATCAGCGCCGACAACACCCACCAGCCGCCGAGGCCCGCAACCTGCTCGCCGGTGCCGGCCCGCAACGCTGACGTCGGAGTGCCGGTCGGTGACAAGGAATCCGACAACGGGCGGAGGTGAACTGAGTGGTGGACAATCGCTCGAATAGTTTGTGCACGACTAGGTCTGAGTACCAGTACCTCCTCGGCCACGCTTACATGGGTGCGGTCTTCGCGACGGCCGTGTTCGACCTCCTTCTCGAGGACACCCAGTACTCACACCATCGAGTGGCTTTGGAGCAACTCCGTGACCTCGAAGCAACCCTCCAGCACCACCTTGCATCCCTGTACACCGACCGTTCCGCCTCGCCGCGCATGGACACCGACACCCGGGCCGAAGACTATACCCGTTCGATCAGACGGCTTGGATGGGGCGAAATGATGACGGCCACAACATCTTTTGGCAACGCTTCGCTCTGCCGGTTACATCAACTGCGGGTGCTGGCACCGCAACCGGACCGGTCGCTCTACTCCACCCTCATCCATCTCGAGGGGAATCTGATCACGCTGGCCAAAGACGCCACCGATTCCCGTCCCACCACACGACTGGTGAGTATTCTGCCCGGCAGCCGCCGTCCGGAGCGTCTCAATATGACGCATCATCTTGATCAGTTACAGAAAGCCGGGGCATAGTCTGCCCGTGTCTTCGACAACGGATTTCGCACGACAGCTGCGGCTCGCCGAGCTGCGGGTGACCCAGCCCCGGGTTGCGGTATTGGAAGCGGTGCAGGCGAACCCCCACGCCGACACGGAGACGATCCTCGCGACGGTGCGCGGTGTGCTGCCGCGAGTGTCTCAGCAGGCGGTGTACGACGTGCTTCACGCGGTGACCGCGGCAGGGTTGGTGCGGCGGATCCAACCGGCAGGCTCCCTGGCCCGCTACGAGTCTCGGGTCGGTGACAATCACCACCACGTGGTCTGCCGGTCCTGTGGGGCCATCGCTGACGTCGACTGCGCCGTCGGTGACACTCCGTGCCTGACCGCTTCGCACGACAACGGATTTCGTGTCGACGAGGCGGAGGTCATCTTCTGGGGCACGTGCCCCGACTGTTCCCCATCACACCGTTGACAACCCGATCCACCAAGCACAACCCGAAATTACTCCCCTTTTTGGAAGGAAAGCAGTGACTGACACCCAGACCATCGCAGAAGAACACCCTCCGATCGCCGAGGCCCAAACGGAACCCGCGCAGAGCGGCGGCTGCCCCGTTGCCCACGGTCGCCAGAAGCACCCCACTGAAGGCGGGGGAAACCGTGACTGGTGGCCGAACCAGCTCAACCTGAAAATCCTGCAGAAGAACCCCGCCGTGCGCAATCCCATGGACGAGGACTTCGACTACGCCAAGGAATTCGCGGCCGTCGACCTCGACGCTCTCAAGCGTGACATCGAGGAGGTCATGACCACCTCACACGAGTTGTGGCCCGCCGACTTCGGGCACTACGGTCCCCTCTTCGTCCGCATGGCATGGCACGCCGCGGGCACCTACCGCACCACCGACGGACGCGGCGGCGCCGGCGCCGGGATGCAGCGGTTCGCGCCCCTGAACAGCTGGCCCGACAACGCGAACCTCGACAAGGCCCGCCGGCTCCTGTGGCCGGTGAAGAAGAAGTACGGCAAGACGGTGTCGTGGGCCGACCTCATGGTCTTCGCCGGCAACGTTGCACTCGAATCGATGGGATTCAAGACTTTCGGATTCGGCGGAGGCCGGGAGGACCGGTGGGAACCGGAAGAGGACGTGTACTGGGGGCCGGAACTCACCTGGCTCGGCGACGATCGCTACACCGGTGAGCGGGACCTCGAAAAGCCCCTCGGGGCAGTTCAGATGGGTCTGATCTACGTCAACCCCGAAGGCCCGAACGGCAACCCGGACCCGCTCGCCGCGGCAACGGACATCCGTGAGACGTTCGCCCGGATGGCGATGAACGATGTAGAAACGGCCGCCCTGATCGTCGGTGGCCACACCTTCGGCAAGGCCCACGGGGCCGGCCCCGCCGACCACGTCGGCCCGGAACCCGAGGCCGCACCGCTCGAGGAGCAGGGCCTGGGCTGGAAAAGTTCCTTCGGCACCGGTAAGGGCAAGGACACCATCACCAGTGGCCTCGAGGTGACCTGGACACCCACCCCGACCACGTGGGACAACAGCTTCCTGGAAACCCTGTACGGCTACGAATGGGAGCTAAGCACCAGCCCCGCCGGTGCCAACCAGTGGATCGCGAAGGACGGCGCCGGTGCCGGCACCGTGCCCGACGCCTTCGACCCCTCGGTGCGGCACGCCCCCACCATGCTGACCACCGACCTCTCCCTGCGGATCGACCCTGCCTACGAGAAGATCACCCGTCGCTGGCTCGACCACCCCGAGGAGCTCGCGGACGAATTCGCCAAGGCCTGGTACAAGCTGACCCACCGCGACATGGGCCCGGTCGACCGTTACCTCGGACCGCTGGTCCCGCAGGAAACGCTGCTATGGCAGGACCCCATCCCCGCCGTGACCCACGACCTCATCGGCGCCGACGACATCGCGTCGCTCAAACGCCAGATCCTGTCGTCGGGCTTGACTGTTCCACAGTTGATTTCGACTGCGTGGGCGGCGGCGTCGTCGTTCCGCGGAAGCGACATGCGCGGCGGCGCCAACGGCGGACGTATCCGTCTCGAGCCGCAGGCGAGCTGGGAGGTCAACAACCCCGACGAGCTCGCGCACGTGGTACGCACCCTCGAGGGCATCGCGGAGTCGTTCAACTCCGCCCAGACCGGGAACACCCGGGTGTCGTTCGCCGATCTGGTCGTGCTGGGCGGAACTGCGGCTGTCGAGCAGGCCGCCAAGAACGCCGGACACGACATCGAGGTGCCCTTCACTCCGGGACGGGCCGACGCCACACAGGAACAGACCGACGTGGAATCCTTCTCGGCGCTCGAGCCGAGCGCAGACGGGTTCCGCAACTACCTCGGGACGGCACACCGGCTGCCCGCCGAGTACTTGTTGATCGACAAGGCGAATCTGTTGAACCTCAGCGCTCCCGAGTTGACGGTGCTGATCGGTGGCCTGCGGGTGCTGGGCGCGAACCACAACCAGTCCTCGCTGGGCGTGTTCACCGCGAACCTCGGGTCGTTGACCAACGACTTCTTCGTGAACCTGCTCGATCTGGAAACGGTGTGGGCGCCCACATCCGTGAACTCGGGTATATACGAGGGCCGCGACCTCACCACCGGTGGAGTGAAGTGGACCGGCAGCCGTGTCGACCTGCTGTTCGGGTCGAACTCGGAACTCCGCGCGCTCGCCGAGGTCTACGCCGCCGACGACGCGAAGACGAAGTTTGTGCACGACTTCGTCTCCGCATGGGACAAGGTGATGAACCTCGATCGGTTCGACCTCCGCTGACCCGGTGACACCGGGTGTGGTACCCCGCGAGCTCACCGCTCCGGGGTGCCGCACCCGGCACACGGGTGTGCCACCGTCGCAACGAGTCGAACAACGCCCCCTCCCGGCCACGTGGCGCGGCGTCTCATTCAGCGACTCGATCATCCGTGGCAGCGCTTTCAGCCCATGGTCCCGCGTACGGACCTCCACCCTTTTCGAGATGGTGACTTGGATTCGCGACCACGCCGCCACCGCCAGGGTCTGACCGCATACGCCGCATAGCCTCTGAGAGAGAATCTCATCGTCGATGTCGAAGAACACTCCCAGGCTTCCACCGCCACTAGCAGAACTATGGGATTGGCAGACGCATGCCGACTGCCGACACATGGACTCAGACATCTTCTTTCCGGCAGAAGGTGAGTGCAGGGCAGACCGCCGACGGCGCGAAGCGATCGCGAAGAGTGTGTGCGGCACGTGTCCGGTGCGAGCGGAATGCAGACTCCATGCGATCACAGTGGGAGAGCGGTACGGCATCTGGGGCGGCACGTCCGAACTCGACCGAAAATACCAGGCGAGCGGCCCACGTGGATGGTCGACCGGACGAGGCGCGCTGAAGATCCTGCCGCGCCACCTACCACCGGGCCGCCGAACTGCTCAGTGATTTCCGACCGACGTGGTCGGTCAGATACCTGGTCCTCGGTGAGTTTTGCTGGCGGGCGATCGGGAATGGCGCTCATGATTCTCACCGCCACAAGACACGGATCACCCGTGACGCTGACGGGCACCGTCGGGACCAGTCTCACTCGCGCCTTTACAACACCGGGACCCCGGCCCCGGCCGTCACCGCCGTCGACTCGGCGAAGCTTCCGCCCGGAACACATTCGCGAACGATCCCGTCACCGGTGTTTCCGATCTTGTCCGGAACATCCACCGCTGCAGGCAGTTACACGTTCACTCTCACCGCGGGCAACGGTGTCGGCGCCCCCGTCCGCCGCACAGTCACGGTCACCGTCGAAGCACCCGCGACGGGATCTCTGGGTCGATCTTCGGCAGCTGACTTTTCTGCCGGTATCGGCGCACTGACGACGTTGCCTCCGCTCTATGGAGCCGGAGGCATCGTCGATTCGGGGTCAACTGTCGAGGCGTCCTAGCGCTTCGCTATTCGGTGCTACTTGGCCCCTATTTCATGCTGAGCTCGTCGGCTTCTTCGGCGTCGAGTGTCCCGACGAGTTCGGCGATCTTCACGACGATGTCCTCCATAGGCTCCTCGACCGTGCTAAAACCACTACGCGACGCGAGCGTAGGGCTGACCTGGTGGAGCTGCTCGAACGTCACACCATGCATGACCGGCACCAAGAGGTTGCGGCGGAGCAGAGCACTGAGCTCATTGCTCGCGATGCTTCGATCGGTGCTCAGTTTCTCGAGCATGGCCGGCGTCACTAGAACAATCCCGATGCGCGAACTCACGAGCCCCTTGTCGATAGGTGACCACACCGTGGTGGTCGGCCGCCGGGTGATCTTCCTGGTGACCGGAGAACAGATGGCGCAGTAGGCATTGCATCGGTGTCAGGATCGTGGGCTGGGTTACCTTGGGTTGTGGCAGCCCGCGGACTCACACCGGGAAGAGTGCTGCAGATGTCGAAGCTTCACATCCCGACCAGCTGGGCCAGCGTCGTTGGCTGCGGTATGGCCGTCATGCGGCTCGGTCGGCCCGGCACGAAGAGTGGATTCCCTGGCAGAAGAAGCCGAATCCGATCACGATCAGGACGGCCGCGACGGCGTGGTCAGTGATCCGCGCTCGGCGGCATCGACGGATCTGTCGGTTCCGGGGGTGGGTCGGTTTCGTCGGCCGGAGTTGGTGGTGGCTCGGTGGGCACGGTCGATTCGTCCGGGTCCGTCGTCGGTGTTGGTGCCGGTGTCGGTCCGGTGCTGGGTGCAGGGGGCGGCGAGGGATACGAGATATCGGACAACGGTTTCGGTGTGGTGGGTTCGATGGTGGTGTCGGAATCGGTGGGCGATTCGGTGACCGGGTCGACCGGTGCGGGCCGGGACGGCAGGAAGGGCTGGGCGGGCAGGAAAGCCTGGGCAGTGAGGACCACGATGCGGGGAGCCGGCTGCGCCGGATTCGCGTCGAGGATCACGGTCGCCGCCGCGGTGGGGGCGGGGACGGCGCTGGCCGAGGAAAGGTGTGCCGGTGCGCCACGTTCGACCAGCCGGAATCCATGCTGGGGCGAGGGGCGGCTGGCCGCTGCGGTGTCGTCGTGGCGTGGGTCGGGTCGGGTGTCGGCGGTGAACGAGGGCACCATCAGTGCGGCCGCAGCCACGACCGCCGCGGCGATACTCAGGTGGCGGCCGCGGCGTGGTCGCACCGTCTGCCCCGGTGGGGCGATCTGGAACGGTGATGCGGCCGCAAGCAACGCGGCGCCCCGCGCCGAAGCGGTTTCCGGATGCGGCGGGCAGATCACCGGTGCGTCCAGCTCCTCGAGTCGATCACGCAGCCCGGAGGATGTCTCGGCGCCGGTGAGGAGAACGAGGACCAGGTCGGATGCGTGAAGACCGGCGACGTCGAGGGAGTCTGCGGCGAGATCATGCAGCGACGACACGGCGTGGAGGGTCGGTTCGGGTGGGCGGCTGGTGAATTCGGTCGAACGCAGCGGGCGCCCGACGATCGGGTCGGGCCCGCCGGTGGTGCCGGCCGCCAGGATCGTCAGATCCAGGCCGCCGGCATCGACGTGGCAGACGAGCACGAAACCGTCGACCAGTAGCCCGTGCTCGGCCTCGTACCAGGCGAGCGCGGCGACGGGTTCGGGAACGAGCCCGACCCCGGCCAGCCCGGCCCGGTCGAGCGCGCGGCGGAGGTCGCGCACGGCTTCGGTGGTGTAAACCGCGGGGTATGTCAGCACGGCGGGGGTGTCGGTGGGGAGGTTCGTCTCGGCGACCAGACAGTGCACGGCGACGGCGACAAGGTCCTGCCCGATGTAGCGGTGCCCGTCGCCCGCGACGAGGACCTCCCCGATTCGGTGCGCGAACTCGGCGAGCACCATGGCGCCGTCGGGTGGATCGCCCAGGCGCACGGCCGAGTCCGGGCCGAACGTCAGTGTCGACCGGCGCGTGAGGACCGAGTCGATGCGGCCGGCGTCGTCCGGCCCGATCGCAGCGACCGCGTGCGCCGTTCCTATGCGAAGTCCGAGACCTCGGGTCATGGTGTCGCTCCGGTGTTCAGTTCGCGGCACGGAGGCGGCCGAAGACGCCGTCCTTCTCGTCGGCGGGGCCGGCGGTGAAGTAGAGCGAGTTGCTGTCGCCGAGGCTTTCCCCGTTGCCGAATAGCAGACCCCACAGTCCCTCCACCCCGAGAACGGCGCCGGATTCGTCGCGGATGTAGTCGATGAAGGCCCCGGTGGTGTCGTCGAACGCGGCGATGCGTCCGGCGCCCCCGAAGTTGCCGACCAGGATGCTGCCGCTGAGCGCCCCGAAGTCGGCCGGTGCGACGGCCACGCCCCACGGTGCGTTGAGGCGGCCACCGTCGTCGAGCACCCGCACGAGATTGCCGGCCCGGTCGAACTCGGCGACCTTGCCGCGGTCCGGGCGGTCGCCGGCCGCGGCCTCCTGCTCGGCATCAAGCGAGTCCTCCTCGCCCGCATCGAATTCGCTGCCGTCGGCGGAGTCCTCGGCGGCCTTGGTGACGGCGTAGGTGACGAACACACGGTCACCGGAGGTGACGAGGTTGAACGGGGCGGGATCTCCCGGCCGGGCCCGCTTGCCCGACCCCGGGTCGGCCGGATCGACCGGGTCGCCGGTGGCGAACGGGTTGACGAATCCCTGTGTCGGTACCGGGCGCCAGAACTTGTCGAACTGCCGAATCTGCGGGTCGGCGCCGAAGTCGGCCGCCCACAACGTGTCGTCGCGGCCCGGGGCGAGCGCGAGGCCGAAGAAACTCATTCCCGCTGGGCCGCCGTCGAACGTCTGCAGTGCGGGCCCGTCGTGGCGGACGATTCGGCCGCCGGTGCCTTGTTCGGTCCAGCCGGCGATGCGGCCGGTGTCGGTGGCGAAGAGGAATCGGGAGGACCCGGCGAGCATTTCCGGGTGCCCGTGCACGTCGACGGGTTGTCCGGTGACGGCGAAGCTGTCGGAGGCCAGGGGGGCGGGGTTGAACGCCACCCCGGTGACCTTCCCACCGCCGGTGTCGGAGGTGTCGGAGTCGGCGCCGGGGACGGTGACCTCGTGCAGTCCGTCCTGGTGCAATGGTCGCAGCGCCGGGTCGGGGGAGGCGCTCACGTCGCCGACGAATTCGAACGACGTCCCGCCGGCCCCGACCCAGAAGTGCCCTCCATCGCCCTGCGGGCGGATCGCGACGCCCCAGGCGTTCACCATCTCGGGGACCGTGGCCGCGGCACCGTAGGAGTCGTTGCTCGCCACGAGTGTCGTGGCGGCATAGCGGTTGCCGGGCAGCGTCTCGGTATCGGCGGCCGGGGCGGCGGGGCTGCATCCGGTGGCGCCGAGCAGTAGGGCGGCGAGTGGCGCCGCACAGGCCGCGGCGACACGGTGGGGTTTAGGTCGTTGCATGACAGATCCTTTCGGGATTCCGGTGCACGCGTTCGCGTCCTGACCGGGCAAGCAGGAGTGGGTGTCGTAGGTGTTGTCTTCGATGGCGTCGAGAAAGGTCAGTGTTCGGCGTTCCAGAAGCCGATCCAGACCGCTGACCACCAGCAGATCTGGGAGATCGACGCGGTGGCCGCACCCCAGAGGGTCAGTGCCGGTGCGAGGGTGCCGGTGTCGGCGCGGGCCATGCGGCGACTCAGGATCAGTGCCTGCAGGCCGTTGAGGGTCAGGATCAGCACGCAGGCGATCTTGACCCGGGTCAGGGTCGAGGCGAGGTTCGGTTCGAGCAGGGCGCCGCTGGCGACCAGCCCGGCCAGCCCGGTCCAGATCGGCAGATGCAGGCGGTGTGCTCCGGTGATCGCCTCAGTGAGGGTCGAGCGGCCCGATACCCAGACCAGCACCAGATAGTCGGCGATCAGGACGCCACCGAACCCGAGCACCAGCGATGCGAGGTGCACGAACAACGCCGCAGTGTGGAGCACCGGATCGACGGTGACATGGATGGATATCCACGCCGCCGCGGCCACGAACGCCGCGGCAAGGATGCCGGCGAGCGCAATAATCCACCACGAATCGTTAAGTGCCAGGGGTCGATCCGGTTCGTTCGCGAACAGAGTCGGCCGTGTGCCGTCGGCTGGCCGCGCTGGGGTGCCGCGGTGCTCACCCCAGAGGACGGCGTCCGCGCGTCGCCGCGGGGAGGGAAGCGGGGTGAGAGAGCAGCGGAGAGTCGGCGCGGTCGCCGACGTGACCGCGTCGGAAGCTGTGGGAGCGCGGGAAGGGTTGTGCATCGGTGAGTCCGGTTCTGGTACGAGTGCGCGAACAGAAATCCGCACCGATATCGGTGCGGTGGGTGGCGCGCGCTGCCCCGGACGCCTATCCCTCGATCAGTGGTCAGTGTGCGGGGGCTACCGCACCACCGGATCCACCTTCTGGTGTGCTGTGCAGGCCTTTCGGACATGGTGCGGGGTGCACCGGTGAGGTCGAGCCGATCTCGGCGAACGCAGTGCGGGATTCACGACGGCTCCTCTCGGTCCTCACAGCCTCTTCACAGGGTGTAGTTAAGGCTGCCCTTGCCTGATTGGCTGTCTTAGTAAAAATGTTCGGGCTACCGAAGTCAACCTCTGTGAGGCCGGACACATCTCGGCGTGTGGTCCGGCGGCGCCCCGGCGCCCCGGGCGCGGTGGACCGTCTACGGCACGTGGCCCACCACCCCACGCTGCCGGAGCCGATGTCGGAGGTTCCCGTTCGTCAGCGTCGATCTGGTCCGAGTTCGGCAACTGACCCACCGGTTGAACCAACTATTTCGGTTGCCGCGATCGAGAGAGCCGGTGGTTCCCTGCGAGGTATTCCGCGGATACGCCGCCGACCTCGGCCTCGATCTGGCCGCCTTCGACGCCGCCTACACCGATCTACGGGGACATCGACTTGCGTGCGCGGGCGCTGGCTGCGTGCTGATGATTCATCAGATGCAATACAGAATAGTTTAGTTGACGTAATAACACTTATCGGCTAATGAAAATCGTTGGGGGAGCGGGCCGTTCAGTTCCTCGGTCGTCCACGATCTGAGCGTTCGTCGAGCATGTTGCGCAGCATGTCGGTGACCTGTTGCTCGTCGCGGAAGCCGCCATAGCTGCCTTACCGCAGCCCCGCGGCGGCACAGCTATCGCGACATTTCAACGGTATGGTCCCAGTGGCGGCCAGTTCGGCTTGGGGGCACCAGGTAGGCCAGCGTGGTCGCCTCGGGTCCGTCCGCGGCATATGCGTGGCCCGGACAGAAGAGATCCGGGGTAACTGCCCATTCCGCTGCCGTGAGCCATCGTCGAACGGGCTCGGTCAGGTTGCCGTTCTTCGCTTGCTCGGCGAGCGCGCCGGCGAGGATGGGTCCGTCGCCGCAGACGCTGCAGGCGATGTCGAATGCCGGTTGCCCGGGTTCGCAATGCCGACAGTGGTGCAGGCTGATAACTCTCCCCCGGTGGTGGGGGTCGGCGTGGAGCCAGGTCACCGCGAGGTCGGCACGTTGGTGTGCCGCCTCGGCGCGAGTGGTCGGCTCATATCCGCAGGATGGGCACGTCCGAGACGGGCGGACAGGTGGATCGGCGACCACGGCGCTCTCCTGCGCGGCCGGTGCGCTGTCCCTCCGGCGGGTGTTCAGATGCCCATAGACGGTGGTGCGCGGCACCTTCAGCATGCCCGCGATCTGGGCGACGGTGTGCTCGCCGGCGTCGTAGAGGCGTTGAGCGAGTTCGATCTGGTCCGGGCTGAGCTTCGAGGGCCGGCCGCCCTTACGGCCGCGGGCGCGGGCGGCGGCCAGCCCGTCTCGGGTGTTGGCCACGGTCAGCTCGCGCTGGAGATCGGCGAGGACCGACAGCATGCCGAACATGGCGTGGCCCTCGGCGGTGGCGGTGTCGATGCCCTGCTCGAGCACCTTCAGGCCGATGCCGCGCTCACGTAGCTCGGCGCCGAGGGTGACCAGGTGCAGCACCGACCGTCCGAGCCGGTCGAGTCGGGTGATCACCAGGATGTCGCCCTCGCGTAGCCGTGCCAGTACCAGGTCGAGCTGGGGGCGTGACGTCTTCGCTCCGCCCGCATGATCGACGTGAATGTTCTCGGCGGCCACCCCGGCGCGGACCAGCGCATCGATCTGGTGGTCGGGGTCTGCACTGGAGACGCGGGCGTAACCGATCAGCATTGTGACGACAATACCCAGACGCGAGGTTTCTCGACACAGTTTTCGACATTGGTTCTCGACGCCCGTGAGTTCGTGAATGTGCTGTTCGGGCGGGTTCGGAGACGAATCGACTATTGTCAGCCCGGTCTTTGGCTAGTTTGTAGTCGCCTCGCCTCGCCTCGCCTTTGCCTAAGGTCGCTCGTAGACCTTGTCTTCCTCCAGTCGGATGCCAGTGGTGCCGACCGGGCTCGGTTGAGCATGATGTCCGCACTTCACTGGAAAGTCCGTGTTCGGCAGCGGATCCACGAGGTACTTTGCCGACTGGCCCGTTGCGGCCGCGCGGCTCCCCTGTCGGTGGCGATCCGTAGACTCGAATTCGTTCTGGTGCATCCCCCCATTCATGTTCCCGGAACACCCCTGTGCCCCGGCGTCACCGATGCCGGGGCACAACTATGCGCATCGGCGGACGAGAAGAGCGATAAATGACTGAGTCGAGGCCAGGGCGGATCCCGGTGGGCGATCCGATCGCGCTGCGCTTCGACCCGGAGACCAAACACCGACTCGACGAGATGGCCGAGGGCCTCGGTCCTCGCCGGTTCGGGGCGCTGATCCGTGTCGCCTGCCGACGACTGGTCACCCAGCCCAAAGCCGTCCGCAACCGTCTCGAGGAAGCGCGGCGACTCTCGGCAGTGCGGCGGGCGATTCCGCTGGTCATGCTCACGCTCAAACTGGAACCGGACACCGTCCAGAAGTTCACGGCGTTGGCCGTCGAGTACGACACCACGGTCAGCGCACTCGTGCGGATTGCCCTGCACCGGTTCCTGGAAACCCCCGGACGCTACAAACATCCGATGCTCCGCGAGGCCGAGTGGACCGGACTGTCCGAGAAGGTCGAGGTGATGGTCAACCCATCGGCCAAGCAACAGATCTGGCGCCTCGCCGGCCGGCACGGGACAAGCTTGGGCACCGCGCTTCTTCGGGTTGCTCTTCGTCGCCTGCTCGATAAGCCCGGTGACCTCGCCACGGACCTGGAGACCATCGCACCGTTGCGCGATCTTCGGCCCGAGATCTTCCCCGCCAGGGTGAATGTGCACTTCGACGCCCCGCTGCGGGACAGCCTCGACGGGTTGGCCGCACGAGTGGGGTCCGATCGTGCCGAGTTGATGCGTCTGGCCGCGGAGCGTGTGCTCGAGGCCCCGGGCATGATCGAGCAGGCGGTGAACAGAGAGATCTTCCGCAGCGAAAAGAACAGAGCGCATCTCATGGCACGCCACGTCCGCCGCCAGGCGCGTCGCCGCACACAACCCGACTGATCAACCACACACCCTCCGCGCCATCTGCACGTTTCCGGTATTGCCTTGGCTAAACCGGACCTGGTGGACGCAGAACGGCGTTCAGGCCGTTTTGCCTCGTAGGCATAGGCTGCGGAAAACCCGGTACGGTCGAACACTCCCGAGCCGACGGCGTACGCGACTCACACGCCCACTCACTCACCGCCGCTGCCGCTTAGTGCTGTGAAGTCTGCGCCGTGGATCATCTCCCTGAGTAGCTCATCGTCTCCGTCGACGATTTCCTTAAGGCCCCGCCAAAAGCCATAACCTGCGACTACCTCTTCGTCCCTATTTTTCGAATATCCGAGTTCGCCTGGATAATCGTCCCATCTAACTGCCGTATCGCTTATGAAAACACGCGGTTCTCTCAGCGAGATCATGAGTACATCATCAATGTTTTCGTAGGGCCCGGTGGCGATTCCGTTCTTGTTTAACACCCTGACATCCTCCTGAATGTCGCGAACATTGGAATCATCGTAGTTCACCGTGTGCGCCGTAAGCTCATGCCAGCTGATCTCTATAGGATCGCCCGTGCCGTACTTCAAAATTATTGCCAGAGTGGATCGGACTCGCAGGGGTATTTTCGAAAGTACCTCTTGAAGTTTATTGACAGCAAGCATGTATTGCTCGTTGTACTCTTTCTCCACTGCGTCGTCCTCGGGCAATTCGAGAATTTGTACCAAACGAGCTATATTCGGTGCCTGTTCGCCAATGAACTGCGCAGTTACGTCGATCGGCATTCTTGCCTGCCGTTCCATCGTCTCCCATAACTGCGATATGCCGTTCCTATACTTCTCCTCGTGTTGCCGTTTCATGTCTCGAAGGCGTTGAACGGTGTAAGTGCTCCAATTTTGCCGCTTGTCGATCATTGAGTGGTGATATCCACACATGATCATCAGATTGGAAGGAGCGTTTCGCATGTCATCAGACCAGGATTTCTCCGCGCGTGGGCCATTGTCGCTTTCGCCCACGATATGAGCTATTTCTCCGTTGAATGCCCCGTTCTCGTCGATGAGAGCGTGGCGACAATTGTCTTTTCCGTAGTGGTACGCGCACTGATTGCCCGACAATGTCCATAGTTGACGATATGTACCGCTTTTGTAATATCTACTCATTTCGCCTCCAGGCTCCGCGTCCGCCATCCGGTTCGTGCATTGTTCCAGATTGAGAAGCTTGGATATGTTGAGGCGCGCTGGGAAAACGTCGCATTTATCAGCGGAAGACTTACAGTGTGGAGCATGGGTGCGAGTCGTCCATCCCAAGGCCGCATCCAAGCGGAGCTCGAGCAGAGGGTTTCCACGGCGCCCGACTGTTGGCTTCACTCGACTCGTCGGTGAGTCGTGGCACGCTGTCGGTATGTGTGGTCGCTACGCATCGACGACGAGCAGGGCGACGCTGCTCGAGACTTTCGAGATCGAACTCGAGCGGGCCGACCCTGAGATGGCGGCGGACTACAACGTCGCGCCAACGAAGACCTCACCGGTCGTGATCGCACGTGTACCGAAGGACGCCGGCGGCGAGAAGCCCCAGCGACAGTTACGCAACCTCAAATGGGGTTTGACGCCATTCTGGACCAAGGATCCGAAGATCGGCTCACGCATGATCAATGCTCGCGCGGAGACCGTGCACGAAAAGCCCGCGTACAGGCAGTGTTTCAGATCGCGGCGCGGGATTGTGCCGGTTTCGGGGTTCTACGAGTGGTTCCCGACCGACGAGGTCGGCAAGTCCGGGAAACCGCTCAAGCAGCCGTACTACATCCATCCGACCGACGGTGGCATTCTCCCGTTGGCTGGCATCTTCGACTTCTGGCGTAACCCCGACGCCCCCGACGACGACCCGGACGCCTGGGTGGTCACGTTCGCAGTCATCACCACCGATGCAACCGACGACGTGGGACATATTCACGATCGGATGCCGATGAGTGTGGCCCAGGAGAATTGGGCGGACTGGCTCGACCCGACGAACACCGACGTCGACTACGCCCGATCCTTGATGGCGCCACCGCAACCGGGCAGCTTGGACACCTATCCGGTGTCCAAGGCCGTCAACAACGTCAGGAACAACGGTGAGGATTTGCTGAAGCCGAGCGCGTCAGAGGGCCATTCCTGACCACGGCTTGCGCATCCCGGTGCCCGGGGCGCAGGCCGGTTGCTCACAGATCGACGTCAGTTTCGCGCGCGTACATGTGCCTGGATCGGCGCCGCGGCGACGGTGGTGAACGGGACCGCCAGGGGAAAGTCGTCCTGCAGGGATCGGATTTCAATTGTTCGGATGATGGTGGCCAGCGCGAGTGTGGCTTCGAGCATCGCGAAGTGGTCGCCGATGCAGGACCGTGGGCCGCCGCCGAACGGGATGTATTGCCATCGGTCGCGGCCGCGGGAGTTCTCGACGTTGAATCGGTCCGGATCGAAGACCAGGGGGTTCTCCCAGAGGGCGGGATCGCGGTGCATGGCGTAGATGCCGACCAACACCATGCTGCCGGCCTCGACTCGGTAGCCGGCGACCTCGATGTCCTGCATGGCCGTGCGCCCGGCGACGGCGACTGGCGGGCACAGTCGCATCGCCTCGTGTAGCACCTGCACGGTGTACCCGAGCTGGGGGACGTCGTCGGGGGTCAGTTCCCGAGCGCCGATGCTGGCCGCCTCGGCGGCGACCTTGTTCTGCTGGTCGCGATGGTGTCCCAGCGCCCATAGCGCGTAGGCGAGGGTCGTCGCGGTGGTGTCGTAGCCGCCTGCCGCGAAGGCGATCAGGTCGTTGCCGATGTCCTGGTCGGACAGTTCCCGCCCGGTATCCGGGTCCGTGGCCCCGATCAGCGCATGGACGAGCGGCGCGTCTCGGGTCGGGTCTGCGCGGCACACCTGAAGGATCTCGTCCGAGAGCCGGTGCATGGCCGCATCCGCTGCCCACGCGCGCCGACGCGCAGGCGTGGGGAGCCATCGCGGTGCGCGCACCGGCCGCATCCCACGATCAGCGATATGCGACAGAGCGATACGCAGTGGCTCAGCGAACGCGTCGGCCCGTTTATCGAGGTCAGTTCCGAGGACCGAGCGGCCCAGTGCCCGCATGGTCAGCCGCCGACACTCGGCGTCCAGATCGATTTCGGCGTTGTCTCCCCACCCGTCGGCAACCATCGCCGCGGCCTGGGACATGTGGCCACCGAAGGTGCGCACACGCTGCTTGGTGAACAGCGGTTGCAAGGTCCGCTTGCGCGAAAGCCACGGCTCGTTCGGGAGGTCGACGATGTTGTCGCCCATCAGGTGCCGCATTTCCCGGTGAACCGCGGTCCTGTCGCACGCAGTATCTTTGCGTCCCAGGACGTCGCGAGCCCCCATCGGCGAGGTGACCCACACAATCGGCTCGTTCAGCCATTTCGGGCCAAGGGTTACCCTGCTCACGGGCCCACCGGTCTCGCGCAGCAATTCCTGCCCGATGTGGTACTCCCTGACTGCCTTCAGCCGCTGCCGAAACGGCAGCGGGTTCCGGGGAGCCAGTGGCAGTGAACCGACGTCACCCTCGTTGTGAGCAATCATAATCGTGTGCCCCCTGTGTTCGGCTGATCAATTCGGCCTCTTCCGAGGTCGCTCGCGTTGCGCCGTGCCGATCCGAATCGACCTTACGACGAACCAGTTCGACCCACCGGCTGTCGCCCGACTCCCGTCGGCTCGCGGCAAGGAGCCCGCCGCTTACGACGTCATCATTACTGTTGTAAGACCAAGACGGTCGTCAAACAGTCAGAGCGGGAAACGACAACAACGCACCAGGGGGAGCCTTGACCGAGTTTTACACCGCGACCGAACTCGAACAGCTCGGTTACGTTCGGCACCGACTGACCGAGCTGTTCGGAGAGCCCGACACCGCTGGCAGCGAGGAACGGTGGCCTTATGAGACCGTGCACGCCGTTGAACGCGATGTTCTCGCACCGGCGGCGAGGGTGGTCTTCACTGCGTTCGAGCCTGACTTGGATACCCGCGCGGGGATGATCGCAGCCGATCTCCGGTTCGGGTGGCCCCAGATGGAGCAGATGCTCGCCCGCACGACCTTGCGGGAAGACCAGAAGCGAAGTGGGCGGACTGTGTCCAGCGTGGTCGGTGATGAGGGAGCGGTTGCTCCGTGATCAGCGAGTTCCGCGGTGTTGTCGTCGATGCGCTGCTCTCCGGGGCGTCCCTGGCCGACCGGTGGCGCGAGGTTCGATCACAGCGGGCGCGGATGGCCGAGATCGACGCCAATCTAGATCGCTTCCAGTGGTTGGTCCTCGAGGACCTGGCCGAGGCGCGCCGAGCGTTCCAGCACCGAGACCGCCAACGGGGGGAAGCAGAGGTCACGGCGTTCCTTGCGGCCCACGAGCGCGCCAGGATGGTCGGTATCCCCGACGAGCGGGCGGTGCGCCGCTTGGCTGATCGGATGGCCAGGGCGCGTGACAGACAGGCCTGATCCGGGCGTGTGGGGCCGCTAGGAATCGGCGGGGACGAGATATTTCACCTGGACGCTGAACGGGTAGGTGCCTGGGCTTTGCACCACGGCCTCGATGAGTGCTCGGCCGTCCTCGATGTCGAGGATCTTGAACCGCGAGACCCCTTGAGGGTGAAGCCGTACCGTGTCGCCGATCGTCACAGCAGCGGGGGTTGCCGGATTCTCAGTCATACGCCATGCCTAACTCTCTCCCCGACTTCCACGTGATCCAATAGCTCGGGGTCCTCATTCTCCCAAACTCACCAGCGGCGGTTCTGGACTGATGGCTCCCGTCAGCGCTGGTCGGGCAGGGTTGCGTCCTCGGGCGGGATGTCTGATCGCTGCCCTTTGAACGAGGAGTGTCTCAGGCCGCCACCCTGGCTGAACTCGCGGAATTCGATGTCGACGACAACCAGAGGTTCGACCCAAGACACACCACGAGGGGCGTCAGTATGTGCTGACGCGGTGGGAAGGGGGCTTGTCGGGCGCTCGAGTGTCGCGAGTTGGTCGCGCAGTTGCCGGCGCATCGATGCAGTGAATCCGGTCCCGACGTGACCGATGTGCCTCAAGACCCCCTCGGTGTCATAGGCGCCCAGGACGAGAGAGCCGACCACGTTCCGCTGTGCCCCACCGCCCGCGATCCAGCCGATGACGACGGCGGACGTTCTTTGTCTGACGAGTGTTTTCACCCATGACCGCGTCCGCTTGCCCGGCAGGTAGATCGATGAGATTTTCTTGAAAACGCACCCCTCCATCCCGGTCTCACGGGCCACACCGAGCATGGTGTCCGCACTCAGGCCCAGCCAATGCGGAGGTGCCTGCACCGGCAGACCCGCACCGTGCGAGGGGGCGAGCTCGGCGAGTGCCGACCGGCGATCGAGATACGGCACCGACATCACATCCTTGCCGTCGAGAACAAGCAGGTCGAAGACGAAAAAGTTGACCGTGACCTGGCGGCGCAGCACCGCAGATGGGCGCACCACATTCAGGCGGCGTTGCAAACGGCCGAAGGAGGGCCGGCCATCGGCTGCCAATGCGACGACCTCCCCGTCGAGCACCACCCTTCGGCGGCCGCCGAACGCGTCGGCCAAGGCCTCGACGAGTTCCGGATACGACGACGTCACCACGTTCAGATTTCGGGACCACAGAACCGGATCGGCCCGGCCGCCGGTAGAGGCCAGCAGTCGGCAGCCGTCGTACTTGATTTCCGCCGCCCACGACTCACCGGCTCCACCCGCGGGCGGAGTGCCCAAGGTCGCCAACATCGGCGCAATCAGCCCACGGTGAGCATCGCCCATCCGCTGATTGTCCCCTGAACTTTTCCTGCGCGAGATGAAGCCAGGGAGAGACAAGGTCCCGTCCCGGTCGCAGGGTCCGCCGCCCGGCCAGCAAGCGGATCACCTTCCATAGTTTAAATACGTATCAATAACGAAACGAAACGAAACGAAATTAACGAAACGTTATGATACGATGTGATTCACGTTGGTGTGAGGGAGTCGTTATGGGTGAGAACAAGCCGGGTCGGCCCCGGGTGTACGCGTCGGACGCGGACCGGGTCCGGGCCTACCGGGAACGGCAGAAGGAATCCGCGGCGTCGGCGGCGGCCGCGGAGACGGTGCCGACCGACCCGGCGGAGGCCGCTACCGCGCTGGCCCAGGTGTTGCCGCGGTTGCAGCAGGAAGCCGGCGGGGCGGTGGCGAAGCTGTCCGCGATCGCCGAGCAGATCACCGGCGCCGTCGGCATCCTCGGTGACCCGGCCGCCCTCGATTCCTACCTGCGCCGCGCCCAGGTCACTGCCGACAAGGCGCGGGCCGACGCGGCGCAGGAGATCGAAGACCTGCGAGAACAACTCGCGGCCGCTCTCGATGACCGCGCCAACGCCGACGCCGCAGCTCAGGCCGCCGAAGCGGAAACCGCACAGGCGGCGTCGGCATTAGCTGACGCCCGCCGCGACCACGACGAGCAGCTCCATACCCTGCGCCTCGCGCATCAGCAGGAATTGGCCGACCTCGCCGCCGAACACACCGAGGTACTCGAGCGGTGGCGGCAGCAGATGGCCACCGCCGAAACCGAGCATCAGGAAAAGGTGGCCGAACAGCAGCGCATCATCGAAGGACTCCGGAACCGGGTCATCGAACTCGGGGCCGAAATCAGTGCGGTCCGCGGTGATGCCGAGCGGGCGGCCGCGGCCGCCGAGGCGACGCTCGGCCGACTCGAATCCGATCTCACCGACGCGCGTGCCGCGATCACGGCAGAGCGCACCCGTGCCGACGACTACCGAGACGAACTGGCCACCTCACGAGCGGAACTCGCGGCCGCCCGCACTCAAACCGACGCCGCCAAAGAGCGTATCGAGGAACTCCGTGGCGAACTCGCCGAGATCCGCGGATCAGCCGCCGGGAGAAACAAGAGCGGAACCTGAGGCTGGCGTGCTGCACGCACCCACCGGAGGTGGAGGAACAGTGACGAAGTAGCACGTCGGGGGTGGGTGAGACCATCGCGCAACAGCCCGATCAACAGGAAACATCACGGCCCGCCAGGCGGGTGGCCACAGAGGGGGAGATGAAAGATGGGCAGTGCATCCATGATCGGAGCGGGGGTTATGCTCGCCGGCGGACTGCTCGGCGGCCCGATCGCGCACCTTTCGAGGAATCCGTGGAAGGTTCGCGAATGGGGGCTTGTCCTGGCGTCTGTCGCCGCCGGTATCATGCTCTACGCCGCGATCACCTCCGATGACATCTCGGTCACCCACAAGGTTCTCGCTGTCGCCACTCACGTACTCCTGATTGCTGTCTGCGCCTTCACTATCCGACGGGTCACGACCAGGCGAGGGAACGGTCGGCCGTATCGCATCCTGCGCCCTCAGCGCACGACATCTCCGGGACCGTGGTTGTTCCTGGGCGCAGTAATTCTGACGGCCTCGACCTTCCCGCTCCGCGTCTTCGCGGACCAGATCGCTGTACCTGCCATTGACGCCGCGGTGGGCTGGCAGTCGCTCGGATTGGCGCTGATTGTCTTGCTTCCGATCGCGCTCATCGGGGGTGCCCTGACGGCGGCGACCGGCGCAGCGATCGCGTGCCTCGTTGCGATGCTGCTCCTGGCTGCCGTGGGGCTCTGGCGCGGTGCGGGTGCGGAGGCGATCGAGCCTGTCGGTGTCGAGTTGCTCCGCACCAGATTCGGGCCGCGAACCGTGATCGAACATGATCCGGTGACCGGCGTCTCGACCGCCTACGACGCCGACGGCACCGTATTGCATCACGTCCGGATGCTCGGCGACGTCAGTGAGCGGTGAGAACAGTCGCGCAACTTTCATCGACCGACCGCCACAAACGCGCACACCCGTGGCCGCGAATGCCAAAGAGAGCTGACACAGATGGTCAATCGCACGATGATCGAGCAGATAGGCGACAACACGAGTGGACGAGGCGGCACCGACCGTGAAGAGCTGTCGATGGCCAAGGTCACCGAGCTGGTCGACCGACAACCGGACGGGGACGTCGAGCTGCCACTTCAATGGGAGATCAACCGCGATCACTTGCCAGCGCACATCAGGAAGAAGCTCGCCGCCCGCAGCGCAGCCGGCCTCCCCAATCCGATCCACGCCCACGGTGCATCAGCGATCGCAGCATTCGACGAACGCGAACGCTCCGAATTCCTAGCGAAATACCCGATCGAGGCTGCGTCGGGCGTTGCTGCAGACCGCCCACTGCATTGGGGAATGACTGAACGACAGGCGCTCGAGTTGCGCAAGGCACTGCCATTCGACGGCGCCCTCGAACCTGCACCGAGGAATCGCCGGACCACGGTCGATGACGCGCTCGTGGGGTGGCGGCCATTCGACTTCTACGCCGTTCCCGGACTCGTGGTGCGCCCGGGGCCGGTATGCGCAGCGGCAGGTGTCAGCGTGGTTGCGTTCCTGGGCGGCGTATGGCCAGGACTCATCGTGGCAATTCTGCTGGTACTGATGCTGGGTACTGCGCAGCTTCGTGCGTGGGAAACACTCGATCTGACGAGCACGGACTACATCGCCCTCGAGCGCGCCTCCTTCCGCGCCGCCGCCCCGGAGGCCGGATCACGAGAACACCGCCTCGCTCAGGTCGCTGTGTCCCTCTCCCACACGATCGAGACATATCCCGTATGGCAATCCGAGATCCTGGCACTTCACCGCATCCGTCTCGACCCTGCCGCCGAAGCCGCCCAGGTCATTGAGCACGCCACCCGGATCAGCGGTATCCGGGCCGCTCTCGGGCCCGCCCCCGCCGGCGATACCGAGGCGGCGGAGCGTGCGCGGGAGCAACGCAGTAGCGACGAACAGATCCTCGACCAGGTGCTGGCGTCGCTGATCGAACGGGTCGCCGCCCTGTACCGGTATGCCGATGAACTCCACACACTCAACGACGAATACGAGGCCCTACGCGGCCTCGAGCGTTCCCTCATGGTCAACCCCGACCTCGCTGAACTCGTCAGGCAGACCGGCTCAGACGTGATCGCCGCCGATGCGCTCAACAGGCTCGCTCGGGATGCCGAGGCCCTCCGCGTCGTCGTTCAGGCGCAGGTACAGGTACTCGACGGTGATCTGAGCGCATACGAAACCATCACCGACCGGCGATTGGACACCAAAAAATGAGAGGAAGGACCTCATCGTGTCCCACCGCCCTGATCGCCTCAGTGCGATCGCTTCCGAGGCACTCAACCGCGGCGCGACGGCGGCCACGCATAACCTCGGTGGCCTCCACGCCGACATTCATCACGAAGACTGGGACACCGCGCCCGCCAACCTGCCCGATGAGATTTGGGACCGGCTACTCACCAAACACCGCGACGCGGCCCGCCAGCCACTGTCGTAAGTCCCGTCGATCACCATCTCACCGGTCGTGAGAGCGCCGCCGATACTCCGCACGGTCGATCGCCCCGCGAGCACGATCGGTTAGATTCTCGACGTCCCTACGGTTCGGCGTCCAGCCCTCGTGCCATGCACTGGCCAACGACTGCACGACTGCGCGACGCTGAATCTTGTCGAGCGGCGCGAACAGCTCTGGCCAGCTTTCCTCGACATTGAATTCCTCAGAGACGTCGTGGCAGCGGTGCGCTTCACTACGAGTCAAGAAATCTCCCCCATCGGCTGTGCGAAACCCTATTTTACCAGCTGAAATGGCGAGAATTGGGTCGCCACGGAGGGAGGGAAGCGGCGGGAAGGTCACCCAATCAAGCCGCTCAACAACGGAAACAGGCCGCTGCGCAACCGATCTGAGGAAAATCCGCAGATCAGGACCGGCAAAGATCGCCGGTCTGGTCAGTGTGCAGCGACCTGTTGCTCGTCGCAGAAGGAACCATAAACCGCCCTACCGACAAACAAGCCTCCAGCAAAATGACATCAGGCTGGCACGCCGTTGACGTGCAGGGATAAGCGTCGCGCGGGACGTGGACCGGCCCGCAAAGGCCTACTGGCTACACGAATAGTCGCGTCGAACGTACGTTCGACTAGACTGGGATGTCAGTAGTGGTTTTCTTGAGTGCGGAAGCGGGGCGAGGATGAGCAACCTGCCCGGCGCGCCCGCATCTGGTGCGGCCACCAAGGCCGAGAAACTCGACCAGCTACGCCGGAAGATGGCGTCCATACCCGCCCGAGCCGATAGTTCGTCACCGGCCACACCAGCGGTGATGCTGCGCACCGTCGATGAGCCGATGCCGATTGTGGCCGCGCAAACAACAACAACGATGCGAACGTTGCCCGCGCCTTCGCCGATCGCGGAGCTTCTCCCGCGCGGAGGACTCACCCGCGGCACCGTTGTCAGCGTCTCCGGTGCGACCGCGGTGCTGATCGGACTCCTCGCATCGGTCACGGCCGGCGGCTCGCACGCGGCCGTGATCGGACTGCCGAATCTCAGTCTGCTCGCCGCTGTCGAGCAAGGTGCCGACCTGTCCCGGATAGCGGTGGTTCCCGAGCCGAAGGACTCCGCGGTCGAGGTCGCAGCTATCCTCCTCGACGGCGTTGACCTCGTAATACTCGGGCTTTCGGGTGCCGCCGTCACCCCATCGAGGGCGAGGGCAGTCGTGGCCCGGGCACGGTCGAAGGGTGCCGTCCTGCTGGTGACCGAGGGCCACTGGGACGGGGTGGACCTGCGCATCGAATCCCAGGTCACCGGATACTCCGGTCTCGGCGACCGGCACGGACGCCTCACCGCGGTGCAGCTCGACGTCGCGGCCGCCGGGAAAGGGTTCCAACGCCGGACGAGTCGGATGGAGATCCGCAGCGACTCCGGTTCGGTCACCTGGCGCGCCGACACCGATGCTCAGACCGCGGAACACGCACCACTGCGAGCCGCGCTGTGATCAACACCGACAGCTGGACCGAACGCTGGCCGGAGCACCCCGTCATCAGGACCTTCGATCCGCCCCGAGCAGTTCAGGTCGACATCGGAAAGGCGTTGCCGCTCGGACGTGGGGGAGCGGCCCGGGCCGACTACGTCAGCTTGCGAGTGAAGAGTTCGTCGATCTACCTCGCAGGGCTGCGGCCGGCATTGCAAACGCACTGGCTGCAAATGCACGACGGACAGTGGTTAGCCGCGATCACCGTCTATGTCACCGACGCCGCAGGCACCAACAGCCTCGAACTCGACATGATCGTCACCGCCGACGCCATCACCGAACCACCCGCCCCCTAGCGGCCGCCTCCCGCACCGGATCGATAACTCCGGTCAGGGAGTCAGTGTCGGGACCGAGCGCAGTTGTCTTCCGCTGGCGATCCGCCTGCCCGGCGGCTCGGCCACCTGCGGTGTCCCCCGATTCGAACTCCGCTGCGCTCCGCCCTGGGAGAAGAACATCGTTCTTTTGACCTGCTGGCTTTCCGATCCTGATCGACGGCGGCCGGGGAACAACCCCTGGCGGCGCAAGCGCCGGCACAAGGCTCCGAGAACTTTCTCAACCCGTACTCGCTTCGCTCGCTGAGAAACTTCCCGGCCCAGGGGTTGCCCCCCGTCCTGATACCGCCGATCCGACTCTCCCTTGCCAGCAGGGCAAAAAGAACGATCGGGACACGGTGAGTTGTGG
>NZ_WXYH01000070.1:0-11698 GCF_009872365.1 Rhodococcus sp. T7
TGAACATCGACGCACCGGAGTAGGCGGCTTCGCCGCCCGTGCGCCTTTCTGGTTGCTCCAGCTACCAAAAAGGCGCACGGGCCCGAAGGGCCTACACCTTCACCGGCATCTCCTCGAGCCCGGACACGAAGTTGGCGGGACGACGCCGCAGCGGGGTGTCGTCGACGAGCATCATGTCGGGTAGCCGCGACAGCAGTTGTTCGAACATGATCTTCGCTTCGAGCCGGGCGAGTTGGTTGCCGAGGCAGAAGTGGGTGCCGAAACCGAACGCGACGTGCGGGTTCGGGGACCGTTCGGTGTCGAACACCTCGGGGTTCTCGAATACTGCCTCGTCGAAGTTGGCGGATTCGAACAGCAGCATCATCTTCTCGCCTTCGCGGAGGCCGGTTCCGAAGAAGTCGACGTCGCGGGTGACGGTGCGGCACATGTTCTTGATCGGCGACGACCAGCGCAGCATCTCCTCGACCGCCGTGGGGATGCCGCCGGGGTCGTTCACGAGGCGTGCCTGCTGTTCGGGGTGGCGCAGCAGGTGTTCCATGCCGCCGCTCAGGACGTGCCGGGTGGTCTCGTCGCCGCCGATGAGGATCAGCAGGGTTTCGCCGACGATGTCTGCGTCGCTCAGCCGGTGCCCGTCGATTTCGCTGTGCACGAGGATGCTGGTGAGGTCGTCGGTCGGGTTCTGCCGCCGTTCCTCGATGGTGCGGAGGGTGAACTCGTTGAACGCCAGGTAGGCGTTGGCCTGCGCCTGCAGTCCTTCCGGGGTGGCGTTGCTGCCGAGCGCGTTCATCAGGTCGTCGGACCACTGCAGGAACAGGTCGCGTTCCTGGGGGCGCACGCCGAGCATGTCGCCGACGACGGCCATGGGGAGCGGCGCCGCCAGATCGCGCACGAAATCGACTTCGTCCTTGTCGCACGCGGCGTCGATGAGGTGGTCGCAGATCTCGCGGATCCGGCCGATCTTCGCCTCCACCTGTTTGCGGGTGAAGCCGGCGTTGACGAGTCGGCGATGCTGCAGGTGCTGGGGGTCGTCCATGTCGATCATCTGGGGCAGCGGACCCACGCCGGGCCGGATTCCGCCCGCGTTCGAGAACAACTCCGGATCGCGTTCGGCGGCCAGGACTGCCTCATACGACGCGGCGCCGAGGATGCCGTCGGCCCGGTACACCGGTTCGTGGGCGCGCATCCAGGCGTATGCCTGCCGCGGGTCACCGAGTTCGCCCGAGTAGAAGCGTCCGTCGATGAGATCGAATTCCGGCCTGTCCGTCATCGAGACGCTCCTCCGCATTGAATCCCGCCGTTCGTGCCCCGATAATAGAACGTGTTCCTACTATGACGCAGTGGTATAGCGGCAGTTTTCACAGATCCCCGGCTCGAGAATTGACACGAGTTCTATTACCTGGAGGTGTGCGTGGTTACCAACGAGGGCAGCAGCGGGCTCGCGAAGATGTCCGTACTCGTTACCGGCGGCGGCAGTGGCATCGGACTGGGCATCGCCACCGCGCTGGCGTCCGAGGGGGTCCACGTCACGATCTGCGGTCGGAACGAGGAGAAACTGGCACGCGCGGCGGAGCAGATCAGCGCCGACAACCCCGCGGGGACGGTCGGCACGGTGACCGCCGACGTCACCAACGAGGACGACGTCGTCCGCGCGGTCGCGAAGGCGAGCGAACGCACCGGGCAACTCGACGGCGTCGTCACCTGCGCAGGCGGCAACGAGACGGTGGGGCCCGTGACCCAACTCGACGTCGACGCCTGGCGCCGAACCGTCGACCTCAACGTCACCGGCACGATGCTGACGATCAAGCACGCCGCCCGCGCGCTGGTCGCCGGGGGCGGCGGTTCCATCGTCACCATCTCCTCGATCGCGAGCAGCAACACCCATCGCTGGTTCGGCGCCTACGGCCCGTCGAAGGCGGGCGTCGACAACCTGACGCGACTCGCCGCCGACGAACTCGGGGCCAGCAACGTCCGCGTCAACTGCATCCGCCCCGGACTGACCCGCACCGACCTCGTCGCACTCATCACCGACGGCGGACCCGTCCTGGACGACTACCTTGCCAACACACCGATCTCACGGGTCGGCGAGGTCACCGACATCGCCGCGCTCGCCAAGTTCCTCCTCGGCCCCGACTCCACCTGGATCACGGGCCAGATCATCAACGTCGACGGCGGACAGATGCTGCGGCGCGGCCCAGATTTCGGGTCGATGTTCGAGCCCATGTTCGGTGCCGACGGCCTGCGCGGGGTGGTCGCGCCGTGACGTCGCACGAGGTTCTGGGCAAGCAGGTCGCCATGCCCGTGGAAATTCGGGCGGCGTCGGCGTTCACGGCGATGTATTCGGTGCCGACCGCGGCCGCCCAGTCGCTGATCGACTACACCGGACTCGAGATCCTGCAGTTCCGGCCGGGGCGCGGTGTGTGCGTGCTGGTGTTCGTCGACTACGTGGATGGCGACCTCGGGCCGTACAACGAATTCGGGGTGTCATTCCTCGTCCGCGACCACCGGGCCGCCGGGACGTCGGTCCCGCAGGACCTGAAGGCGCTGGCCCAGGGCCGGGCAGGCGCGCTGATCCACCACCTGCCGGTCGACGGCGACTTCACCCTGGCCGCCGGCCGCGGCATCTGGGGCTTCCCGAAGGTCCTCGCCCATTTCGACGTCGACCATTCCGGGTCCGTCAAACGCGGGTCGGTGAGTCAGGGCGGTCGGCTGATCGCCCAGTTGAGTGTCAAACAGGGCATTCCGGTGCCGGGTTCGGGCGCGAGTACGTCGCTCGCCGCCTATTCACACCTCGACGGACTGACCCGATTCACCACCTGGGACATGAGCCCGACCGGCATCCGCTCCCGGCCGGGAGGCGCGGAACTGAAACTGGGGAGCCATCCGATCGCCGACGAACTGCGGTCGCTGGGACTGCCGAAGCGGGCGCTCGTCACGTCGTCAATTCCCGAGTTGAGGATGACGTTCGGGGACGCGCAGCCCGTCTGACCCGCAGGTGAGTGGCAAAGTGTACCCGGGAACGCTTTGCCACTCACCTGGGGGTGGGGTTGCGCCGAGCACCGAACTGCGGTCCAATACCGATTCTGGACGCTTGACCAATTCGTGGTGCCCCGGGGGGGCTGCCGCCGAAAGGACCATCGGTAGTGCAGATCAAACGACGCAGCGTGCTCGTGGGCGCAGCCCTGACTCCGGCGGTCGCGACGCTCGGTTCCGGCCGGGCCGCCGCGGATCCCGGCACCGACGACACCGGCGAATTCCTGGTCGGCGTCGGCATTTCCGACGCCACCGGGCCGGTCGCCGAGATCGGGATGATGGGCTACTCCAGCTTCGAGCAACGCGCAGAGGGCCTGCATCAGCGAACTCGCGCCCGGGCGTTCGTGTTTGCCGAATCCGGCGGGGCGCAGCGCGTGGTGTACGTGTGCGCCGACGTCTGCATGATCTTCCAGTCCGTCCACGACGCCGTGCTCACCCGGCTCGCGCAGGTCTACGGCGACCTCTACACCGAACGCAACGTGATGCTCACGGCCGTCCACTCCCACGCGGCGTGCGGCGGCGCGTCCCACGACTACGCGTACAACCTCGCCGTGCTCGGCCACAACCCTCAGGTGTTCGACGCCGAGGTCGGCGGCATCGTCGAGGCGATCACCGCCGCACACGATTCCCTCGCGCCCGGTTCGCTGTCGTACGGCCGCAGCGAACTCACCGACGCCAGCGTCAACCGCTCGCGAATCGCGTTCGACCGCAACCCCGCCGAGGACAGGGACTACTACCCGTTCGGCATCGACACGTCGATGCGCGTGCTGCGAATCACGCAGGGCGGCAGGGACGTCGGCGCAATCAACTGGTTCCCGACCCACGGCGCGTCGCTCACCGACACGAACCACCTCATCTCGGGTGACAACAAGGGCGCGGCCGCCTACTTCTGGGAGCACGACCACGCGGGCGTCCGCTACCTCGACGGCACACCGCAGTTCGTCGCCGCGTTCCCGCAGACGAACACCGGCGACATGTCCCCCAACCTCGACCTCCGGCCCGGCCGCGGACCCACCGACGACGAATTCGAGAACACCCGCATCATCGGGCAGCGGCAGGTCGAGGCCGCACGCACCGCGTGGGCATCGGCCTCCGAGAATCTCACCGGCGGCGTGGACAGCCGAATCATGTACCTCGACATGGCGAATCAGGAAGTCGGCGGCGAGTTCACGCCCGACGGCCGAACATATCGGACGTCACCCGCCTGCATCGGTGCCGCCATGAGCGCCGGCAGCACCGAGGACGGTCCGGCCATCCCGATCTTCCCCGAGGGCACCACCAACCCGCTCGTCGACGCACTCGGCGGGATGGATGCCCCGATCCCCCAGTGGCTGCAGGACGCGCAGGCCCCGAAACTCGTGCTGGTGGCCGTGGGCCTGCTGCCACCGGACGGCTGGGTTCCGCACGTGCTGAAGATCCAGATCCTGCGCATCGGCGGGTTGTATGTCGTGGGCGGTCCCGCGGAGTTCACGATCGTGGCCGGGTTGCGGATCCGCCGCACCGTCGCCGACCGACTCGGCGTGCCACTGGAGAACGTGATCTTCCAGGGTTACGCCAATTCGTATGCGAGTTACTGCACCACCCCGCAGGAGTACGACGCCCAGCAGTACGAGGGTGGGTCGACCCTCTTCGGCCGGTACACGCTGCCCGCGTACCAGCAGGGATTCGCGACGCTCGCCGACGCGTTGCGCACCGGCGGCGACGTCCCGCGCGGCCCGGCACCTCGCGACCTGTCGCAGTTCCAGCCGTATTTCGGTCCTCGTGTCGAACACGACGAGCCACCCGCCGGCCACGCCTTCGGCGATATCCTTACCCAGCCGGCGTCGAAAACTACTCCGGGCCAACAGGTCACCGTCGAGTTCGTCACCGGACACCCGCACAACAACCCACGCCGTGGGGGAACGTTTCTCGAGATTCAGCGCCTGAGCGGCGACCGCTGGATACGGCACGCCGACGACGGCGACTGGTCGACCAGGTACCACTGGACTCGCACCGAGCCTCACCGGTCGGTCGCGCGCATCACGTGGGACATTCCGGACGAAACGCCCGCCGGGCAATACCGGGTGCAGCACTACGGCGACAGCCGGGACGCGGCGGGAACGATCACCCCGTTCACCGGGACGTCGAACGACTTCGACGTCGAGTAGCCGGCACCTACCTCGGACCCCCGATTACCCCGAACCCTCCGACAGGTCGAGCGCGGTCGCCACGTCGAGGAAGTGCCGGATCGCCGGGATCTGTTGCCTGTCGGCGCGATACGCGACCGACACCGTCGACACCGCCTGGGCGTCGGAGAGTGCGACGTACCTCAGGTCCGGGAGGTGCAGGGCACGGAGACTCGCCGGCACGATGGTGACTCCGGTGTTCGCCGCCACCAGCCCCAGGAGAGTGGGAAACTGGACGGCCTCCTGTGCGGCCTCCAGCCGGAAGCCGGCGTGATGACACAGCGCGGCGATGTGGTCGTACAGTCGCGACACCTGGCCGCGCGGAAACGTGAGGAACCGTTCGTCGCGCAATTCCACGAGCCGCACCGACTCCCGCGCGGCGAACGGATGCGACGAGTGCATCGCCACCAGCAGCGGCTCGCGGGTCAGCGGCCGGACCACGATGCCGTCCGCCCGGTCGACTTCGCGGACCAGCCCGATGTCGAGGATGCCGTCCGCGATCGCCGACAGCTGGCGGTCGGTCGTCGACTCGGACAGTTCCACCTGAACTCCGGGCCACTCCTGCTGCAGGGCGAGCATGGTCGCGGGGACGATCCGCAGTGCCGCGGAACTGACGAAACCGATGCGGAGCAGCCCCACCTCTCCGTGCGCGACCTGTTCCACCGCGGCGAGCGCGTGATCAGCTTCGGCGAGGACACGCCTACCCTCGTCCAGGAGTACCCGTCCCGCGTCGGTGAGCTCGACGCGCCGTGTCGTCCGCTCGAACAGGGTGGTGCGCAGTTCTTTCTCGAACTTGCTGATCTGCTGGCTGAGCGCCGGCTGCGCGATGTGCAGGCGTTCCGCGGCGCGCCTGAAGTTCATCTCCTCGGCCACCGTGACGAAGTATCGAAGCTGCCGCAGTTCCACCCGATTGATACTTGCAACTTATCAGTCGGTTGACAATAGGTACTTCTGCACCGTGGTCGCCGGGCCTAGCGTTGAGGGCACCGAATTACCAGGCCTTCGAGGAGTCAGCAGTGGAGCACCACCTCACCGCACCAGACACGGACAACCGTCTCCGCCACCTGATCGGCGGTGAGTGGGTGGACGGCGACGGTCCGGTCGCAGCGACGACGAATCCGTCCGACGAGACGATTGTCGCGGAATACCATCCGGCCGACAGTCGCCTCCTCGACGCGGCAGTGGCTGCCGCGGTGTCGGCACGCCGCGAGTGGGACGACCGCGGAATCATCGCGCGCGGACTCGTCCTCCGCCGGGCGGCCGAGGTCCTCGCCGAGCGTGCCGACGCGGTCGCGGAACTCATGACCCGCGAGCAGGGCAAGACGCTGCCCGAATCGCGGGCCGAGGTCGGAGCCACCGTGGAGACCCTGCACTACCACGCGGCGCAGGCGCGGAACGCCGACGGTGCCACCTTCCCCTCGTCGCATCCCGACGAGGTGATCCGCACGGTCCGCCGACCGCTCGGTGTGGTCGCCGCGATCACCCCGTGGAATTTCCCGCTGCAGATTCCGGCGTGGAAGCTGGCGCCGGCACTGTTGTGGGGCAACACGGTGGTCTGGAAACCGGCCAGCGATACGGTGGCGGTGGCCGCTGCCTTCGCCGAAGTCCTTGCCGCAGCCGGTGTTCCGGCCGGCGTCGTCAACATGGTCCTGGGCCCGGGGACGATCGGCGCCGAACTGGTGGCGCGGAAGGAGATCTCGGGAGTCACGTTCACCGGCTCGGTCCGCGCGGCGCGAAGGTTCAGATGGAACTCGGCGGGCACAACGCGGCGATCGTGCTTCCCGACGTCGATCCGCGGGAAGCGGCGGCGGTCCTGATCGCCGGGGCCATGGGAAGCAGCGGCCAGAAATGCACGGCGACACGGAGGATCATCGCCGTCGGCGAAGCCTACGCCGACCTCGTGCCCGAACTCGTCGCACTGGTCGAGGAACTGGTCGTCGGAGACGGACTGGCACCCGAGTCGCAGATCGGCCCGCTCGTCTCCGCCCGCGCGGCAAAGGAAGTGACGGCCGCAATCGACCAGGCGCTGTCCGAGGGCGCGGAACTGCTCGGGTCTGCACCACCTCCCACTTCGGGTGCGGCGTTCGTGGCCCCGACGCTGCTCGCCGGTACCACCGCGCTGACCATCAGCCGGGAAGAGGTGTTCGGACCGGTTGCCACCGTCCTGCGTGCTCGCGACCTCGACGAGGCAATCGACCTCGCGAACGCAACGTCGTTCGGTCTCACCGCCGCGGTCTTCACGTGCGACGAGCGGGCCGCCCGCCGCTGCATCCGGGACCTCGACGCCGGTCTGATCAAGGTCAACGCACCCAACACCGGGTCCGAACTGCACGCTCCCTTCGGCGGACTCAAGGATTCGTCGTTCCCGGCTCCCCGCGAGCAGAATGCGGCGACGAGCGCCGAGTTCTTCACGTGGAGCAAAATCGCGTACTCCCGCACCGGAACACCGAGGAGCGAGGCATGAGACCGACCGAACTGCTGCGGCGGACACAGACATCCGCCCGGTCGCCCGAACAGGTTCTGGACCCGGCCGACATGGGAGCCGCCCGCTACACCCGGCACAGCTTCGCCCGGTCCTTCCTCAGAACCGCGGCCGCCGAGAACTGGCGGGTCGACCGCGAGCGATGGGACGTCGACGCCGACGGCCGCGGAGAGGTCGTGTACCGCGTCGTGATCAGCGGCCGGGAGGTGAGATTCGTCGTGTTCTCGACGACCCTCGCCGAAAGCGATCGCACCGACCGCGTCATCGCCAAGGCCTGGGACGTCACCGCCGCCCTGATCGAAGGACCGCTCACCGAGAGTCGGTCGAGCGCACTGCGAGTGCAGGTGCCCCGGCAGGAAGAAGGCCGGGCGGACGACGGCACCCTCATCTGGACCCGCGCGAACCGCAGCGCACGGTTCTTCGATTATATCGCCGACCGGCTGTCCGCGGGCGGTCAACCGGACATCGCGGCGATGGGCGACGCCGCCTACATCCTGCGGAGCACGGCGTTCTACAGCAACGGAAAATTCGGGCTCGCAGATTTCGATCGACTCGGTGCCGACCATCCCCTGCGACTGCCCTACCGGGCACACATGCTGACCGCCTGGTTGCTGCGCGAGTTCAGCTACGACCTGGTCGAACACTGTGCCCGGGCCCGGAACCCGCGGGCGGTGCGGCTGTCCGGAGACTGGCGACGCTACCTCGGACTCGGCAACGCGACCGGTCTCGGCATGGTGCCCTACGTCGTCAATCATCCGCAGGTGCTCGACGCCTGGTGCGCCACCCGCGAACTGCCCCTCGCACACGCGCTGGCGCAGACGACCGCACCCGGTGACCCGCGCGTCCACCTCGCCCGCGACCTGCTCGACCGCGCCACGCTCTACTTCGCCGAGCGCGCAGAGATGCCGACGGCACCCTTCGTCACCTGCGGCGAACTCTCCTCCCAACTCGACGTGCTCCGGGGCGTGCTGTCCGAGTACATCGACTCCGGGACCATCGACGGCAGGCAGACAGACCGTGCCTGGCAGGCCCTGCACGACCGCGCCGCGTCGATCGGCGCGGAGGCCCGCGGAGTGATGGACTCCGTGATCGTCGAGGTGCATCCGGAACTCGACACCGAGGTCGAGGAATTGCTGTGCTGCGATCAGCGGCAGGCCATCCAACCTGCGCAGACCTGCGCCCAGCTCCGCGCCGTCCTCCGGGACCGTTACGCGTGGGTGCAGCGTTTCGACTTCGACGATCCCGACGAGCAGACCCATTTCTGGTTCTCGTCCGAGAACAACGAGGAGCCGCGCCGGGGACGCCGCGGTGCCGATCCGGGCGAGCACGTCGAGCATCCGATCGACGTCGCGCGATCCGTGGCCGCCCTGGAGCGCGATCTGGCGTCCGCCCGCGACGAGGACGCTGTCGCCGCGTTTCTCGTCGAATATCCGCGGCACCGCGGGATCGTCGCCCGCGTCCAGACGCTCACCGACGTCCCGTACGCCGAGGCCCACGACAACCTGCTCGCCCGGAACTTCCTGCCCCTGAATCTGCAGCGCTTCCAGCTGGCGATGTACGGGATGGACAACTACATGCCGCAATCGACCGACTGGCTCCGGGTGACCCTCTACTCGGGAGCCCCACGGGTCGAGGACGTCGCCGCCGGGGTGGACGACGACTGGATCTTCACCCGCAAGCCGCGAAAGGACGCCTGGTGCACACGCTCACACACTCCGACCTGCTGGTGGTAGACGGACTTCAAATCAACAACTGGGACCGGAAAGTCCTCGAGGAGCTGCGCGCCGGTGGTGTCACCGGGGTGAACGCCACGTGCGCGGTGTGGGACGGTCCGGCCGACACGCTCGGCGCCGTCGCACAGTGGTATCAGCTCGCCGCCGACAACGACGACATCGTCACCCTCGCGGAAACCTCCGAGGACATTCGCAACGCGAAGCGGGACAACCGGATCGCTGTCCTGCTCGGATTCCAGAATTCGTCGCCGTTCGGGGACGACTATCGCATGGTGGAGATCTTCCACCGACTGGGAGTGCGCGTCGCCCAACTCACCTACAACATTCAGAACCTGGCGGGCGGCGCCTGCTACGACGAGCACGACTCGGGACTCACCGCGTTCGGGCGCATCATGATCGCCGAGATGAACCGCGTCGGCATGCTCGTCGACCTCTCCCACGTCGGGAACCGCACCTGCCTGGACGCGATCGACGCATCGCGCACACCCGTCGCGATCACGCATTCGAACCCGACCTGGTTCGTCGACAGCCCCCGCAACAAGCCGGACGAAGTCATCGACGCGCTCGCTGCGCGCGGCGGTGTGATCGGCTGCTGCCTCTACCCGAACGTCCTGGGAGGGGAAGCCACGTCCAGCGCGGATTTCGCGGTCATGGTCGCACGACTCGTCGACCAGATCGGTCCCGACCACGTCGCGATCGGCAGTGACTGCACCCGCAACTGGTCGGAGGACTACGTCGCGTGGCTGCGCAACGGTCGCTGGCGACCGCCCAGCCAGAACCCCGTCGAACCGGAATGGCCGATGTGGCCGAACTGGTTCTCGGGCCCGTCGGACTTCCCGGTTCTCACCGAGTGCCTGCAGAAGGTCGGCCTCGACGACGGAACCATCGCGAAGATCCTTGGCGAGAACTGGTTGCGGATCTTCGACGACGTCTTCCCCGGACTGCCCGAATCCCAGGAACGCCGATGACCGACATGCTCACCCACACACTCGAAGACGACACCGCTCTCCCGCCGGGAAACCGAATCAGGCTGGCGGTACGCGAGGTTCGCGAGACGGCGTTCCGCGCCCTGTACGCCGCGGGCGTCAGCGCGGGCGTGGCCGGTGGCGCGGCCGACGTCGTAACGGCCATGCAACTCCACGCCCGCAACGGGCATCGACACGCTTCTGACGACGATCGCCGAACTCGAATCGCCGGCCAGGCCCACCGGAGTCACGCTGACGAGGAGCCCGGACGTCGACATCGTCGCGCGGTCGCCGCGGAGCGCTCTGCTCACAGGTCCTCCGGCCGTCGATCTGGCCCTGTCGCAGTCCCGTCCGGTTCTCCTGCCCCGGATCGTCGATCACGACGCCGCCGCCTGGTACGCCCTGCACGCCATCTCCCGGTCCGGTGCGTCGCTGTGCCTGGTCACGCTCGACGACGGTGGGCATCCGGCCGATGCGACCGTCGTGACGGGGGCGGGCGACATGTACCGCGACGTTCCCGTCGCGGCGCTCACCACCGACGTACCGTACGGCGCGGGAACGCTCCTCCAGACCGCGCCGCCCGCCGCACCCCTGTCCCGTCCCGTCCACACCGCCGCCGAACGCGAGACGCGTTACCGCCACGCCGTCTCCTACGGCGTGTTCGTCGATGCCGCGACGTGGTCGCGCGCCTACGAACTCGGCAGGCGATTCCTCGTCCCGGAGGCACACTCGTGACCGATCAGCGTGAACTCGTCTCTCATCCCGCCGGCACCGAGCGACCGTATGCGAGGGCGGCGGTGTTCGCCGGCACCATCTGGGCCTGCGGGCAGATACCCACCACCGCGGACGGACGGACCCCGGCCGCGATCGGCGACCAGGTCCGGGTCGCACTCGACAATCTGGAGGCCGCCCTCCAGGCTGCGGGCGGTGGCCTGCACACCCTCCTGAAGGCCACGGTGTACCTGGCCGACCTCTCGGAATTCGACGAATACAACACCGCATATCTGGCTCGGCTGGACGGCATTCCCCTGCCGCCGCGGACGACTGTCGAGGTGGCTCGATTCCGCGGCGACAAGCGAATCGAGATCGACGGAATCGCGGCCGTCGACCCGGCGAATTGATAAGCACCGAGCATGAATTGGTAGGCGATTGGTAATTCCGCGCCGCTAATTCTCTTCCTACTGTGGCAGCAACCACATCACGTGGGGACACACCCTCAAGCCCAATACCGTTCAGTTAGTGAGACAGAATCGTGCATATCGGTGACTGGGTTGGTTGTGGATGATGTTGGTGGTGTCCGCGTTTTGCGGCCCACTTGAGGAC
>NZ_WXYH01000071.1:0-11612 GCF_009872365.1 Rhodococcus sp. T7
CTATATTGGCTAGCGCCCCGTGAGTACTTGTTAACCGCGGGCGGTTAACAAGTACTCACGGCTCGGGTTATCCACAACCTTCCGTTCATCCACAGGCGAGTTGAAATCGGCCCTTTTCGGGTGTGTCCTGTCGGCCTGCGTGCGCACCGTCGCGTCCATGACACCTGCGACGATCGACTTCAAGCCCGAGTTCCAAACAGTCCTCGACCACCAGCACGGCCTCGTCACGGCCCGCCAATTGCGCGGGCTCGGGATCTCGACCCGGCAGATTCAGCACATGGTGGAGTCCGGCCAGTGGTCGGCGGTGCTGCACGGCGTCTACGCCGTCACCAACGGACCCCTCGACCGGCCGATGATGCTGTGGGCGGCGCTGCTGTTCGGTGGTCCCCGCGCGATTCTCAGCCACCGGACAGCGGCCGAGGAGTGGTCGCTGGTGCCCGTCGACCCCGAGGGGCGGATTGACGTCACCGTCCCCTACGGATTGTCGGCCGAGCCCCAGGGACCGACGTATCGCAAGGTCGGACGGCGATCCGACCGTCTGGTTCCGCGCGAGGGTGATCTTCTCCACCCGGGGGTCGTGGTGCATCGGTCCCGGGCGCACGCCCACATCCTCGTTCCGACGCTCCTGCCACGAACGTCCCTGGCCGACACCGTCGTCGACCTGGCTGTCGAGGAGCCGTCGGCGCGAGGAGCGGCGCGGGTCCTCGTCGCGGCGGTCACCGGCAGCAGTGCGTCGGTCCACACGCTCCTTCGACGGATCGAGCAGCGTCCGCCACGCAGATACCGCAAGGCGCTGACCGACGCGCTGACGTTCGTCTCCAGCGGCGTCCAGTCGATGCTGGAACACCGGTACGCCGTCGACGTCGAACTCGCCCACGGACTGCCGGCCGCCCGGCGACAGTCGCCTGTGCTCGTCGACGGGAAAACCCTGTACGAGGACGTGGACTACTCGGACAGCGGGGTTCCGCTCCTCGTGCGTTTGGACGGACTGCGGTACCACTCGTCGCGGTCGGTGGCTCTGCGCGACCGGCGTCGCGGCAACGCGGCAGAACTCGCGGGGAAGGCGACGCTGGTGTACGGATGGGAGGAGGTGACGCGACGCTCGTGTGAGGTCGCGGACGAGGTGCGCACGGTCCTCGAGCGGGGCGGTTGGAGTGGGTCGAACCCGTGCCCCCACTGCCGTGAGTACTTGTTAACCGCCGGCGGTTAATAAGTACTCACGGGCGCTAAGCGCACAACGGCCCCCGAGCCTTCCGGTGCGTGTGCACCGGTCCCGATCTGGACCAGACCGGGGGCTCGGGGGCCGGGTAGCTGCCTGGGATTCGCTCGCCGCTCGCGCGGTCAGTGAATTCCGTCAGCGGTAGCGGCTAGCTGGCAGCCACCTCACGTGTCCGTCTGTCATTCAATTTCAGACCACCTCCTTCCTCGTGTACTCAAGAACGTACGCCGCACTCACGGAGTCGGCAACGCATTTTCGCTCTCAGCTTTCTCCACCCGTATCACCAGGTCAGCGCTGGTATCCTGCGGAAGCTGGTGGGTGACCACCACGACGGTGCGCTGCGCAGACACCAGTCCGCCGTCGCGTGCGAGCAGTCTCCGCAGCAGGTCGGCGCCCGCATCCGCGTCGAGGTGTTCGGTCGGTTCGTCCAGCAACAGCACCCGGTCCGGCGACAGCAGCGCCCTGGCGAGGAGCAGCCTGCGACGCTGCCCGCCGGACACCGCCCTGGCACCGCCGGCGAGGGTGGTGTGCACTCCCTCCGGAAGCCCCGCCACCCATCCCCCGAGCCCGACGGACTCCAGTACGGTCACCGCCTCCGCGGCATCCAGGTCGCCGCGCGCGACCCGCAGATTCTCGAGCACCGACGTGTCGAAGAGGTGCGCGTCCTCCGCGAAGAACCCGACGTTCCGGCGCAGCGCCTCGGACTTGATGCGGTGGAGGTCGACGCCGTCGATCCGGACCGTCCCCGAGACAGGGGGCAGCAACCCGGCGAGGGTCATCAGAGTGGTCGTCTTCCCGGACCCGCTGCCCCCGACGATCGCGACGCGAGCACCCGGCCGCAGGTCGAGGTCGAGCGCGGCGGTGACCTGCCCTCCGGGCCAGCCGCACCGCAGGTCCTTCGCGACCACCTCCGCCGGTCCGTCGAGGTCCCGGTCGCCGGGGTGCGGATCCGCGACGGCGGCGTCGAGTACGGCGAGGATGCGACGGGACGCAATGCGGGCGCGGGTCAGCGCGACCGCTGCGGCGGGCAGTGCCGCCGTGGCCTCGAACGCGGACAACGGCAGGAGCACGAGGATGCCCATCGCCATCGGGCTCATGGTCCCCGACGAGTACAGGTCCATGCCGATGAGCAGCGACGCGATCACGCTCACCCCCATTGCCAGCGGGGTGGCGGCGTCCGCGAACGCGCTGGGTGCGGCGGCGCGGTCGGTAGCCGAGACCGCGGCGTGCTCGGCGTCGACGGCCCGCGACACGGCGCGGTCGAGGCGACCTGCGACGCGCAGTTCCGCGGCGTGATCGAGGGCGGTGACGGCCTCCTCGCTGAACCGGGCGCGCGCCTCCGCTCCGGACGTCTCGGCGAGGCGGGCGGCCCGCGCGGACAACCAGGGCGCCGCGACCCCCGACACCGCGAGCGCCACTGCGAGTACGAGCGCCGCGGCCGGCGAGATCACCACGAGGATGCCGACGGCGGCCACAGCCAGGACGACGGCCACGGCGATCGGGACGAGCGCGCGGACGACGACGTCACCGAGCGTATCGACGTCGGCCCCGGTGCGGGCGAGGAGTTCGCCGCGGCGCAGTCCGGCGGCGGCCGCGGGGTCTCCGTCGGCGAGCCGCTGGTACAGCCGGGTGCGGGCGGACGTGGTGCCGCGCAGCGCGGTGTCGTGGGTGGCCAGCCGCTCGAGGTAGCGGAAGACGCCGCGGGAGATGCCGAGGGCCCGCACGGCCACGACGGCAATGCTGAGGTCGAGGACGGGCGGCATCTGCCATGCCCTCGTGATCAACCAGGCCGACAGCGCCGCCAGCGCGAGGGCGCTGCCCAGGGTGGCGACTCCGGCGGCGACGGCCTGCGCGACCCGTCCCGGTTTCAGGTCGAGGAGCGGCAGCGCCCGGAGTAACGGGTCACGCGACATCGGCGCTCACCTCGATCACCCGGTCGGCGGCCGCGAGCACGGTCGGGCGATGCCCCACCACCACGACCGTCCGGCCCGCGGCGGCCAGGCCGCGCAGGGAATCGAGCACGGTCCGCTCCGATGCGTCGTCGAGGTGTGCGGTGGGTTCGTCGAGCACCAGGACCGGACGCCGGGTGGCCAGCACCCGGGTCAGGGCGAGCCGCTGCCGCTGTCCGAGCGACAGTCCCGTTCCCCCGGATCCGACGCGCGTGCTCCAACCGTCGGGGAGTTCGGCGAGGACCTCGTCGAAACCCGTCGCCGCGCAGGCCTGTTCGAGGTCGACGACGTCGCCGAGAAGCCGGAGGTTCTCGCCCAACGTGCCGGGAACGAGGACGGGGTGCTGCGGCAGCCACGCCACCTGCGCCCACCACGCGGACCGGTCGAGCGAATTCACGGGGACGCCCGCCACCCGCACCTGCCCGCCGTCGGGTTCGACGAGACCGAGGAGTGCGTGCACCGCAGTCGATTTCCCGGCACCGTTGGGTCCCGTCAGCACGGTCACCGCGCCGGGTTCGACGGTCCCGGACAGTCCGTGCGGCGCCAGACCACGTCGCGACGCGACGTCCACGTCGTCGAACTCGAGGCGCGCCCCGGTGGCGTCCACCGCGATTGCGCTGTCGGCGTTCACCGCGGTTGCACTGTCGGCGCCCACCACGACCGCACCGTCGGCATCGATGACGGCGAAGGCCCTGCTCGCGGCGGCCATTCCGTCCTCGGCGGCGTGGAACTGGGTGCCGACCATCCGCAGTGGGAGGTACACCTCGGGGGCGAGGATCAGTGCGACGATTCCCGCCTCGAGTCCCATGCCCCCGTAGACCAGTCGCAGTCCGATGCTCACGGCGACGAGCGCGACGCACAGGGTGGCCAGCAGTTCCAGCACCATCGACGACAGGAACGCCACCCGCAGTGCTGACATCGTGGTGCGGCGGTGCGCGTCGCCGAGTTCGCGCACCCGCGTCGCAGGCCCCTGTTCGCGGCCGAGTGCGCGGAGGGTGGGCAGGCCGGCCAGCAGGTCGAGCAGTTGCGAGGACAGTGTGGTCATCGCGGTCAGCGTCTTGGCCGCCTTGCCCCGGGTGAGCAGGCCGATGAGGATCATGAAGACCGGGATGAGCGGCAGCGTGACGAAGATGATGGCCGCCGACGTCAGATCCTGAAATGCGATGACCGCCAACGTCGCCGGCGTGAGTGTGCCCGCGAGGACGAGGGCGGGGAGGTACCCGGTGAGGTACGGCACGAGTCCGTCGACGCCGCGGGTGAGCACGGTCGCGATCTCGTCCCGCCGCGGGTCGAGTGCTCGCGGCCGCAGCCGGGTGGCGACACCGAGCACCTCGCCCTTCAGTTCCGCCACGACCCGGGACGCGGACCGGTGCGCGAACCGGGACTGCGTCCAGGTACCGAGGACCCGGATCCCCACCGCGGCCGCGAGGACCGTCAATTCGGTGGACCACCGCCCGAGGTCGGTGGCGTCGTCGACGATGACGCCACCGAGCACCCGGCCGATCATGAGCGCCGACACGATGACCATCGCGACATTGACGATCGACAGTCCGACCGTGAGGACGAGATACCCGCGGGCCGCCGCCGAATACCGCCACAGGCGGGGATCGACGGGGCGCCGGGAACCGCGCTCCCCGGCGGGGCGGGGTGCGTCGCCGACCGCTGTGCTCATCTGCGCTCGAGCGGGAGACCGATCGACGGCGGGATGTGCTTGGTCGAGATCCGTTGACGGAACACCCAGTACGTCCAGCCCTGGTAGATGAGCACCACCGGAGTGAGGAACGCGGCGGCCCACGTCATCACCTTCAGCGTGTACGGACTCGACGACGCGTTGTCGATGGTGAGGCTGTACGCGGCGTCCAGGGTGGACGGCATGACGTTGGGGAACAGCGAACCGAACAGCAGGGCAACGGTGGCGATCACCGCGATCGAGGTGAGCGCGAACGCCCAGCCCTCACGTTCGGCGCGGGTGAGCGCGACCACCCCGAGGAGTGCGGCGGCGGCGATCGCGACGAGGATCCACGTCCAGCCCTTGCCGTGCGCCAACTGCGTCCACAGCACGAACGCGCCTGCCACCGGAACGGCCGGGATCGCCAGCCGCGACGCCAGTTCGACGGCGTCCGTGCGGACCTCGTCGGCCGTCTTGAGGGCGAGGAACACCGCGCCGTGCAGGGCGAACACGAGCGCCGTCGTCAGACCGCCCAGCAGCGCATACGGATTGAGCAGATCGAGGAGGTTGGACGTGACCTGCTTGTCGGCGTCGATGTCGACGCCGCGCACGATGTTCGCGAACGCGACACCCCACAGCACGGCAGGCACCCAGGACCCGAAGACGATGCCCCAGTCGCAGCGTCGGCGCCAGGTGTCGTCGTCGATCTTGCCGCGGTACTCGATGGCGCAGATCCGGACGATCAAGGCGACGAGGATGATCAGCAGCGGCAGATAGAAACCGGAGAACAAGGTGGCGTACCACTCGGGGAACGCCGCGAACAACGCGCCGCCGCCGGTGATCAGCCACACCTCGTTGCCGTCCCACACGGGGCCGATCGTGTTGAGCACCACCCGCCGTCGCGTGTCCCCGTGGGGATCCTTGCGCCTGCCGAGCACCGGCATCAGCATGCCGACACCGAAATCGAATCCCTCGAGGACGAAGTACCCGATGAAGAGCACCGCGATCAGGATGAACCACACTTCTTGAAGTCCCATGACCGTCTCCCCTAGTACGCGAACGAGAGTTGCTCGGGCTTGCCCGGTTCTTCGGGCTCATCGTGGTCGTCACCCGGTGGATGCGCGTCGTGTTCGAGCGGTCCCTCCACCGTGTAGCGGCGGATCAGCGTGAACCACACGACCGCCAGCGACCCGTAGACGACGGTGAACGTGATGAGCGAGACCCAGACGGTCCACGGGGAGTGATTCGAGACGCCTTGGTCGACAGTGAGTCTGATCATGTCGACCCCGGTCGGGTTGGGTGCCACGACCCACGGTTGGCGGCCCATCTCGGTGAACACCCAGCCCGCGCTGTTCCCGAGGAACGGCGTCGGGATGACGAGGATGGACAGCCAGCCGTACCACTTCTTGTCCGGGACGCGGCCGCCGCGGGTCATCCAGAGGCCGACGACGGCGAGCAGCGCCGATCCGGCGGCCCAGCCGATCATCGCGCGGAACGTCCAGTAGGTGACGAACAGGTTGGGCTTGTAGTTGCCGGGCCCGTACATCTCTTCGTAGCGGGCCTGGATCTCGGTGACGCCCTCGACGGTGGAGTCGAAGTTGCCGTCCGCGAGGAACGAGGTGAGCCCGGGGATCTTGATGAGCTGGGTGATGCTGTCGCAGTTGTTCTGGGTGCCGACGGTGAGGATCGAGAAGTCGGCGCCGGTTTCGGTGTGGCACAGCGATTCGGCCGACGCCATCTTCATGGGCTGCTGTTCGAACATCAGCTTGCCCTGGATGTCGCCGGTGATCGCGAGTCCGACACCGGCGGCGACCATCACCCACAGCGCGAGGATCGTGACCGGACGGAACATCGTCCTGGCGGTCTCCTCGTGCTTCTTCGCGACCTCCGGTTCGGTGGCTTCCTTCGACTTGCGCATGCTGCGCACCATCCACCAGCCGCCGACGCCGGCCACGAACGTGCCCGCCGTGAGGAACGCTCCGGCGACGACGTGCGGGAAGGCCGCGAGCGCGGTGTTGTTGGTGAGCAGTTCCCAGATGCTGGTGAGTTCCGCGCGCCCGGTCTCGGGGTTGTAGACGGCCCCCACCGGGTGCTGCATGAACGAGTTCGCGGTGATGATGAAGTACGCGGACGCGTTGACACCGATCGCGACGAGCCAGATGGTGGCCAGGTGGACGAGCTTGGGCAGCCTGCCCCAGCCGAAGATCCAGAGTCCGAGGAACGTCGACTCGAGGAAGAACGCCACCAATCCCTCGAGGGCGAGGGGCGCGCCGAACACGTCGCCGACGAAGCGCGAGTACTCACTCCAGTTCATGCCGAACTGGAACTCCTGCACGATGCCGGTGGCGACGCCGAGCGCGAAGTTGATCAGGAAGAGTTTCCCGAAGAACTTGGTGAGCCGATACCAGTGGTCCTTTCCGGTGACCACCCACATCGTCTGCATGACGGCGATCAGCGGGGCGAGCCCGATCGTCAGCGGTACGAGGATGAAGTGATAGACGGTGGTTATGCCGAACTGCCACCGGGAGACATCCAAGGCATCCATGGCTACTCCGAAACTGGGCCCGTAGGACAGGCTTCAGGGCCGGAGCGTGGGCTTCCGCCCGACCCTTGAAAACAACGTACTGCGGGGTCGTTTCCCCCGCAGGACTTTGCTACTACGAAATGTAGTAGACCTGTCAAGCCTCCGCGGACTCGGCTCCCGACGTCTCGACCGCGAGGCCGACCAGCTCCACGATCTCGTCGGCGAGGGGCGCGTCCGGCAGGGCGAGGCCGTCGATCTTGCGCACCCGCGCGGCCATGGTGATGCTGGAGATGAGCCAAACACCTTCCGCCGTAATGAGATCCGCGGGACGCAGCGCCGCGTACTCGCAGCGGAACCCCTTGCCGGACGCCACCTCGTAGAGGGCCTGCTGCGTCGTGCCCGGCAGAATTCCGTGCTCCGGCGGCGGCGTGAGGAGCGTCTTCTCGCGGGCGATGACCACCGTGGAACGTGGCCCTTCCAACACATTGCCCTCACTACTGACGAAGATCACATCGTCGGCGCCGAACGTGGCCGCGTACCGCAGGGCGGCCATGTTCGTGGCATATGACAAGGTCTTCGCCCCGAGCAGCTGCCACGGCGCGCTCGCCGACAGATCCACCGAATAGCCCCGGGCCAGTGTGAGTACCGACACCCCGTCTCGGCGCGCGTCCAGGATCCGGTCGGCGACCGGCCCGACGGTGACGAAGGCGGTCGCGTCGCCACCGGACTCCCGGCCACGGCTGAGCACGAGGCGCATCGCACCCTCCCGCTCGGACCCCCACTCCTCGACGGCCAATTCCAGCGCCAGCCGCCAGTCGTCCAGGTCCTGCACCGGCAGACCGAGGGCCCGCGCCGACGCCACCAGTCGAGTGAGGTGCGGCTCCACCTTCAGTGCGCGACCGCCGCGCACCAACAGCGTCTCGAAGACACCGTCGCCGCGCACCACCGCCAGATCGTCCGCGTGCAGCAGCGGAGCATCCGCGTCGCGCACCTCGTGGTCCAGTGTCACCAGCACTCGATCAGACATGAGACCCAGCCTATCGACCCTGCTGACCGCCACCCGGGGTCCTTGGTCCCTAGACTGGGTTCGTGGTCGACAAACTGCCCGTCTCACCCAGTCCACTCGTCACGGCCCCGGGCGCGGTCCCTGCGCCCGAAGGCTCCCCCGACGCCGGCGTCGCCTGGCATCACGGCGATCCGCTCGGCGAACAACGCAGCGCCGAGCGTTCCGCGGTGGTCGTCGACCGATCCCACCGGTTCGTCATCGCGATCAGCGGACCCGAACGTCTCACCTGGCTGCACACCATCTCCAGCCAGCACGTCGCCGCACTCCCCGACGGCTCGAGCGCCGAGAACCTCAGCCTCGACGTCAACGGCCGCGTCGAACACCACTTCGTCCAGACCGACCTCGACGGCGTCACCTGGATCGACACCGAAGCCGACCGCGGACCCGACCTTCTCTCGTTCCTCACCAAGATGGTGTTCTGGTCCAAGGCCGAGCCCCGCGACGGCAACGAACTCGCCGTCCTCAGCGTGATCGGGCCCGACGCCGCCGCCGTCCTCGACGCCGCCGGGGTCGCCGTGCCCGCCGAGCCGTACGCCGCGGTCGCGGTGGCCGGGGGCGGATTCGTCCGCCGCATGCCGTGGCCGACCGCCGACTCCTTCGACCTGCTGGTCCCGCGGGAAGGACTCGCGACGTGGTGGGGCCGGCTCACCGCCGCAGGCGCCGCTCCCGCGGGAACGTGGGCGTTCGAGGCACTGCGGGTGGCCGCCGTGCGTCCCCGGATCGGGCTCGACACCGACGACCGCACCATCCCGCACGAGGTCCGCTGGATCGGCGGTCCCGCCGAGTACGGCGCCGTCCACCTCGAGAAGGGCTGCTACCGCGGTCAGGAGACCGTCGCCCGCGTCCACAACCTCGGCAAGCCACCGCGACACCTGGTCCTGCTGCACCTCGACGGCAGCGCCGAGGGCAGGCCGGAACCGGGCGACCCGGTGACGGCGGGCGGCCGCGCGGTCGGACGGATCGGCACGGTGATCGACCATCACGAACTCGGCCCCATCGCGCTGGCCCTCGTCAAACGGTCCATCCCCACCGACACCGAACTGGTGACCGGACCGTGCGCCGCGTCCATCGACCCCGACTCCGTGCCCGTCGACGACGCGGTCCAGGCCGGCCGCGCCGCCGTCGACCGGCTCCGCGGCCGGTGACCGGGGAGACCGCGGCGGCCGGCGAGGTGCTGGCCGTCTGCGTGCTGCACGCCGAACGCGACAGCGGCACCCGGCGGGTGACCCGCACGGCGATCGACAAGCGGCCCGTCGACGGCCCGGTGTCCGTCACGACCACCGGACTGGCCGGTGACCGCGTCTGCGACACCGAATACCACGGCGGGCCGTTCAAGGCCGTCTACGCGTACCAGGAGGACGAGGCGCGGCGCTGGGCGTCGGAACTCGGCCGCGAACTGCCCCCGGGATGGTTCGGCGAGAACCTCCGGCTGGACGGCATCGCCGCCAGCGACGCCGTGATCGGCGAACGCTGGCGGATCGGCACCACCGAACTGGAGGTGGCCGGCCCGCGGACGCCGTGCGGCACGTTCGGTGTGTGGGCCGCCGAGCCGAGGTGGGTCAAGCGGTTCTCCGAACGCGGCGACACGGGTGCGTACCTGCGGGTGGTGACCGAGGGGTCGATCACCGCAGGCGACGCCGTCCACCGCCTCCACGTGCCCGGCCACGGCGTCACCGTGCGCGATCTGTTCACCGGCCGCGACCCGGAACGGTTCGTGGCACTGCTCGAACAGCAGGAGAACCTCGCTCCGACCGTCGCGGACAAGGCCCGCCGACGGATCGCCGGACTGGAAGTGCAGGTCACGTATTGAGCATCGAACTGGTCGAGGTCGTCCGCTCCGGATTCCGTGAGTGCGTCCACCGTGGTTCCGCGGTCATCCTCAGCGCGGACGGCGAGATCTCGCTCGCGCTCGGCGAGGTGCACACGCCGATCTACCCCCGGTCGTCGAACAAGCCGTGGCAGGCCGTGACGATGCTGCGGAACGGCTTCGAGCCGTCCAGTTCCGAAGAGCTCGCGATCGCGACCGCATCCCACGAGGGCGAGGCGGATCACGTCGAACTCGTCGAGCGGCTCCTCGACCGGTACGGCCTCGACGAGGACCAGCTCCGCTGCCCCGCGGATCTGCCCTCCAACGAGCTCGCGCGGGCCGAACTGCTGGCCGCCGGGGAACTCCCCCGCCCGGTGTACATGAACTGCTCGGGCAAGCACGCGGCGATGCTGGCCACCTGTCTGACCGCCGACTGGCCGCTGGACAGCTACCTGGAGCCGACACACCCCTTGCAACTCGCCGTGGTCGAGACGCTCGGCTCGATCAGCGGCGACGTCGACGCCGAACTCGGCATCGACGGATGCGGGCTGCCGATCGTCCCGCTGTCGCTGACGCACCTGGCGCGGGCGTTCGCGCGGCTCGTCACCGCCGAACCCGGCTCCCCCGAACTCGCCGTCGCCGACGCCGTCCGCGAGCACCCGTATCTCGTCTCGGGCACCGGCAAGGACGACGCGCGGCTGATGCCGGTCGTTGCCGGGCTGCTGACGAAGGCCGGCGCCGACGGGGTCTACGCGGGCGCGCTCCCCGACGGCTCGGCGTTCGCGTTCAAGATCGACGACGGTCACGAACGGGCCCGGTTGCCCCTCGCCGCAGCACTTCTCCACCGGATGGGCGCCGAGTGGACCGAGGACCTGGCGGCCCTCGCATCGCAGCCCGTGCTCGGCGGCGGCGTCCGAGTGGGGACGGTCCGGGCAATTCCGGGCGTCTTCTGAAGCAGAAATACCGGCATCGGGGCAGTTCGCGACCTCGATGAGACTAAACAGACACCGCTTCGGGGTGTGGATGGAAGCGCGAGGGACTTTTCCACGCTAGAGTGTGGGGCAGGAACTTACACACTCAAACGGGGCCGCCAAATTCCCCAGGCCGCCCCGCGAAAGCGCGAGGGGGTCAGCCATGGGCCGCGGCCGGGCTAAGGCAAAGCAGACCAAGGTTGCACGCGAGCTGAAGTACAGCGTACCGACCACGGATTTTGACAGCCTGCAAAGAGAGCTCTCAGGTGGGTCGTCCAACTCGCATCGGGACGAGGTCTTCGCTGACCAGCGTGCCGACAGGGAGGGTCACTCCCGGGAGGACGACGACGACTGGCGGCGCTGAGATCTGAAGACACAGAAATGAGGGGGAGCCGGTATCGGCTCCC
>NZ_WXYH01000072.1:0-11551 GCF_009872365.1 Rhodococcus sp. T7
GGAACCAACCTCAGTGACAACTCATCTACCACGCGTCACATTATGTCCCACACATCACTTCATCCACATGAGACACGCTCTAAATGGCATCGAAGGCGCAGCCGACAAACTCCTTGCCGATTTGCCACAACATGATCAAGCAGCCGCAACCCTACCGGCGGCCGACCCAGTCGGCGCGGGGGTCGAATCCGGTGGCCTTCTCGGCCTTCTCGTAGGCGCGCAGAGCGTCGATGGCCTTCTGGTCGAGCCCGGAGGGCACCGCGACCTGCACGGTCACCCGCAGATCGCCCGATGGCCGGCCGCGGTGGGGGACGCCGCGTTCGCGTAATCGGAAGGTGCGACCGGGCGGGGTGCCGGCGGGGAGCTTCACGCTGACCCGCCCGTCGAGGGTGGGCACCGAGATCGTGGTGCCGAGGGCGAGTTCGGCGAACCCGACCGGGACGGTGACCGTGAGATCGTCGCCGTCGCGGCCGAAGACCGGATCCGGGTCCACCCCGACGGTGACGTACAGATCCCCCGACGGGGCGCCGCGCAGTCCGGGTTCGCCGTGCGCGGGCAGCCGGATGCGTTGGCCGTCGGTCACTCCGGGCGGGATGCGGACGTTGATGGTGCGGGTGCGGTGCCCGACCCCGGTGCCCTGGCAGTCCGTGCAGGGGAAGTCGACGAGCACCCCGGTGCCGCGGCAGTCGTCGCAGGATTCGCTGAACCCGAAGCCGCCCTGATTGCGGGTGAGGGTTCCGGCGCCGCTGCACGAGGGGCACCGCCGCGGCTGGGTTCCGGGCCCGGCGCCGCTGCCGTGGCAGCTGGTGCACGCCGTGGGTCCGCTGACCTGCAGTGGCAGCACCAGCCCGGTGACGGCCTGCCGGAACGGCAGCCGGGTCTCGGCCTCGACGTCGCTGCCCCGCCGCGGACGCGACGAGGCGGTGGTGCGGAATCCGCTGCGGTGGAACAGGTCCCCGAACATGTCTCCGAACCCGGCCTCGCCGGAGAAGGCGGAACCCTCGCCGCCGAACAGGTCGGAGAAGTCGAACCCGCCCATTCCGCCGGCCGGCCGCGCCCCTGCGCCGGCGCGGGTGCCGGCCCGCCGAAACGCCCCGGACCGGTACAGCTGCCGGGTCTTGTCGTACTCGGCGCGGGTGGCCGGGTCGGAGAGCACCGCGTGCGCCTCGCTGACCGCCTTGAACCGTTCCCCGGCCGCCTTGTCGCGCGGGTTGGCGTCCGGGTGCAGTTGCCGGGCCAACTTGCGGTAGGCACTCTTGATCTCCTCCGCTGACGCCGTCGACGGCACACCCAGGTCGGCGTAGAAGTCCCGTTCGATCCACTCCTGCTGCGTCACAGCGAATCTCCTCCCTCTCTCGTCCGTGGTGCACGACCGCCGACCGCCGACCGCCGCCAGGCCGGGCGGACCGATGATAGGGAGCGGCACCCGGTCCCGGGGCACCTCACCCGCAGCGGTAGGGGTTCGGGCTCGGGTTCTCGGGCCCGGCACCGCGGTCCTCGGTCGGGTCGGCCGACGGTTCAAGGTCGGCCGAACCGGTGTCCGGGAAGGCATCGGACAGGCTTGTCCCGGGCGCCTGCTCGGGTTCTGGTGGATCGTCCGGGTCGTTGTTCTCGTACTGGTCGCGGTCGATCACGGTGACCAGTGCCGTCCGCAGCACCTTGTGTCCGCCGAAGGTGTAGCCGAGGCGTAGCACGGTGTCGACGACCAGGTCGGTGCCGTGGCCTTCGTGGCTGGCGGCCTCGTGCAGGGTGGGATCGAATCGGTCCCCACGTTCGGCGAACGCGGCCACCCCCATCGTTGTGAGGATGGATCGGATCTTTCGAGACAGACTGTGCAGCGGCTCGCGGGCAGTGTCGCCGTGTTCGCGGGCCCAGTCCAGGTCGTCGAGAACCCCGAGGAACTGAGCGGCGACCACTGCTTTAGCGTTCTCCGCGTACGACTCACGGTCACGGTCGACCCGTCGCCGGTAGTTGGCGTACTCGGCCTGCACGCGTTGCAGATCGGCGGTCAGCTCTGCCACCCGGTCGGCCTCGGCCTGCCGGGACTCCGGCCGCGGCGCACCCGGTCCCCGGGGCGCGGTGCCCGCTTTATCGCCCAGCGTCGGTTTCGTCCCTCGGTCCGTGTGCGCGGTCCGGGATCCGGGTGTGTCCTCGCGGACCTGCCCGGTGGCCGGGTCGATGCGGCGGCGGTCGGTGATCGCGATCGGTTCGTGCGGCGGCTGCCGCCCGTTCCCCCTCTCACGTCCTGCCTTCTCGAAACGTCCTTGTTCGTTCTGTGGTGTGCTCATCAGCGTCCCTCCCGGGGTTCGTCCACCACCTCCGCGTCGACGACCTCGTCGTCGCCGCCCTTCCCGTTCCCCGACGCACCCGCACCGGTGCCGTCACCGCCGCCCGTCCCGCCTTCCGAGGCGGCCTGGGCCGCGTAGATCGCCTGACCGAGGGCTTGGGACTCGGTGCCCAGTTTCTCCACGGCGGTCTTGATCGCACCGATGTCGGTGCCGGCCAACGCGTCCTGGACGTATTTGATCGCGGACCGGACCTTCTCTTTGACGTCGCCGGGTACCTTGTCCTCGTTGTCCTTGATGAACTTCTCGGTTTGATACACCAGCGACTCGGCCTGATTGCGGGTCTCGGCCTCCTCCCGGCGGCGGCTGTCCTCGGCGGCGTGCGCCTCGGCGTCGCGGATCATCCGGTCGATGTCCTCCTTCGACAGCGCCGAGCCCTCCTGGATGCGGATCCGGTTCTCCTTGCCGGTGCCCTTGTCCTTGGCTGTCACGTGCACGATGCCGTTCGCGTCGATGTCGAAGGTGACCTCGATCTGCGGCACCCCCCGTGGGGCCGGCGGAATCCCCGCCAGCTCGAACGAACCGAGCAATTTGTTGTGCGAGGCGATTTCGCGCTCACCCTGGAACACCTGGATCTGCACCGACGGCTGATTGTCGTCCGCGGTGGTGAAGGTCTCCGAGCGCTTGGTCGGGATGGTGGTGTTGCGCTCGATGAGCTTGGTCATCACGCCGCCCTTGGTCTCGATGCCGAGCGAGAGCGGGGTGACGTCGAGGAGCAGCACGTCCTTGACCTCACCGCCCAGGACCCCGGCCTGCAGGGCGGCGCCGACGGCGACGACCTCGTCCGGGTTGACGCCCTTGTTCGGTTCCTTCCCGCCGGTGAGCTCACGCACCAGGTTCGTCACCGCGGGCATCCGGGTGGACCCACCGACGAGCACCACGTGGTCGATGTCCTTGACGGAGATCTTCGCGTCCTTGATCACCGATTGGAACGGGGCCCGGGTGCGGTCGAGGAGATCGGACGTGATCTTCTCAAACTCGCTGCGGGAGAGTTGCTCGTCGAGGAACAGCGGGTTCTTGTCCGTGTCGACCGTGATGTAGGGCAGGTTGATTGAGGTGCTCTGCGAGGAGGACAGTTCGATCTTGGCCTTCTCCGCGGCCTCCCGCAGTCGCTGCATCGCCATCTTGTCCTTGGTCAGGTCGAACCCGCTGCTCGCCTTGAACTTCTCGGCCAGCCACGTCACGATTCGGTCGTCCCAGTCGTCACCGCCGAGGTGGTTGTCGCCGGAGGTGGCGCGGACCTCGACGACGCCCTCGCCGATTTCGAGCAGCGAGACGTCGAAGGTGCCGCCCCCGAGGTCGAAGACCAGGATGGTCTGTTCCTTCTCACCCTTGTCCAGGCCGTAGGCCAGGGCGGCCGCGGTGGGTTCGTTGATGATCCGCAGGACGTTCAGTCCGGCGATCTGGCCGGCTTCCTTCGTGGCCTGACGTTGGGCGTCGTTGAAGTACGCGGGGACGGTGATCACCGCGTCGGTGATGTTCTCTCCGAGGTACGATTCCGCGTCCCGCTTGAGTTTCATCAGCACACGGGCGCTGATTTCCTGTGCGGTGTAGTTCTTGTCGTCGATCGCGACCGTCCAGTCGGTGCCGATCTCCCGTTTCACCGATCGCACGGTCCGGTCCACGTTGGTGACGGCCTGGTTCTTGGCGGGCTGGCCGACCAGCACCTCACCGCCGCGGGTGAACGCCACCACCGACGGTGTGGTGCGTGACCCCTCCGAGTTGGCCACCACCACCGGGTCGCCGCCCTCGAGTACGCACACCACCGAGTTGGTGGTACCCAGATCGATTCCCACCGCCCGTGCCATGACGTTCCCTCCTCATACCCCGGGCACGCCGTGGGCGCACCCGCCGAAAGGCTTCCGTTGACAGTTCAATTTTCTCTCCGTACAACAACCGAGGTCAAGAAAATATGCCGCAAATACAGCATGTTTTCTCCAGCAAATTTAGGGACCGGGGGAGCGGCGTGCCAGGTGTGGCGGCACCGTGTCAGGCGGTCGCGGCGGTGCGGGGGGTGGCAGGCGGTGCCGGTGAGGAAGTCGTCGATCAGTGCGCCGGTGGCCCGGGGCCATTGAACTGCGGCAGGTGTCCGCAGTCCGGCAGGGTTACGGACCGCACCTGCGGGACGGTGGCGGTGAGCCGGCGGGCACGGGGGGGCGGGGACCACGGTGGCGCCGGCGCCCCACACGCACAGGGTTGGCACCGCCAGCTGCGGCAGGCGGCCCAGACCCCCGTGTCGCCGGACGGTGCGCCGAGATAGAGGCGAGGGTGGCCGACCAGAGGGCCCGCCGGTGTCCGGGTCGTTGCAGGGCGATCTCCCATTCGTCGGCGGCGGCGTCGAACCAGTGCCGGGGAACCTGGCCCGGGTCGGCGGTCAAAGTGTGGTGGGCGCCGCGGGTGCCCTCGTGCAGCAGCCGGTGAGGAAACGCGATCGGTAGCCGGGTGAGATCGGCGGGTAGCCGGCGGGGGAGCGTAGTCCGGGGCCGTTGCCTCCCGGCGGCCGGCGCCGGGCACAGCAACACCAGGGAACGGGCCGTATCGGGTGGGCGCAGAGCGAGTTCGAGGGCAACCCGGCCGCCCAGCGAGTGCCCGATCGCTGCAGCAGTGGGTGCGCCGCCGGTGTCTAGGAACGCGCGCAGCCAGCGCTGCAACTGCGCGGGGTCGTAATCCCAGCTCGGTGCCGCCGACGAGCCGAAGCCGGATAGGTCCGGGGCGAGTACCCGATGGTGCGGGGCCAGTGTGGCCAGCACCGGCAGCATCAGCGTGCTGGTCGCACCCAGGCCGTGCGCAGCACCACCGCCAGCACACCGTCGCGCACCCGCTCGGGCAGCGCCGCCATCAGAGCATCGCCCAGATCGTCGAAAATCTCCTCCCATCACGCAGGCCTGACTGTCCTGGATGCACCACCCTTCCGACAAAAACCTTTCCAATCCGACCAGAGTTTCTCTGGTAATCGTGCGAGGTCGATGCCATAATGAAAGCCACTCCGGCAGGCTTCGGGCGGTCGGCGCCCGCCACATGTGGTCGGGGGTGGTGAGGATGACGGACGAAACACTTGTGGCACTGAAGAACTACGAATACCTAATCCTCGAGCACGGCTGCGAGAACGTCAGCCTGGTCTGGCACACCGATTCGGTAATCTTCGGCGACGCCGGCTGCGCGGACATCGACATGCTCGCCCAGCCGGGGTTCACCCCAGCCACCGAATGCTTCGCCAACCACCGCGACTGACATTCGAGGGGATGTCGGCTCCGGCCTCGAGAGGAGCCGCCGTTCCCATTGCCCAGTCCCGGCCCGATTACCCGTCACCAACCGGGCGCGACCCGCGATCGGCGGTGCCGAGCCGATGGGCGAGAGTGGGCACCGGGAAGGCGTCCCGGTCACGGTATTCGAGGTGCAGCAGGTCCGCGACGAACTCGTCGGTGCGGTCGGCGATGACCTCCGGTGGCGGGTGGCGGCCGATCCCGATCCCGCCGATAATCAGGATCCGATCGGTGCGCTGGCCCTCGATTCCCAGCGCCCACCCGATGTGAGGGTTCCAGGCGATCAGGATGTGGCGGCCGCTGTAGTACCGGAACTGTTTCGACAGCACGACCACGGCATCGAAGGTGACCGCGTCCCATCGGCGGATCGATTCAGCGTTCAGTGCCCGCGCGACCGTGTACACGCAGGCATGAACGTCGGGGGTATCGCCGGCACCGGCGCCGCGCTTCATCGTGACCACTTCCTCCACCGCGACACAACCCATCGTCTGCGGTGACATCGAAATTACCCGATCTCCCCTGGTCAGGTCGATGAACGGTACACCCGGCGCCCACATCCGCCCTGGGGATGGGAGCAGGGTGATGTCTGGGGTCGGGCCCAGTCGGGCACGACCCCCACACACCTGCCCCCAGACTTCGACGGAGGCGTCCTCGAGGGCGGCACTGCACAGTCACCACGACCACGACTCATCCCCGCGGCCCGGGATCGCGTACCCGCGCCCTCGACACCGCCGAGGGGGTGCTGACCGGAATCCACCGCATCGGGACCGCGGCCGCCTTCGACGAACTGGTGAATCCGGCCCGCCGCCACGGCATGTCCGTCGTCGCCCTCGCCGAGGCTTTGGTCGTGCTTGCCAGCGGAAACGAGGCACCCGAGCCGACCGTCGCCCGCGCTGCCCGGACCGAATGGCGTGCACTGTTGCGGCCCTGAACCTGCAACGCGCCGTCGAGGGGTAGGTGCTCACAGGTTTTCGGTGATCGGACCGGCGGATACTCCGCCAGAACCACCGTCCGAGTTCTTTCGGACACAACGCGATTTGGTCGTAGGACCCATCAACCTTCGGTGACCGATAGGGCACTCACTCCGGTTGGTGGGTCACCAAGCCCCCACTTAGCCCACCGCGACCGATCGGAACGCACGGGCGAGACCTTGCGCGTGAGGTCGCGAGTCCACTGCCGGGGCGTGAGTGCGGAAGGAGGAGATGGACGATGTCGACGGCGGGGCACGCCGGCGGTCAGTCCACCGACCTGTGCCTGACCGAGGAGATGATGGTGTAGGAACTGGGGTGGGACGACGACGTCGACGAGGAACTGCGCCGACGTCCGAGCACACCTGGGGGACGAGTTGGCCGACGACAACTCGGCGAGAGTGTCGACGTGGTGTTGCTGTGGTGGCGCAGCGGCGACGGTGACCTCGCCGACGAGTTGATCACCGACCGCGCCGAGTTGTCCGGCACCGGTTTTCGTGTGGTTGATGACACCGACAACGGCCCGCCCGATCACGTGGACCCGGTGGCGGTGAGCGAGCCGCCGACCTCGCCTGGCTGCACGTCACCTCCCGGATCTACTGGCGCGATTGGCTCGGGACCCGGCTCACCCAGTCCAGCTCACCCACCCCTCGTGCACGCTCGTCCTCCCCACCAGCCTGCTCGGTGGCGACAGGCACAGGGACTCGGCGGGTGACGATGCCACCCGGACCAGCCCGAGGTCATCCAGCGCCCCCGGCGGATGGGCCGATGTGACGATCGTTGCGTCCCCCGCGGCGCCGCCCACACCGCGCTGACCCATCACCATCACCCATCGGTGGATCACGGTGTGCATGGTCCGGCCCCGGCGTCGGGGGGTTACGTCGGGGCCGAAATTCCTCGAATCCAGGACTCGATGGAGGGATTACTCGAGGAACACCGTCGAGAATTCGCCGCACCGGGGACGGTAAGCAGCACCCCTTTGCCCAGGTAGCGTGGGATAACCTGCCTCCCAGTCAGTTGTGGTCGTCGGTGGCGCGCTCCCGGGACGGGCCGTCCCGCAGTGGCGTTCGCTGCCCGGCGGCCGGACGCCGCCGGCGACCCACCCGGCCGGTCTCCGGCTGCGCTGCCGCCTCATCGGTGGAGGCGGTGTGCGCGGTGTCGTCCTCCGCGCCGGATGCGGTGTGTTCGGCGCGCAGTTGGGCGTTGTCCGCTTCCAGCCGGCGGTTGTCGCGTTCGAGGTCGCCGGTGCGGGTCTCGAGGTTGAGTACCCGGCCGATGCCGACGAGGTTGACACCGGCGTCGATGAGCTCGGCAATGCGTTTGAGCCGGGCCAGGTCGTGATCGCTGTAGCGGCGGGTACCCCCGGCGGTGCGGCCGGGGGTGATCAGTCCGTAGTCCTCGTACAGGCGCAGCGCCGCAACCCCGAACCCGGACAGCTCGGCGGCCACCGATATGCCGTAAACACCACGCACCGATGGTGTTTCAATCTCGGGCTGCTCGGATTTCTCGGACACTTTTTCGCTCCGATCGGGAATTTTCTCGTACAATCCCTTGTCATAGTCTACGGCAGATGCTATAACGAACCTACAGCATCTGCTGGAAGTTTACCTGATGGGATGAAAGTATTTCTGGAGGTAGGTGGACATGATGTTGATGCGCACGGATCCGTTCCGCGACCTCGACCGTCTGACGCAGCAGATCCTCGGTACCGCGGCCCGTCCGGCGGTGATGCCGATGGACGCCTGGCGTGAGGACGACCGGTTCGTGGTGGAGTTCGATCTGCCCGGCGTGAACGCCGACTCGCTGGATCTGGACGTCGACAAGAACACTCTGACGGTGCACGCCGAACGACCCGCACTCGATGAGAAGCGGGAGATGGTCGCGGCGGAGCGTCCGCGCGGGGTGTTCAGCCGGCAATTGTTCCTCGGCGAGAACCTCGATGCGGAGAAGATCGAGGCGAATTACGACGCCGGGGTGCTGCGGTTGACGATTCCGGTCGCCGAAAAGGCCAAGCCCCGCAAGATCGAGATCACCAGCAATGGTCATTCCGAGAAGAAGGCTGTCAGCGCCTGAGACGAGATGAACAGGTTCGGGAGGGGGTGAGCAGAAGATGACACCGGTCAACAGGGTCGCAGAGGTGAACGCCACCGACACGAAAGAGCGCCCCGAATGCGAGATGGTGTGGCCGTGGCACGAACTCGAATATGCACTACTCGTGGCCGATTCGGACCGCATCCTCGCCGATGCGCTGACGCCGCAGGCCGCTGTCCTGCTCAATCAGGTGGCCACCGCACCGGCCGGTCCTCCGCGGCCATCTCCTCCCACCTCGCCGGGGTGGACGGTGACGGCCCCGCCGGCTCCCGAAATCCGGGCCACGCAACGCTCACCTCCGAGACCGAGATCCCATTTATTCACAGTCGAGCGCACTCACATGTCGAGCACGAAAGGGGTGATGAACCCAGAAGAGTGCATCCACTGACCAGTTCGCCCGCTGCCGTCTGGTTCACCTGTTATTTCCTCCCGCGCGGCGCGGCGAACCCCCTTTTCGAGCACACCGCCCGGCACCGCCGACCCACCGAGTGAGAAAAACGACGGCGCCGACCGTCAATCCGACACCCCGTAATCGTGTCGGATTCAACCGGGGCGCAACGCCATTGACTGGCAGACGGTACCACCCAGCCGCCGCCACTCAGCGTCGCCGGGTGACCGCGATCAACGTCGTCCATACCGGTGCGGGGATGCCGGCGCCGGGGCCGCGCCGAGACCATCCGGCAACTGCTCAACGCCGCCCGCGCCGACCGCCTGGCCAGGGTGAAGGAGCGGGTGGCGCAGGTGGTACCAAGGATCCCGGTGACGGGGTGGCAGACAGGGGCTTCGGCTACTGGTCGTTCACCGCGGCGAACGACCCAGTAGTGATCTTGTCAGTGTCGGTCGGTGAGTGCCTGGCTGAGTGTTCGCAGCCCGTCGGCGTCGAGGTAGTCGACGAGGGCGTCGGCCGAGCGTGACCGGGTTGGTCTCCATGCGGCGAAACGTGGATACGACACGGCACCTCCGTGGCTTCGGAACGGAACATGGACCTCGGGTCGATTGGGGCTGCTGCACTCCTGTCAAATTTGTTCATATAGTGCGGTGATCTGATCGGCGTACTTCTTCGAGATCGGCTTGCGGCGAAGCTTCATCGTGGGGGTTAGCTCGTCGCTGCCGGCGTCCCAGTAGGCGTCGATCAGTCGGTGCCGCTTGATCTGCTCGACCCGGGACAAGGTTGCGTTTCCGGCTTCGACACCCGCCGCAACGAGGGCCTGCACCTGCTCGTTGCGGGCGAGTGTGGCCGCGGAGTGATCCTTCAGCCCGAGTCTGCCTGCTAGCGCGGCCGCTGCGTCCGGATCGAGTGCGATGAGCGCAACGTTGTACGGTCGGCCATCGCCGATGGCCACAACGGACGCAATAAGTGGGCAGGCCGCCTTGATCGCGTTCTCGATGTTGGCAGGCGACATGTTCTTTCCCGCCGCGTTGATGAGGATCTCTTTCTTGCGGTCGACAATGCGGACGTATCCGTCCTCGTCGATTGTCGCGATGTCGCCGGTGCGAACCCACCCTGCCGTGTCGATGGCTTCCGTCGTCAACTTGGGTGAACTGCGATATCCGTCGAAGCACACCGGACCACGGATGAGGAGCTCTCCGTCAGTGGCCAGCTTCACCTCGTTGCCAGGTAGGACAGTTCCGACAGTGCCCAACCGGATGGCGTCGGGTGGATTGATCGTTCCGATTCCGGTGGTCTCGGTCATTCCCCAGACTTCCACCACGCGCACTCCAATTGCGAGAAAGAACTCGAGGGTATCGGCGGAGATCGGTGCCGATCCGCAGAGGGAGACGCGTGCTTGGTCCAGGCCGATGGCTGATCGAAACTCTGCCAGCACCGATTTGTCGAGCAGTTCCCATTCGGCAAGGTCTGAGACCGGGAGCTCGTCGCCCGCGAGAACCGCCCGTGTCCTGAGCTTCCCGAGTTCGATCGCCCTCTGCGCGGTTGCCTGGCGTTCAGCGTCCGGCTCATTGGTGATCATTGCTTCCAGGGCTGCCCGGAACTTTTCCCAGACTCGGGGGACCGCGAACCACACAGTCGGGCGGGTGTCAACCAGTGCAGGCAATATGGACTTAGCATCGTCGACGTAGGTGACCTGCATTCCCAGGATGGCCATCCAGTAGAGGCTGGAGACGCGGTCTGCGATGTGTGCGGCTGGCATGAAGGAGGTGATTCGGTCCCCGAACCGGATCGGGATCACCTCGTTGAGGCCCTGCGCTGCTGTCACGACGTTGGAGTGGGAGATGCGGACTGCCTTGGGATTGCCCGTGGTACCCGAGGTGTAGATCAGAGTCAATGTGTCGTCGGGCGTGACGCTTTGCCATGTCCCCTCGAAGTCGAATCCGTGCGCCGTCATGGCCTCCACCTGGTCGACCGTGAGGTCTGCGTCGGCGGAGGGCCCGTCGATGGAAACAACGTAGTCGAGAGGGGCGGCGCTCCGTCGCACTGTATCGAGCATTTGCTCCTCGCAGATCATGATTCGCGCCCCGGAGTGGTTGAGCACGTAGGACAGCTGTTCCGCGGACGACGTGTTGTACACCGAGAGGGTTGCCGCGCCAAGGTGCATTGCGGCGCTGTCGATGAGTGCGAACTCCGGCTTGTTCCGCATCATTAATGCGATGACGTCGCCGCGACGAACGCCGAGTGCGTGCAACCCCTCGGCGAGGCCGCGGACTCTGCGGGAGTACTCCCCCCACGTCACGCTGATTAGATCGCGGGGCGTTCTGAAAGCCACGGCGTCAGGGTCGATCCGAGAGGTCAGCTGGAAGGCTGCGCAGACAGTGGCGGCGCCGCCGCTGGTCGTATTGGTCATTCTGGTCTCCTAGTACTGCAACGGCACTTATGGGAGGTGGCCGCGGCGTCGGTAGTGGGAGGTGCGGGCCTGGTGTTGTCGGC
>NZ_WXYH01000073.1:0-11173 GCF_009872365.1 Rhodococcus sp. T7
GACCTGCGTGAACAGGTCCTGACAGGCGGTGTGGTTGTCCTTGCGGAACCGGGAGATCGTCACGTGGTCGGGGGCGTTCCCGGCGCAGATCACCCGGAACGCCACGTCCTCGGTGCAGGCCCGCTCGATCTGCCGGGACGACCGCATCCCCCGCGACCACGCCCAGATCAGCAGGGTCACCAGCATGTCCGGGTCGTACCCGGCCCGGCCCGCACCGCCGGTGCGACGGGACGCGTGGAACGCCGAGGTGTCGAGATGGGTGTCGACGATCTCGATCACCGTCCACACCGGATGGTTGGCCGGTACCCATTCCCGCATGTCCGGCGGCAACAGGAACTGCTGATCACGATTTACCGGACGATATCCCTTGGCCACCAACACATTATCCAAGAAATCCCAGGCCAGGGCGCCGTGACACGCTGATCAGCCGCCGGGATTTTGCAACAGCCCCCCGGACGTTAACAAGTACTCACGGGCGCGCAGCGCAGATGAACGCGACGCCGGCCCGGCCGATCCGCGTGATCACCACACTGAGCGAACGACTTCCGCGCAGCTTCAGCTTGGGCCGCAGGACCGCGGGATCGACGTCGACGCCGCGCACCAGGATTTCCGCCACACCGCAATCGTGCCGGGCCAGTTCCTGCCGCAGCGACTTCTCCGAATACTTCACCTGATCGAGAATGCGGAAGCCCCGCACACCGTCAGGAACCGAATCGCCGGTGAGATACGCGATCCGGGGGTCGAGCTGCCACAGTCCGTGCCGGGCGGCGTAGTGCCGCACCAGGCCCGCGCGCACGACGGCGCCGTCCGGGTCGACGATCCATTCCCCCGGCGCGCGTTCGGGGATGTCCTCGTCCTCGGCGTCCGTGACCGTCCAGACGGTTCCGTCGGATCCGAGCACGCTCGCCCGCCGCGTGACACCGCCGCCGGACAGTCCCGGCGACCACAGGCAGGCCTCGCGCACACCGCCGTCGAGGGACACCACCTCCACCTCGCCGTCCCAGCCGAGCCGGTCGAAATCGAGTCCGGGAGCGCATTTCACGGCCAGATCGCGTCCGCGGTACGCGTCGATCAGATCGGGCAGCGGCGGCTCCAGCGCGGCGGGGTCGTGCGTGCGCCTGCCGCCGGACCGTCGCGCCGGATCCGCGAGGACGACGGTGCCGCGGGTGCACGGGACGAGCGCGTCGGCGCGCAGAACCGTCGCGCCGGGAACATTGTGCCGCGCCATCAGGAGCCGGACGGGGTCGAGGTCGCTGCCGATCACGGTCGCCGCCGTCCCGACCACCGCGTCGAGTTCGGCACCGATCGAGCAGGTGACGTCGTGGACGTTCCGGTCCGTCAGCCGCGTCGCCCGGTGCGTGGCGACCACACGTGGGGTCGCCTGTTGCAGTGCGTCGTCGGTGAAGAGCCAGTTTTCGGTGCCGGGTAGTTTGGCGGCCGCCTTCCGTCGCAGCAGGACGGTCTCCACCAGCAACGCCACGTGGGAGCCGAAACGCGTACGCGCCCGGCCGATGTCGGCCAGGCGCGTCGACGCGGTCAGTGCGAGGGCGTCCACTTCCGCGAGAGCGGCCGCCCCTTCCTCACTCTGCAGGAACTCCACGTCCCCGGGAGTGAACGCATAGCCCAATTCAGTTGCCGGGCTTCACGCCGGTGATCATGACGTTGTAGAAGAATCCGCGCGGCACGACGTGCCGGAGAAGCTTCTCGTCGACCCAGCTGAGCGTCTTCCATCCGGTGAACGCGAAACGTCCCCAGCCCCAGCCCAGCTTCTCCGGGGGCACCGCGGCCTCGAACGTGCGGACGGGCCACCCGAGCAGAGCGGCGGCGAATTCCTCGGTGGCCGCGTGAACCTGCTCGGCGCCTGCCGACTTCGCGATCTTCTCGAGGTCGCTCGGATCGAACGTGTGGAGGTCGACGACGGCCTCGAGCGCGGCCGCGCGTGAGGACTCGTCCAGTTCCGCCTGGGGGCGACGCCAGTCTGCGAGGAACGGCAACCGGGTGACCCGGGTAGTGGCCTCCCAGGTCGCGCGCCCGAGCCAGCGGGCGTAGAAGTTTCCGATCGTCGTGGGCTCGCCGGCGAACACGAAGCGACCGCCCGGCTTGAGGACGCGGAGGACCTCGCGCAGCGACTGTTCGACGTCCGGAATGTGGTGCAGGACCGCGTGTCCCACGACGAGGTCGAACGTGTCGTCCTCGTACGGGATGGTCTCGGCGTCGGCGACGCGGCCGTCGACGGACAGTCCGAGGCCCTCCGCGTTCCGGAGCGCGACCTTCACCATGCCGGGCGAGAGGTCGGTGACCGAACCGGTCTTCGCGACTCCGCCCTGCATCAGGTTGAGGAGGAAGAATCCGGTGCCGCAGCCCAGTTCGAGCGCCCGCTCGTAGGGCAGGGGCTGATCGCCCGCGACGGCGTCGAAACGTCCGCGCGCGTAGTCGATGCACCGCTCGTCGTACGAGATCGACCACTTCTCGTCGTACGTCTCGGCTTCCCAGTCGTGGTAGAGCACCTGGGCCAGTTTGGTGTCCTTCAGCGCAGCCTCGACCTCTTCGGCGGTGGCGTGCGGATGAGGAGCTGGGTCGTCATGGGCGCTTGCAGTCATGCGGCAAATCCTACTCGCTGGTAAGAGTGAACAGGTTCTAGTTTCGGGCTTCAGACTACTCGCCCGTGAACTGAGCCTTACCCGGGCCGTTCTCGATGAACGACTCCATCCCGACCTTGCGGTCCCGGGTGGCGAACAGCGCGGTGAACAGCTGACGCTCCACCGCCAGGCCGGTGCCCAGGTCGACGTCCAGCCCCCGGTCGACGGCGGCCTTGGCCGCGGCCAGTGCGCGGCCCGCCCCCTTCGTGAACTGCGACGCCCAGGCGCGCGCCGCCTCGTACACGTCGTCCGGCGCCACGACCTCGTCGACCAGACCGATCGCCAGGGCCTCCTCGGCGTCGACGAACCGGCCGGTGAACAGCAGATCCTTGGCCTTGGACGGTCCGATCAGCCGGGCGAGACGCTGGGTGCCACCGCCTCCGGGAATGATGCCGAGCAGGATCTCCGGCACGCCGAGCTTGGCGTTGTCACCCACGATGCGCCGATCGGCCGACAGCGCGACCTCCAGGCCGCCGCCGAGCGCGTACCCCGTGATGGCGGCGACGGTGGGCTTCGGGATCTCGGAGACCGCCGCGAGATCCGACTGCAGGTCACCGATCACGTCGGACATCTGCCCGAACTCCATCTCGGACATTTCCTTCACGTCCGCGCCCGCGGCGAAGACTTTTTCGCCACCGTAGACGATGACGGCCTTCACGTCGGAGTCGACGGTCGCCGCCCGCGCCGCGGCCCGCAACTCCTGCTGGACCTGACGGTTCAGAGCGTTCATCGGGGGGCGCGCGAGCCGGATCGTGCCGATGCCTTCGGATACCTCGAGGGTGACAAACTCAGCCATGAGGCAAAAGGCTACTTGCCTGGCTCCGACCCGGTTTCGCGGCCCGCCCCATCGCGATCAGCCGCGCGACGCCCACGGATGCGGACCGGCTTCGTAGTAACCGTCCTGTCCCGGGAACTCGACGCGGAGCTGCTCCTCGTCCGTGATCAGCGTCGGCAGGATCACCGGAATCTCCGGCTCCGCGGCCAGCACGTCCACGACCGAGCCGAACGCGCTGAGCGCCGTCAGCTGACTCCACGTCGGCGGCAGCAGAATGCTTCCACCGCCCTGCCAGTGCGCGAGCGCCGCGGCCGGACTCTGCCACTGCACCTCCTCCGCCTCGGACGTCGCACCGTCCGCGATCTGGCCCTGCGGTGCGGCGGCCACGAAGAACCTCGTGTCGTAGCGGCGGCCCTCGCCGACCGGCGTGATCCAGTTGGCCCAGGGCCGCAGCAGATCGGCCCGCAGGACGAGGTTCTCGCGTTTCAGGAAGTCGCTGAACGACAGTTCGCGCGTCTCGAGTTGGGTACGTGCCTGCGCGTACCGCGACGTGTCCGCCACGACCGTGTCCGCGCTCGGTCCCGCGAGGAGCACACCGCATTCCTCGAACGTCTCGCGCACCGCCGCGCACACGAGCGCCTTCGCGCGCGCCGCGTCGGTGGAGAACCGCCCGGCCCACCAGTCGACGGACGGTCCCGCCCAGTCGACCTCGGCCTCGGCGTCCGACGGGTCGACGCCGCCGCCGGGGAACACGGTCATTCCGCCGGCGAACGCCATCCCCTTCACCCGGCGGAGGAGGAACACCTCGATGCCGGACGCCGCGGCACCTGCCGCGACGTCACGGATGAGGATGACGGTGGACGCGTCCTTGGGCGCCACGTCGGTACTGTCGCGGGGCGTCTGCTCTTGCTTCGAGACCATGCCTCGGAACCTACGCCGCCGGGTGACGCGCGTCGCAGTCGGTCCCCGGTCCTCAGCCCCGCCGGTGCGCGCCGGGGACGCGGGTCCGCCGCGCGAAGAACCGGCCGTCCACCTTGTCCAGGCTGATGGACTGGCTGAACGCCTCGCTGAGGTTCTCGGCCGTGATGACCTGGTCCAGCAGCCCCTGCGAGACCACCTCGCCCTCCTTGAGGAGCATGGCGTGGGTGAATCCCGGCGGGATCTCCTCGACGTGGTGGGTGATGAGGACCGTCGCGGGGGCGTCGGGGTCGGCGGCCAAGTCGGTGAGACGCGCGACGAGTTCCTCGCGCCCACCGAGGTCCAGACCGGCGGCGGGCTCGTCGAGCAGCAGCAGTTCCGGGTCGGTCATCAGCGCACGGGCGATGAGGACGCGCTTGCGCTCGCCCTCGGACAGCGTGCCGTAGGTGCGCTTGGCGAGGTGTTCGGCGCCGAGGCTCTCGAGCATCTCGACGGCACGGTCGGTGTCCATGTCGTCGTAACGCTCACGCCACCGCCCGAGCACCGCGTAGCCGGCGGAGACGACGAGATCGCTCACGACCTCCTCGGACGGCACCCGGTTGGCGAGCGCCGAGGAGGACAGTCCGATCCGCGGCCGGAGTTCGTTGATGTCGACGCGACCGAGCCGCTCGCCGAGAAGGTAGGCGCTTCCGCTCGTGGGATGCAGTTCGGCGGCCGCGATGCGGAGCAACGACGTCTTCCCTGCCCCGTTCGGTCCGAGGACGACCCACCGTTCGTCGAGTTCCACCTTCCAGGTGACCGGGCCCACCAGAGTGTTGCCCCCGCGGCGGAGGAGAACGTCGTCGAATTCGATGAGGAGATCAGGATCAGGTTCATGCACGGACCCATCTTCCCGCACATCTTCCGGGCATTCACGGCAGGATCAGTTGCGTGTCGCCTCACATCGATCCGCACCCCGGCGAGATGTCCTCCCTCCCGCCGAGTCTGCGGCTGCCCGGGTCGCCGTTTCCCCTGGGAGCGCAAGTGCGTGGCACCGGAACGCAGTTCGCGGTTCACGCCCCCGACGCCGAACTGGTACAGGTGTGCCTGATTTCCGAGGAGGGCGACGAGACCCGGATCGACTTGGTCCAGCGGACGTACGGCATCTGGCACGGCGTCGTCGAGGGTGTCGGCGCGGGGCAGCGCTACGGCTACCGCGTGCACGGTCGCTGGGATCCCGCGCACGGCGTGCGCCTCAACCCCGCCAAACTGCTGCTGGATCCGTGGGCCAAAGGCATCACCGGCGAACTCGGCGACCACGAGGCGCTGCTCTCCCACGACGGCGACCCGTTCGGCGGCCCGTCGCGCATCGACAGCCTGGGCCACACCCCGCTGTCGGTGGTGACGGCCGATCACGCCCGCACGAGCGGACCGCGGATCGAAAGGCCGTGGGAGGAAACCGTTGTCTACGAACTCCACGTGGGGTCGTTCACCGCGCGGCACCCCGACGTGCCGCCGCGGTACCGCGGAACGTATCTGGGCCTGGCCGAACCGGCCGTCGTCGGTCATCTCGTGCGCCTCGGGGTGACCGCGGTCGAACTGCTCCCGGTGCAGGCGTACGTCTCCGAGGCCACCGTGCGCGCCCGGGGCATGCGCAACCACTGGGGATACTCCACCGCCGCGTTCTTCGCCCCGCACCCCGGCTACGCGGTCGTGCCCGGCGAGGAGATCACCGAGTTCCACACCATGGTCGACGCGCTGCACGCCGCGGGGATCGAGGTCGTCCTCGACGTGGTCTACAACCACACCTGCGAGCAGAGCGTGGACGGCATCAGCCTCAGCTGGCGCGGCCTCGACGCCCCCGGCTACTACCTCCTCGACTCCGAGGGGCGCGACATCGATCTCACCGGTTGCGGGAACACCGTCGACGCGCAGTCGCCCGTCGTCGTCCGGATGATCGGCGACAGCCTGCGGTACTGGGCGCACGAGATGGGCGTCGACGGCTTCCGGTTCGACCTCGCGTCCGCGCTCGGCCGGCCCGGCGGCGGCCGATTCGATTCCCGCGCTTCGATCTTCTCCGCGATCACCGCGGATCCCGTCCTCACGCGCTGCAAACTGATCGCCGAACCGTGGGACGCCACCCCCGACGGATACCGGGTCGGGCATTTCGGCTCCCAGTGGTCCGAGTGGAACGACAAGTACCGCAACACCGTTCGGCGGTTCTGGAACGGCCACACCGGGGTGCGCGAACTCGCTTCCCGGGTGGCGGGCTCGGAGGACGTGTTCGGCACCCGGCGCCCCTGGGCTTCCGTCAATTTCGTCACGGCCCACGACGGGTTCACCGCCGCGGACCTCGTGGCGTACACCCGCAAACGCAACGAGGCCAACGGCGAGGACAACCGGGACGGCGCCGATCACAACGACTCCGTCGACCACGGCGTCGAAGGTCCCACGGGCGACCCGGCGGTCACCGAGGCGCGGTCCCGGCACGTCCGCGCGCTGCTCGCTACCCTCGCACTGTCCACCGGCACACCGATGTTCACCGCCGGCGACGAATTCGGTCACACCCTGAGCGGCAACAACAACGCGTACTGCGTCCCCGAAGGCACCCCGCGTGAAGATTCCTGGCCCCTCGACTGGAACGCCGGGGACCCTGGGCTCGTCGCATTCGTCACCCGCGCCCTCGACCTCCGGCGCGCCTCCCCCGCCCTGCGTCAGCCGGAATTCTTCGAGGGCAGGCGCACACCCACCGGCCATCCCGACCTCGTGTGGTTCGGCGCGGACGGCGCCGAGATGGACGATTCGGCGTGGTACGACGACTCCCGGCGCACCTTGCAGGCGTGGATCGACGGTTCGGACATCCGCTCGCACACCGAGGACGGGCACCAGCTCGCCGACGACAGCTGGCTACTCGTGTTCCACTCGGGCGGGCCTGCCGTGATCACCCTGGGGTGCCCCGAGTGGTTCTACGGGACGGTGCTCGCCGAGTTCGACTCGACCTCACCGGACGGCGCGCCGGCACCGGGCGGTCCGATCTCCGGTGACTCCACGATCGCCGTGTCCGGGCCGGCACTGCTCGTCTTCCGCGCGGTCGGGTAGATGCCGCCGAAGCGCATCATCAGCTGGATGAGCGGGCCGATGCCCAGAGCGTAGACCACGGTGCCCACCCCGACGGTGCCGCCGAGCAGCCAGCCGGAGGCCAGCACGGTCACCTCGATCGACGTGCGGATCACCCGCACCGACAGCCCGGTCCGCGCGACCAGACCGGTCATGAGGCCGTCCCGCGGGCCCGGGCCCATTCCCGCACCGATGTACAGCACGGTGGCGAGTGCGTTGAGGACGACACCACCGAGCATCACCGCGATCCGCACGACGAGGGAGTCGGCGGGTTCGAGCAACGCCAGCGACGTGTCCACCGAGACGGCGATGACCACCACGTTGGCGACCGTGCCGAAACCCGGTTTCTGGCGGATCGGGATCCAGAGTGCGAGCACCAGAACGCCGGTCAACGCGGTCACGGCACCGAAACTGAGGGGAGTGCGGCTGGCGACGCCCTGATGGAACACGTCCCACGGGTCGAGCCCGAGACCGGCGGTGATCATCATGGCCATCGAGAAGCCGTACAGCCACAGTCCGGCGAACAGTGCGATCAGGCGTCGAGCGAGCATGACCACCAGTCTGTCGGGAACCCGGGCGGTACTACATAGCCATGGCGGCGTTACTGGACTGTCGACGCGTCGGCCGCGGCTCTCAGGGGCAGGCGATCACGGTCATGGATCCAGGTGCCACCTCGGTGAAGCCGGCGTCGCGCACCGCGATCGCCCTGCCCCGCACCACCTCGATGGTCAGCGTCTCCCACAGCCCGACGTCGGCGTCACGCACGGCGCAGCGGTAGCCGGCGGCCGCCCAGGCGCGTGCCTGCTCGGTGGTCATCGCGCCGGCGAGCAGCATCGACGCGTGGCCGACCTGCGCCGCCGCCTTCCCGACCGTCATGTCCAGGGCGGAGTTGATCCACAGCACCGGAACGCCGTCCGGGATCTCCCCCGGATCGTCGTGGTCGAGGTCGGTGCCGCCGATCTGCAACTTCCTGATGCGCGGATCGAGCGCGCCCACGGCGACCGGCACCAGCGCGCGGGCCTGCGCACCGTCGACGTCGACGGTGATCCCGTCGACCTCCTGCGCCGCCCGCCAGCCTGCTCCCCGCGCCCGCCGCGACACCTTGCGGATCCGGGACCCCACCCACGCGAGGTAGTTCGCCTGCCACGGTCCGGGCGCACCCGTCTCGTCGGTGCCGACGCGCGGGTCGAGGCACAATGCCACCGTCGCGGTCGCGGCGGCCTCCAGCAGCGCACTGCGCGGCGGAGGGTCGGCCTTCGGGATGTGCAGCACGATCGGCATGGCGAGGACCTGAGCCGGGTCGTCCGGATCCGGCCGACCGCCGTATCCGGCCGCGAGGACGGCGTGACGCTCCGCCCACCCGGCATCGGCACCGGCGTCCCCGGTGACCGCGTCGCGGCACGATTCCGTCACGGCAGCGGGACTCGTCGCACCACGCCGTCCACCGCGTCGGCGGCCTCGACCTCGTCGCGGGTGACCCCGAGGATGAACAGCACGGCGTCGAGGAACGGGTGCGACAGGGCGGTGTCCGCGACCTCCCGCAGCGCGGGCTTGGCGTTGAACGCGATTCCCAGGCCGGCCGCGTTGAGCATGTCGATGTCGTTGGCGCCGTCGCCGACCGCCACCGTCTGTTCCATCGGGACGCCGACCTGACCGGCGAACTTGCGCAGCGCGGTTGCCTTCGCGGCCCGGTCGACGATGTCGCCGATCACGCGGCCGGTGAGTTTGCCGTCCACGATCTCGAGCGTGTTGGCCTGCACGAAGTCGAGTTCCAGTTCGTGGGCGAGGCCCTCGATGACCTGCCGGAAACCGCCGGACACCACACCGCAGTGGAAGCCGAGCCTGCGGAGCGTCCGGATGGTGGTGCGGGCGCCCGGTGTCAGCTCGAGCCCGTCCGCGACGTCGTCGATCACGGACGCGTCGAGGCCGGCGAGGGTCGCGACGCGCTGGTGCAGGGATTCGGTGAAGTCGATCTCGCCGCGCATCGCCGACTCGGTGACGGCGCGCACCTCGTCCTCCACTCCGGCCCGGGCGGCGAGCATCTCGATGACCTCACCCTGGACGAGCGTCGAGTCGACATCGAACACGATGAGCCGCTTGGCGCGGCGGGCCAGTCCCCCGCGTTCGACCGCGATGTCGACGTTCTCCCGCACGGCCACCTCGGCCAGCACAGTGCGCAGGCTCTTGTCCGCCTCTGCCGTGCCGGGAGCGGACACCAGGAGTTCGAGTCCCGTCACCGGGTAGTCGGCGACCCCGCGGATCGAGTCGATGTTGACCCCGAGGGTCGCCATCTCCCGGGCCACCGAACGCAGCGCGCGAGCCGACACCGGGCTACCGAGGACCACCACAGCATGGGTGGAGAGTGACTGCCTGCCGGGATCCGCACCGATCTCGACGTCCACCGACATCCCGACGGTGGCCATCGCCTCTTCGAGTTCCTCCTGCAGCGCTTCCCCGTTCTCGGGGCACGCCACGAGGACACCGAGGGTCAGTCGCCCACGAATCACCACCTGCTCCACGTCGAGAAGGCTCACGTCGTGGCGGGAGAGCGACCCGAAGAGCACCGAGGTGACGCCGGGTCGGTCGGGGCCCGTCACGGTCACCAGGACAGTGGTGTCAGCTGCACCCACCGATGTACTCCGATCATGTTGCTCGCGCGGCTTGTCCGGCACCATTGTGCCAAGTGAAAGGCCCCGCCCGTTGCTGGGGCGGGGCCTTTCCGAAACGTGCTGTGTCAGCGACCGGTGTCGGTTCCGGGGTCGCCTTCGTCGCCGACGGTCAGCGGCTCGTGCCGTTCCTTCTCGAGCACGGTGCTGGCGTGCTTGCCACCGTGACCCGGTCCGACGTGCGCCTCGGCCTTCATCCGCTCGACCATGTGCGGGTAGTGCAGCTCGAACGCGGGGCGCTCGGAGCGGATGCGCGGCAGCTCCGTGAAGTTGTGCCGCGGCGGCGGGCAACTGGTGGCCCACTCGAGCGAGTTGCCGTAACCCCACGGGTCGTCGACGGTGACGACCTCGCCGTACCGGTAGCTCTTGAAGACGTTCCAGATGAACGGCAGCGTCGAGGCACCGAGGACGAACGCGAAGATCGTCGAGAAGGAGTTCAGGAACGTGAACCCGTCCGAGGGCAGGTAGTCGGCGTAGCGACGCGGCATACCTTCGTTACCCAGCCAGTGCTGGACGAGGAACGTGCCGTGGAAGCCGATGAACGTGGTCCAGAAGTGCCACTTGCCGAGACGCTCGTCCATCATGCGACCGGTCATCTTCGGGAACCAGAAGTAGATGCCCGCGTAGGTGGCGAACACGACGGTGCCGAAGACCACGTAGTGGAAGTGGGCGACCACGAAGTAGGTGTCCGTGACGTGGAAGTCCAGCGGCGGGCTCGCGAGGATGACGCCCGACAGACCACCGAAGAGGAACGTGATGAGGAAGCCGATCGAGAACAGCATCGGCGACTCGAACGTCAACTGACCCTTCCACATGGTGCCGATCCAGTTGAAGATCTTCACACCCGTCGGGACGGCGATCAGGAACGTCATGAACGAGAAGTACGGGAGCAGTACGGCGCCGGTGGCGTACATGTGGTGCGCCCACACCGCGATGGAGAGCGCGGCGATCGCCAGCGTCGCGTAGACCAGGCCGCTGTAACCGAACACGGGCTTACGGCTGAAGACCGGGAAGATCTCCGAGACGATGCCGAAGAACGGCAGCGCGATGATGTACACCTCGGGGTGACCGAAGAACCA
>NZ_WXYH01000074.1:0-11169 GCF_009872365.1 Rhodococcus sp. T7
CGCGCTCAGCTGATCTTCAGCACCAGCTTGCCGGTGTTGGCGCCGTCGAACAGCAGGTTGAGGGTGCGGCCGAACGCCTCGACACCCCCGGTCTCGACCTGTTCGCGGGTCACGATCTCCCCGGCGCGGATCCACTCCGACATCGCCTCCATGCCCTCGGGGAACCGGTCGAGGTAGTCGAACACGATGAACCCCGTCATCGACGCACGGTTGACCAGCAGCGACAGGTACCGCGACGGCCCGGGCTGCGGGTCGGTGGCGTTGTATCCGGAGATCGCGCCGCACAGCGCGACCCGGGCGTTCTTGCGGAGCCGGGCCAGTGCGGCGTCGAGGATCTCGCCGCCGACATTGTCGAAGTAGATGTCGATGCCGTCCGGTGCGGCGGCGCGCAGCGCCTTGCCGACCGATTCGGACTTGTAGTCGATCGCCGCGTCGAAGCCCAGTTCCTCGGTCAGCCACGCGCACTTCTCGGGGCCGCCGGCGACGCCGATCACCGTGGCGCCCTTCAGCTTGGCGATCTGCCCGGCGATGCTCCCGACCGCGCCCGCCGCGCCCGAGATGAGCACGGTGTCGCCCTTCTCCAGCCTGCCGACGTCGGTGAGACCGAAATAGGCGGTCATGCCGGGGAATCCGAGCGCGCCCAGCCACGTCGGCGCCGGGGCGAGCGACTCGTCGACGGCGAGAGCGCCGCGGCCGTCGGAGAGCGCGTACTCCTGCACGCCGAACTGCCCGGACACGAGTTGCCCCTCGGGGAACTTCGCGTTCTTCGACGCCACCACCCGGCCGACGGCGTGGGTGCGCATCACCTCGCCGATCGCCACCGGCGGCACGTACGACTTCACGTCGTCGAGCCACCCGCGCATCGCCGGGTCGAGGGACACGTAGTCCACCTTGACGGTGAATTCGCCGTCCGAGGGTTCGGGTATCGGTTCCGACGTGATCTCCCACGTGGAGTCGTCGGGACGGCCGACCGGACGCTTCGCCAGTCGGACCTGCCTGTTCACGGTTGTCACGGTGTTCACCTTTCGGGTACTTCTGCGGTCAGTGCGTCGTTTCTCAGTGCGGTTCTGTCGATCGATCGTTTGAGGATCTTTCCGGTCGACCCCTTCGGGAGGGCATCGACGATCGCGACGATTCGGGGAATCTTGTATGCGGACAGCCGTTCCCGCGCCCAGCCGGTCAGCTGGGCGCCGTCCAGCCCCGAACCGGGGACGGTGGCCACGACCGCGGCCACCTCCTCGCCGTAGTGATCGTCGGGGACGCCCACGACGGCGGCCTCGAGGATGTCGGGGTGCGTGTACAGGACCTCTTCGATTTCACTCGGGTACACGTTGTAGCCGCCCCGGATGATGAGATCCTTCACCCGGTCGACGATGCGCAGATCCCCGTCCGCGTCGATCTCGCCCAGGTCCCCGGTGCGCAGCCAGCCGTCCGGGTCCAGGACCGCGGCGGTGTCGGACGGCCGGTTCCAGTACCCCTTCATCACCGTCACCCCCTTCACGAACACCTCGCCGACGGTCCCGGCAGGGCAGACGAGCCCGTCGTGGTCCCGCACCTCGACCGCCAGCCGGGGCACCGCGCGACCCGTGTAGCCGATCTTCCCGCCGCGGTCGATGTCGTTGAACGTGCCGAACGCGGTGGTCTCGGTGAGCCCGTAACCCTCGAGGATGGTGCACCCGAAACGGGACTCGAATTCGCGGGCCACCTCGCCCGGAAGCGACGCGCCCCCGGAGATGGCGATGCGGAGTTGCGTGAAGTCCTGCGGGTCGGCGCCGTCCGCGGCGTGCAGCATCGCGTTCCACATCGTCGGCACGCCGGCCATGATCGTGAGACGGTCGCGTCGGAGCAGGGCGAGCATCGCGGCCGGATCGAACCGGGCCAGCAGTGTCAGCGACCCGCCGCCGGTGAACGTCGCCATCATGACCGACGCCTGGCCGAACACATGGAACAGCGGAAGTCCGGTGCCCGTCCGATCGTCGCTCGAACCGCGACTGCATTCCGCGCCGATCTCGCCGCCGGACAGCAGGTTCCCCACCGTCAGCTCCGCGCCCTTCGGCCGCCCGGTGGTACCGGACGTGTAGAGGATGGCGGCGGTGTCGTCGCGGTCCCGCCGGGCGACGGGAACCGGCTCGGTGTCCGGAGACGCGCTGTCGGGGGTGAGCGCCCAGACGGGGACGTCCAGTGCGGCGGCCGCATCGGCGATCGCCGGCCCGAGTTCGTGCCACACGATGGCGAGTGCGGCGCCGGCATCGGCGAGGACGTACTCGCTCTCGGGCCGGGTCGACATCGTGTTCACCGGCACCACGACGCACCCCGCCGCCTGAATGCCGAGGTACGCGACCACGAACTCGGGCACCGAGGGTGCGGCCAGCAGGATTCGGTCTCCGGGGGACAGTCCCGCCTCCACGATCGCTCCCGCGTACCGGGTGCTCGCGGCCCGCAACTGTCCGTAGGTCAGGGTGCTGTCCGCACCCCGCAGCGCGATGTTGCCGGGAGTGGCGTCGGCGTGGCGGGACACCGGGTCGAGCACATTCGCCTGTGAGTACTTATTAACCGCGGGCGGTTCACAAGTGCTCACGGCTGCTAGCCGGCCTCGACGACGCGGGCGACGGACTCGGACACGACCACTGGTTTGTCGGAGCCCTCGCGCTCGACGACCTGGGACATGGTCACCTGGATGCCGCCCCCGACCTGTTCTGCCGATTGGATGGTGGCGCGCATCCGGATGCGCGAACCCACCGGCACCGGCGCAGGGAAGCGGACCTTGTTGTAGCCGTAGTTCAGGCTGTGCGCGAAGCCGTCGAAGCGCAGCAGGGTCGCCGACAGGGCCGGTCCGAGGGACAGGCTGTAGAGGCCGTGCGCGATGGTGCCGCCGAGTGGGCTGGCGGCGGCGCGCTCGGGATCGATGTGGATCCACTGGTGGTCGCCGGTGGCGTCCGCGAAGGCGTTGACGCGTTCCTGGGTGACGTCGTGCCAGTCGGTGGGGCCCAGCTCCTTGCCGATCAGCGCCGTGAGCTCGTCGAAGCTCGCGGGGCGAATGGGCAGTGCGGTGGTGTCGGTCATCTGTCTCCCTCGATTCCGGGTGGTGCAGGGCCTGGATGTGTCACGTTGGCTGTATCGGAAGTCGTGTGTTGTCGACCCCAGACACTTGAACTTGACGACGGATTCAACTATACAAAAGAGAGACGCGAGTCACAACGCACCGCGAAGGAGAGGACACCTCGTGAAGGTTGCACAGAAAGTCGCCATCGTGACCGGCGGTGGAGGCGGAATCGGCGGGGCGATCGCGGACCGTCTGGCCGAACAGGACGCCAAGGTGCTGGTCGCCGATCTCGACTCGGACGCAGCCGCCGCGGTGGCGGACGGAATCAACGCCCGCCACCCGGGATCCGCGGTCGCCGAAGGTGGCGACGTCGCGGACGCCGATCAGATCCGGCGCATCATCGACCGCGCGGAGACCGAGTTCGGACCGGTCGATCTGTACTTCGCCAACGCCGGCATCGCGGGAGCGCCCGGCCTCGACGCCGGCGACGCCGACTGGGACCTCGCGTTCGACGTCAACGTCCGCGCCCACATCCGCGCGGCCCGGCAACTCGTGCCGAAGTGGATCGAGCGCGGCGAGGGCTACTTCGTGTCGACGGCCTCCGCGGCCGGGCTCCTCACGCAGATCGGTTCGGCCACCTACGCGGTCACCAAGCATGCGGCCGTCTCGTTCGCCGAATGGCTGTCGGTCACATACGGGGACGACGGGGTCCGCGTCAGCTGCCTCTGCCCGATGGGAGTCGAGACGAAGTTGATGCGCTCCGGCGAGAACTCGGGTGATCCCCTCGGCGTCGCTGCCACGAAGGCCGTCGTCTCGGCGGGAGAGGTGCTGCAGCCCGAACAGGTCGCCGATATCGTGCTCGACGCCGTGGACCGGGAGACGTTCCTGATCCTGCCCCACGAGAGCGTCCTCACCATGTACCGGCAGAAGGGGTCCGACTACGACCGCTGGCTGCGCGGGATGCGCCGCTACCAGTGTTCGCTGCTGGAGCACGCGTGACCGGCGAGCCCGCAGACCCGGTCCTCGTCGAGGGCACCCAGAGCCACCTCGACAAGCACACACCCATGTTTCTCTCACAATCCGTCAGGAGTTCCCATGTCCCTGTTTGACATTTCCGAACGCGCCCAGCAGTTGCAGGTCGATCTGCTCGAGTTCATGGATTCGCACGTGTATCCGGCGGAGGCGGTGTATGAGGAGCAGATGCGCGAGTCGGGGGATCCGCATTTCCAGCCACCGGTTCTGGAGGAGCTCAAGGCGGAGGCGCGGCGCCGGGGGTTGTGGAATCTGTTCCATCCGCACCCGGGCACGGGTGCCGGATTGACCAACCTCGAGTACGCCCCGTTGGCGGAGATCATGGGGCGCAGCCATATTGCGTCGGAGGCGTGCAATTGCAACGCGCCGGACACGGGCAACATGGAGGTGCTGGAGCTGTTCGGCACGGCCGAGCACAAGGAGAAGTATCTGAAGCCGCTTCTCGACGGGACGATGGCGTCGGCGTTCGCGATGACCGAGCCCGCGGTGGCGAGCTCGGACGCCACGAACGTGGAGTTGTCGATGGTGCGTGACGGCGACGAGTACGTGCTGAACGGCCGCAAGTGGTTCGCGTCGAACGCGTTGCACCGCAACTGCAAGGTGCTGATCGTGATGGGCAAGACGGATCCGTCGGCGGCGCCGCACCGGCAGCAGTCGATGATGGTGGTGCCGATCGATGCGCCCGGTGTGACGGTGATGCGGGGACTGCCGGTGTTCGGGTACCAGGACCGTGAGGGGCACGCGGAGATCGATTTCGCCGATGTGCGGGTGCCGGTGGCGGACGTGCTGAAGGGCGAGGGTGAGGGCTTCGCGATTTCCCAGGCCCGGCTGGGTCCGGGCCGGATCCACCACTGCATGCGGGCGATCGGGATGGCGGAGCGGGCACTCGAATTGATGTGCCGGCGGGCGTCGTCGCGGGTGACGTTCGGGAAACCGGTCAGCGAGAACGCGAACATCCAGGATTGGATCGCGGAGGCGCGCATCGACATCGAGATGATCCGCCTGCTGACGCTGAAGGCGGCGTATCTGATGGACACGGTGGGGAACAAGGAGGCGCGGACGGAGATCGCGGCGATCAAGGTGGCGGCCCCGAACATCGCGCTGAAGATCGTGGACCGGGCCATTCAGGTGCACGGCGGTGCGGGCGTGACCGACGACTTCCCCCTCGCCATGGCCTGGGCGCACCTGCGCACCCTGCGCCTGGCCGACGGTCCCGACGAGGTCCACAAGCGCGCGATCGCGCGGCAGGAACTGCGGCAGTACCGCGACGCCGTCCATGCTTCCACCAACGGTCACAAGGTTGCGGTGAGCTGACATGGCCGGACTCGACCTCACCGGACGCACCGCGATCGTCACCGGCGCCTCGCGGGGCATCGGCCTGGCCGTCGCCCGGGCCCTCGCGGCGGCCGGCGCCAACGTGGTGCTCACGTCACGTTCCCAGGAATCGGCCGACGCCGCCGCGGCGCAGGTCGGGGGCACCGCGATCGGCGTCGCCGCGCACGCCGTCGACGAGGAGGCCGCGCGGCGCTGCGTCGACACCACCGTCGAACGCTTCGGCAGCCTGGACATCCTGGTCAACAACGCGGGCACCAACCCTGCGTTCGGGCCGGTCATCGACCAGGACCACACACGGTTCGCGAAGACCTTCGATGTGAACCTGTGGGCGCCGGTGCTGTGGACCGGCCTCGCCACGAAGGCGTGGATGGGCGAGCACGGCGGCGCCGTGGTGAACACCGCGTCCATCGGCGGCATGGCGTTCGAGGCGAACATCGGCCTGTACAACGCGTCGAAGGCCGCGCTGATCCACCTCACCAAGCAACTGGCACTGGAACTCTCACCGAAGGTGCGGGTGAACGCCGTCGCCCCCGGTGTGGTGCGGACCAAGCTGGCCGAGGCGCTGTGGAAGGACCACGAGCAGGCCGTGTCGGCGTCCACGGCGCTGGGGCGGATCGGCGAACCCGAGGACATCGCGTCCGCGGTCGCGTTCCTCGTCTCCGATGCCGCGAGCTGGATCACCGGCGAAACCATGGCGATCGACGGCGGGCAACTGCTCGGCGACGCGATCCCGTTCCGGCAGGGGGCCCGGCTCGGTGTCTAGCGTGGACGTCGTCGGCATCGACCCCGAGGCCGTGAGCCGCTGGATCGGCACGCTCGGCATCGACACTGCCGGACCGCTGACCTTCGACCGGATCGGCCTCGGCCAGTCGAACCTCACCTACCTGGTCCAGGACCGGGCGGGTGGCAGATGGGTGCTCCGGCGCCCACCCCTCGGGCACCTGCTCGCGTCGGCCCACGACGTCGCCCGCGAGGCGCGGATCCTCTCCGCCCTCGAGGACACCGCGGTACCCACCCCGCGGGTGTTCGGGCTCACCGACGACCCGGAGGTGACCGAGGTACCGCTGCTGCTGATGGAGTTCGTCGACGGACAGGTCGTCGATCGGATGTCGATCGCGGAGTCCCTGACCCCGGAACGTCGCCGGGCGATCGGTCTGTCGCTGCCCCGGACGCTGGCGAAGATCCATGCGGTGGACCTCGAGACCACCGGGTTGACCGACCTGGCCAGCCACAAGCCCTACGCGCAGCGTCAGCTCGAGCGGTGGTCGGGTCAGTGGGAGAAGTCGAAGACCCGCGAACTGCCCGCCCTCGACGACCTGACCGGACGGCTCACCGCCTCGGTGCCGGAACAGCGGGAACTGACCCTCGTGCACGGCGACTTCCACCTGCGCAACGTCATCACCTCCCACGAGACCGGGGCGGTGACCGCCGCCCTGGACTGGGAGTTGTGCACGCTCGGCGACCCGCTCGCCGACGTCGGCAGCCTGCTCGCGTACTGGCCGGAGCCGGGCGAGACCACCGGCGGCGACTTCCCGGCGTCCACCCTCGACGGTTTCCCGGACCGGGTGGAGATCGCCGGGGTGTACCTCGACGAGACCGGACGCGACCCGAAGGCCCTGGCGTTCTGGCACGTCCTCGGCCTGTGGAAGGTGGCGGTCATCGCGGAGGGCGTCATGCGCCGTGCGCGGGACGAACCGCAGAACAAGGCGGCCGCGGGTACCCCGACCGTCGAGCGCATCGACGACCTCGTGGCCAAGGCGTGCGACGTCGCCGCCCGGGCCGGAATCTGACCGAAGGACTGAGGACGATGACCACTGACGAACAGGCGATCGCACGCGATCTGAGCGGTCGCATCGCGACCCTCCTGGAACAGAACGACCTGTCGGATCCGGCCCGGTTCCTCGGGGCCCGATTCGACGCCGGCCTCGCGTGGGTCCACTTTCCGCCCGGGCGCGGCGGTCTGGGCCTGCCGCAGAGCTTCCAGGCGCAGGTCGACGCCGAACTCGAGGCCGCAGGGGCGCCCGGCCCGGCGAAGAGCCGCAACGGGATCGGGCTGGGCATGGCCGCGCCGACCATCGCCGCGTTCGGCACCGACGAACAGCGGCAGAAGTACCTTCGGCCGATCTTCACTAGCGAACACATCTACTGCCAGTTGTTCAGCGAACCGGGGGCGGGGTCCGACCTCGCCGCCGTCGCGACGCGAGCAGTCCGTGAGGGTGACGGCTGGACGGTCAACGGGCAGAAGGTGTGGACGTCGGGGGCGCAGAACGCGCACATGGCCATCCTCGTGGCCCGCACGGATCCGTCGGTGCCCAAGCACGCCGGGCTGACCTACTTCCTGTGCGACATGAGCGATCCCGGAATCGACGTCCGGCCGCTGCGGCAGATCACCGGCGAGGCCGAGTTCAACGAAGTGTTCCTCACCGACGTCCACATTCCCGATTCCGATCGGCTCGGCGGCGAGGGACAGGGCTGGAAGGTGGCCACCGCGACCCTCAACAACGAGCGGGTCGCGATCGGCGGTTCCGCGGCCGCCCGCGAGAGCGGCATGATCGGACCGGTCGCCCGTGCCTGGCGGGAACAACCGGAACTCCGCGATCCCGCGATGCACGACGAACTGCTCCGGCTGTGGGTCGAAGCGGAAGTCGCCCGGCTGACCGGCGAACGGCTGCGGCAGCAACTCGAGGCCGGGCAGCCCGGCCCCGAGGGATCCGGCCTGAAGCTGGCCTTCGCCCGGCTCGCGCAGACCATCTCGGGTTTCGACATCGAACTCCACGGCGAAGCCGGGCTGCGCTACGACGACTGGACCATGCGCCGCCCGGACAAGGTCGACTTCACCGGCCGCGAACCCGGATACCGGTACCTGCGCGCGAAAGGCAACTCGATCGAGGGCGGCACGTCCGAGATCCTCCGCAACGTCATCGCGGAACGCGTCCTCGGCCTCCCGCCGGAGCACCGCGTCGACAAGGACATCGCCTGGAAGGACCTGCCCCGATGAACACCGCAGACCTGCTGTACTCCGACACGGAAGACGCCCTGCGCGACAGCGTCCGCCGGCTGCTCGCCGACCGCTGCCCGCCCGAACTGGTCGTCGGCGCGTACGACGGGACACCCGCCGACTTCTCCGGCGTGTGGAAATCCCTCGCCGTCGAACTCGGCCTCGCCGGCCTGCTCGTCCCCGAGGAACTGGGCGGCGTCGGGGCGAGCGCACGTGAGGCCGCGGTCGTCATGGAGGAGATCGGGCGCGCCGTCGCACCCGTCCCGTACCTTTCCAGCGCCGTACTCGCGACGGTCGCGTTGTTGAAGGCGGGCGACACCGAAACACTCGGCGCACTGGCCGACGGGACCACCACCGGTGCGCTCATGGTCGGGCTCGCGACCGCCCCCGGGCGGTTCACCCCGGCCGTGCGCCGGGACGGCGACTCCCTCACCGGGACCGTGACCGGTGTCGCGGGCGCCACCGAGGCCGACATCTTGGTCGTGCCGGTCGAGGGTCCGGGCGGGCTCGAACTGCACACCGTGCCCGTGGGCACCGCCGGGGTCACCGTCACCCCCGTGCTCGCGCTCGACATGACCCGGCCGTTGTCCGACGTCGCGTTCGACGCCGCAGCGTCCACCCGCATCGACCATGGCAACGCCGCGGGCGCGGTCCGGGAGGCCCTCGTTGTCGGCGCCGCACTGCTCGCCTCCGAGCAACTCGGGCTCGCGCAGTGGTGCTTCCAGACGACGCTGGCGTACGTCAAGGAGCGGACCCAGTTCGGGCGGGCCGTCGGGTCGTTCCAGGCGATCAAGCACCGCCTCGCCGACCTGTGGCTCGAAGTGACGTCCGCGGCCGCCGCTGCCCGCTACGCCGCCGACACCGCCGCTCGGGGCGACGCCGACGCCGAGGTCGCGGCCGCCGTCGCGCAGGCGTACTGCAGCGGGGTCGCCGTCCACGCCGCGGAGGAGTGCGTCCAGCTGCACGGCGGGATCGGCATGACCTGGGAATACCCCGCCCACCCGTACCTGAAGAGGGCGAAGAGCGACCAGCTGGCGTTCGGCACCGCCTACCGGCACCGCGCGCACCTTGCCGGCCTGATCGACCTGCCCGCGTAACCCGGGCCCCACCACCGACAGTCAGGAAGCAAATCCATGAAGGCATGGCGTGTCCACGAACTCGGCGAGCCGCGCACCGCGCTGCACCTCGAGGAGGTCCCGGACCCCACGGCAGGCCCCGGGCAGGTGCTGGTCCGGGTCCTCGCCGCACCGGCGAACTTCCCCGACGTGCTGCTGTGCCGCGGCGAATACCAGATCAAGCCGCCGCTGCCGTTCACACCCGGAGTCGAGCTGTGCGGTGAGGTGGTCGCGGTCGGTGACGGCGTCACCCGCTTCGGCGTGGGCGACCGGGTGATCGGCAACCCGAACCTGCCCGGCGGCGGATTCGCGGAGATGGCCGTGATGGACGAGGCCAATACGTTCGCGGCCCCGCCCGGGCTCGACGACGCCGAGGCGTCGGCGCTGAGCATCGGCTACCAGACGAGTTGGTTCGCGCTGCACCGGCGGACGCAACTGAAGCCGGGGGAGACGCTGCTCGTCCATGCTGCCGCGGGCGGGGTGGGCAGCGCCGCGGTGCAACTGGGGAAGGCGGCAGGAGCGAAGGTCGTCGGCGTCGTCGGTGGCGCCGACAAGGCCGACTACTGCCGGCGGCTGGGCGCGGATCTGGTGATCGACCGGCGCACCGAAGACTTCGTGCCGCTGGTCAAGGAATTCACCGGCGGACGCGGAGCGGACGTCGTCTACGACCCGGTCGGCGGCGACGCCTACGCGAAGTCCACCAAGTGCATCGCGTTCGAGGGCCGGATCCTGATCATCGGGTTCGCCGGCGGCACCATCCCGACGCCCGGCCTCAACCACGCCCTGATCAAGAACTACTCCATCATCGGACTGCACTGGGGCCTGTACAAGCAGTACAACCAGCAGGCGATCGCCGACTGCCACGAGGAACTGACCCGCCTCGCGGAGTCCGGGGCGATCACGCCGCTCATCAGCGAGCGGCTCTCGCTCGCGGACGTGGCCGACGGTATCGGCCGGCTCGGCGACGGCAGCACCGTCGGCCGCCTCGTCTTCCAACCCTGAAGGGAACGCACATGGATGCAGGTTCGCTGTTCGACGTAGCGGGCAAGACTGTGGTGGTCACCGGAGGTTCGCGGGGTATCGGCCGGATGATCGCGCAGGGATTCGTCCAGGCCGGGGCGACCGTCGTGATTTCCGCCCGCAAGGCGGAGGCGTGCGAGAAGGCCGCGGCCGAACTGTCCGCCCTCGGCCCGGGCACGTGTCACGCCCACCCCGCCGACCTGTCCACCGAGGAGGGGATCGCGGGCCTGGTCGCGCGGGTCGCAGACATCTCGCCCCGGCTCGACGTGCTCGTGAACAACGCCGGCGCGACGTGGGGTGCACCGATCGACGAGTTCCCCGCCGCCGGATTCGACAAGATCTTCGACATCAATGTCAAGGGCGTGTTCATGCTGACCCAGGCGCTGCTGCCGAGTCTGCGGGCCGCGGCGACGGACACCGACCCCGCTCGGGTGATCAACGTCGGATCGATCGACGGACTCGTGGTGTCGGGCACCGACAACTTCTCGTACGGCGCCAGCAAGGCCGCGGTCCACATGCTCACCCGCAAGCTCGCCGCGACGCTGGCCGCCGAACGGATCACCGTCAATGCCATTGCGCCCGGACCGTTTCCGAGCAAGATGATGGCGTTCATCCTGGAAGATCCC
>NZ_WXYH01000075.1:0-11108 GCF_009872365.1 Rhodococcus sp. T7
GCCGCGGCCACCATGGCCGACGGCTACGCCCGCAGCACCGGCGGCCTCGGGGTGGTGGCCGCGACCTCCGGCGGCGGCGCGATGAACCTGGTGGCCGGGCTCGCCGAGTCCTACACCTCGAAAGTGCCGGTGCTGGCCCTGATCGGGCAGCCACCCACCCCCCTCGAGGGCACCGGCGCCTTCCAGGATTCGAGCGGCCGATCCGGCTCGATCCACGCGGTCCGGCTGTTCACCGAGGTCTCCCGCTACTGTGCCCGCATCGAGCGGCCCGACGACCTCGCCGCCCACCTGGAACGCGCGGTGGCCGCGGCACGAGACGGTGGGCCCGCGGTGCTGTTGCTGCCCAAGGACATCCAACAAGCCACCGTCGTCGGCGCATTCACCTTCCACCCACCGCCGCGCCGATCCGGCCACGACCCGGACGGGCTGACACGGATCCGGGACCAACTCGTCGCGGCGCGGCGGACCGGGAAGATCGTGCTCATCGCCGGTGACCAGGTGGCCCGCGACGACGCCCGGGAACCGCTGCTGGCCCTCGCCGCCGCGGTGGACGCCGCCGTCGGGGTCGCCCCGGACGCCAAGGACGTCTACCCGACCGACCAGCCCGGGTTCTGCGGAGTCGCCGGAACCATGGGACACACCGAACTGATCGAGGCGGTGCGACACAGCGCGCTGTGCCTGCTGATCGGCACCCGCATGCCGGCCACGGCCCGCACCGGGCTGGAGGCCGCCCTGGCCGCTGTCCCGGTCGCCAGCCTCGGCGCCGAACCCCCGTATCTGCCCACCACGCACGCGACCAGCCGCGACCTGCGCCACGGGTTGGCCGCACTCGCCGACATGTGGTCGCCGCGACACACATCCGATGCTGTTGTTCACGGAGGGCCTTCCTGGACCACGCGCAGAATCGAGGTGGAACGACGCGGATGGACGATGACACCGGATCCACTGTGCCCCAACCACACCTGAACGTCGACAACCGCCGCCCGGGTCGGCGTGACGGTGGAGAGTCGTAGCGTCGCTCGCGGGGGTTCCCTCCGCCGGGCGACATCTGGGGGTCTACCCGCGGACATGGCCGCCCACACATCAGCGCACCGCAGGGCTCGCGCCGGCACCGGGTCGGGGCCGCGGCGGGTGCTCAGAGGTCGGGGTGCTGTGGCCGCCGAGCGGCGGCGGAACACCTCGCGGTGGGCCGATAGTTCTCGAGGAGGTCGACGGGATCGTCGGGAATCCCGCCGGGCGGGAGGTCGGCGCCACCGCTGCAACGATCGGCGTGGATGCGCTGCTGCCAGTATGTTTCGCTCCGGCCGATCATGCCGATCCCTCCTTGGGTCGTGCCGACCCGGTCTCCGACTCGCGTCGGGGAATCGCCTCGTTCCGGGGTAAGTCCCTGAGGGGCAACCGACGCCGTGATCTCTGTGCCGTCGTGTATCAGGCACTTGATGTCACAGTTCATCGTGCTCCGCGGGTGTGGGAGCTGTCCACATCACTGCCGGTCCGACAGAAACGCTCGGTGACGGTGTCTAGCCCTAAACTCTGTGCGCAGTGCAGGAGGTTCTGGAAGGTCCGTTTCCTGACTCAGGTGGCCGCGACGACGTTGGAGGTTCCGATCAACACCGAGCCCGGTAAACCCACACGCTGTCGCCACCGTGTGGGCACAGGCGCGTCTCGGCACGCGGCCCCGCACCCGAGGCCGGCGAATGGGTGAGGCGTGGGATGAAGTCAGCCTCAAGGATGCCCGGCGGTCGCTGGACAGCGAGGTCTATGCGGTCGTCGAGGACCTCGTGAAGAACAAGGGCTGGCGCCTGCGGGAACAGGGGCACAAGTACGCGATCTACTGCCCTTGCACTGACGGGCGAGCGAACTTCATCACGCTCCCCGGGACGTCCAGGAACCCCGGAAACGCCGCCAAGCGGGTCAAACGATCCGCATCACGTTGCCCTGACCGGCACGAGCTGATGAAATAACGATCGCTGTTTCCAGTTGACAACAGCATCGGGGATGAGGAAGCTGGGGTCATGTCCCCGACCGAATTCGAGCTTATTTTCGTGACCCCAGAAGTCTCCGGCCCAGGTGATACCCGGATCGCGGCGGTCGAGGAACTGCTGGACATCGTGGTGGAGTCGCACAGCGGTTTGACGCTTGCCACGGTGACCGCCGAGGGTGACGACGCGGTGACCGCGGCGCTGGACGCTGCGGCAGTGCTGTCGTCACGCGGCCTCCCGGTCGTGCGGTCGTACCCCGACCTGGTCACCCGCCAGGACATCGCCGACCGAGCCGAGGTATCGCGGCAAGCAGTCGGAAACTGGGTGCGCGGTGACCGCATGCAATCGGACCCTTTCCCGGCGCCGGTGAACCTGGTCGGTGGCGGCGCGTGGTTGTGGGGAGATGTTGTCGCGTGGCTCCGCCGACAGGATTACAAGATCGACGACATCGAGTTCCCCTCGATGGACGACCATGTCCGCATCGACGCGGCACTCGTCGGTGCCCCGAGAAGGACGCCGAAGATCAGCGGACATCTCGAGGCGAAGGTCGGGTTCGCCCCTGCCGTTGTCGGAATCAGCCGCGACTGGGCCGGGGACAGCTTTCAGTCGAGCTATGCACTAGCCGTATGACAGAAACATCGTCTCCTCGCACTGTCGCGGACGCCCGCGAGTTCCTCGAGCTGACGGAGCTCACCGATATCGTGTTCTTCGAAACGGGCGCTCGGCGCAAACCCGACGTGGAAGAAACTCCACTGTCCATCCAGATTGCGCTGCGCCGCGAAGAACTCCTCCTGGAAGTTCGATGCCGGGCAACCGTCTCCGGTTCAGGGGGCGAGTACCTCGCCGACGCCTCGGCGGTCTTCACCCTCCGGGAGCCGATCGAAGCCTCCGATGCGATCATCACAGAGTTCGTCGAGCGTGTCGGAGTGATGTCCGTCTACCCGTATCTCCGCGAATCCATCACCCAGTCCGGCGCCAAGCTAGGCCTCGACCGTCCCGTCTTGAAATTGCTGCGACCGGGCGATATCCACATCACTGTCGAGGACTCCGACGGCGACGAATCAACCGACGCCACCTGACGCGTCAGGGGATCGCCGCGCTCACTGGGACGTCCGGTGTCGGCGCGCAGCGTCGCCGGTACGGCAGGCCTCGCTCGGTGGGCGAATCGGGATGCCGTAATCCTTCGCGATCCGGCTCATTTGCGGCACGCTGCGCCCCGTCTCGTGTCCGAGTTCCCGCAGTGTTCGCCGCTGGGTGACGTACTGGTCGTGAAGCCATGCCGGATCGACCGGGGGCCGACCGGACTGGGGTGTGATGCCGTGGTGTCGTGCCAGCCGACCTGCCGCCTTCCTGCTGACTCCGATCATCGCGGCGATCTCGGCGAGGGTGCGGCGTTGCACGCAGTAGAGGTCGACGAACTCCGTCCGGCTCACCGCCTCCTCTGCCGCGGCCTGGGTTGCGCGTCGTCCGAACCGCTCTGCGGCAGGGGGCGATGCGGGTGCTGGGTGGTTTACGAGGAGGTGGCGGATCACATCGAGGGTGGTGTCCAGTTGCCGTGCGATCTCCGACAGCGCGGTGTGGTCGCGGCGGGTCAGGTCGTGGAGGGCGGCGAGGTCCACTGAATTCGGATCGGGTCCGGGCAGGTCAAGCCCGTCGAGCAAGTCCCGGGGTGGATGCCAGTAGACCGGTTCCTCGCCCAGCCCCTGATCGTCGAGGAACCGGTGGGCCGCCGCGTCGACCTGCGCGGCCAGGGCGGGGGTAAGGGCGCGCGGGAACTCGGACAGTTTCGCGCGGACGTCGTAGCCGGCCGCGAGGAACGGGGAACGGTCGGCGGGGAGCCCGCTGAGTCGTTCGAACAACAGGCAGCGGGCGAAGTCCGCCTTCTGACCGGCGCCGGGGGGTGTTCCGGTCCGGCGGCAGATCTGTTTCCACATGTCGTCGGGTAGTAAGCCGCGGTAGTCCAAATGGCGCCGCCGCTCGTAGTCGATCGGTGGCGGCTCGGCGGCGAGGTGGTCTGCCAGCCGGATCAGCGCGGTCAGGGTGTCGTCCCACCGAGGAGAGCTCCGCAGGCATGCCAGCGTGCGGGTGACCCCGTCGGCTCGGACCGCCGATCCCAGGCGGTCGGCGGCCTCGCCGACGGTGAGCGTGGTGCCCACCAGCATCAGTGCTGCCGACAAGGCCGGTCGGACCTGCGCCGGGCTGCACGGCGGCACCGTGAACCGCAGCGACCATTCCGGCCAGAGCAGGGTCGGGATGCGGCGGGCGGCGTCGTTCACGGCGGTGGCACTGACAGTCGGGTAGCTCGGGAGGTCGGCGGCGCTGCGATACCGCAGCTGATCGACGGCGCGCACGAACAGGGGCCGCAACGCGGCGAGCTGGACGGCCGCCAATCTCGTGCTGGTGGCGCTGCCCCAGTCGCCCTTGACGCCGGCGTTGACCTGCCGGCCCAGGCGCCGACCGCCGTGCACCAGCCACCGCAACGCCTCACCGGCGTCGGCGATGTCGGGCCGATCCAGCACAGCGGCGGCCGCGGTCACCGCAACGGCGGTTGCGATCGCTCCGCCGGCACCAGAGAGCTCCGATCCTCGTGACGTCAGTGCTTCCGATGCGGAAGACGACCGAACCCGGGCCAGCGCGTCGGCGAGGCCGGCGGGGACCCGCTCGGCAATCTCCGCGTCGGTGCCGTAGACAAGGACGCGGGATGCGACTGCGTGCAGATCGGCCAGAACTCGCGGGCCCCGAGGGGACGCTCGGCGTATACACCGAAGGTGCCCTGGCCGGCCGCGAGGACATCGAGCACGAGTTGCTGGGCCCACAACGCCGGGTGATCCGCGCGTAACCGCGTCACCGGTGCCGAGGTCAGGTCCGCCCCGCACCGGGCGAGCCCACTCGGCGCAGCGGTGTCCGCACTCCAGTGGGCGCAGCGGCCCGGACTCGGAATCACCTCACGGAGGGGACGCCTGCACCGTTGGAAGCCTCCGCAGTGCGGGCAGGTATCCGCCAGCAGGCAGTGATGTTCGCTGCAGGCGAATACGCACCCCAGCCGCCAGCGCAGTTGCCATCGCCCGCCGGAGACGGCGAGGCAGGCCGGGCAGTATCGGGATCGTCGTCCGCGACCCCACGGCAGGCCCGCGGCCGCACGTCCCTTCCTACCGTTCAGCGACAGGGCGATGCCGTCGTAGCGGGCCAACGTCATCGCTTCGACAGTGGCCGCGGGCAGTTCCGCCGCCGCCGCGATGGTGTCCACTTCCCGTGGAGGCAGGTGCACCGGCCACACGCTCGGGCGCCGAACCCTTTCGGCGGCAGTCCGGTCCTCGCGGTGCAGGGCCGTGTCCAGGTCACCGAACGCCGTGCCGGTGCGGTGCGCGATGGCCTCGAGCCAGGAATCGATTGCCTCGCCGGGCAGCGGGGCGACCCGGATCGGCAGGGACCGCACCCCGGTCATCGGCGGCGGCGTGTCGGCCGGGTGGTGATGCGCCGCGCCTCGAGGGCGGCCGCGAGTTCTCGCCGCGCGGTCTCGGCGTCCTCGTCGTTGCTCACCCCGTCCAATACGCCGGCGTCGAGGCGCTCACGGCCGGTGACGACGGCGCGGTGACAGCCGCGGTTGATCAGCACCATCAGCGACCCAATGTGGCCGGTGCTGCGGGTGAACAGGTAGTCCGAGAGGTCGTCGGCGAGCATGCCGGGATATTTGTCGGCGAGCACCAGTCCCTGTTCGATCGCCAGCAGCATGGTCCGCCATTCGCGGCGGCCGGTGTCGGTGTCGATGAGGAACGGCTGCATCCCCACCAACGTGGTGCGCCGCGCTGTCTGCGCCTCGGCGAACAGGCCGCGTTCGGCCAGCTTCACCCCGACAAAGACCACGGTGACCGGGAACTCGTTGGCGATGTACTTGAAGTGGTTGCTGATCTCGACGCCGCTGGTGGCGTGCATGCGCAGGAAATGCAGATCATCGACCACCAAAAGTCTTGTCTCACATGATGTCACGCAGTCCAGGGCGCGGCGGGACAGGTCGGCGCTGGTGCCGCGGGTGGTCCCGGGGTGGGCGTAGAACTCGAGCATCGCCCGGTTGAACTCCTTGAGGCCGGTGTTGCCGGTCAACCCGACCCGGCACACCGGCCACCGCTGGTGCCCGTCGCGGGTGTGGGTGCCCTTGATCCGGATCTCGCGGCGATGAAACGCCTTGGCGAACGCCAACACCGACGTCGTCTTGCCCAGGCCGGGATAGGCGTCGATCGCGACCGCCCCCTTGGCCTTGTCGCCGAACTGGAGGTTGCTGTCGACCACGGTCGAGAGCTGCTCGTGCAACGCGGTCAGTTGCGGCGTCCGGATCGGCCCCAGATTCGCGTGCCACAGCTGCCGGAAATGGTTGTAGACCTCGGCGTCGTCCGCGCTCAACGCCTGCAGCTGCGTGCGGGTCAACACCGCCGGCGCGACCAGAGCGGGCGCGTCGGCGAACTCCCGCCACCCCTCCTTACGGGAGAGCGCCACATTACCCAGCGGCGCGCAGTCCTGCAGACGCTGCCGGATCAGCGCGATCGTCACAGGTACTCCAGCGCATCCGCGTAGAAATCGTCGCCGTCGTCGGGTCGGTTCAGCTCGTCCTCGGCGTCGTCGTCACCGATGTCCTTGCCGTCCTGCGCGGCGTAGACCGGCGCCGTCGCGTCGTGACGCGTCACTGATGGCGGTCCGGTCGCGTCGGTCGGTTCGTCCGGGTCGAGGTCGAGCGCGGTGTCCTCACGTGCCATACGCAACGCCATGCGGCGCTCGGTCATGCTCGACCCGAGGCCGAGGTTCCAGCGCTCGAGCAGGTCGGCGACCGCGATCCGGTCGTCGGGGTAGGTGTACTTCGCCTTCGCCAACCGGCGCGCGAACGCCAAAGCGTCCTCACTCAGCGGCATCTGCATCGACCGGGCGTGCTCCCACTCGAGCGGATACCACCGCCGCGAGGTCGGATCCCGCAGATAGACCCGGGTGACGTCGTCCGGGTCGACATGCAGCGGCCACCACCGGCCCTTGCCCTTTCCCCGGTCCGGGTACGGGCTGGCACCGTCGCGGCACCCGGGCGGCAGATCGCCGTGGTAGCGGCGACCGTGCACCTCGAAACCGTAGTGCTGGAGGGTGCGCCACTCCACCTTGAGGAACTCGTATCCCAGGTCCGGATCGCGGGGCACCTCGATGTAGCCGGCGCGGGCGATGCCGTGCTCGAACATCACCGCCGGCGACATCTTCACCGACGGCAGATGCGGATCGAGCAGGCTCTCGTGCGGCCGGTGGTGATACACCACCGCCACCCACTCCCGGATGATCGCCTCCAACTCGTCGAGGTAGAAGAATGCCTCCGACTCCGGCGCCACCCCCCGCGAGTGCACGTCCGGTCCCTTGTACCCGGGCAAAGCCTGCAACAGGTCCTCCCGAATGGTGCGGAAGAACCGCTCGACCGGCCCCTTGTCGCGGCCGGTCCGCAACCGGGCCGGCTGGATCGAGATCCCCATCCGCTGACACACACTGGTCAGATGCTCGGAGACGTAAATCTTGCCGTGATCGATCACGATGGTCTCCGGCGCCAGCGCCGGACTCGCCGCCCCGGCGATCGGACCGTCGATCGCCGAGGCGTCGACCAGCAGGGACCGGGGAATGCCGTGCTCGGGCCACACTGCATGCGCGGGCCAGTCCTTGCCCGCCGGTCGCGGCCGGAACGCCTGATACAACGTGGCGGCGGCGTCCACCGCCTTCGTCGACACCGGCGTCAGCCGGATACCGACGATACAGCGGGTGTACCAGTCCATTCCCACGGTCAGCTCGGCCTGCACCCAGCGCAATGTCACCGGATCCAGGGCGAACACGTCCAGCCGGGTGGTGTCCATCAGCAGGTACTCACCTGGTCGGGTCGGGCGCAGCTTCCCGTACGGCTCGTCCGGTCGGGCCGCGATATCCCGATTGCGTTTGGTGCTCAGCCGGAACGTCGGATGCCGCCGTTCCAACTCCTCGAGCACCCGAAACGCCGTTGCCCGCGAGGGCAGCCGCACCACGTCCGCCCCGAACCGGGCGACCGCCCGGGCATTCGCACGCTCGATCACCATCGTCCGCGACGGCCGCGACTGATCGGTGTGCTCGACCATCACTTCCAGGGCCGTCTCCACCCACCGGTCATCGGTTCTCGTCGAACTCACTGACGAAGGGTCGCGCCGCACCGCCAGCCCGGCCTCGCCGGCCTTCTGGAACTTGCCGGCCCAGCGCTCGATCGTGCGAACTCCGACCCCTAACTCGGCGGCCTTCGCGGCATACCGGTCCGACAACGCGACATTCTCGCTGTATTGGGGGCGAGGCTCGCCGGGGCCGGCGATCAGCGGGTTTCCGGATCGATATCCGGTAAGTACCTCGCGCACATGGGCTGCTCGCGCGGTGAGTTGCTCCTGCTCGGTCGTGGTCAGCTGGGCCAGGACTACGCTGGCGACTTCCTGATCATCGTCGCTCGCCGGGCCGGGGCTGTCCGGGATCACCCTGGCGCGTTCGCACGCCAGGAGTTCCTTCAGCGCGAAGCGTCGATACTGCCGGCCGGTCGCGTCCTTGACGACGACCTCGTTCCCGGAAGCGGTCGACACCATCTCCACTACCTCGACGGTTTCGCCGTCGTAGAGGAACCGAGTCCCGACGCCGACTCGCACACCCGCGCCGCTCACGAACGCTCTCCCAGCACGCTGTCCGAACTCAGGGTCTTGCTCAAGTCGACCGTGAAATGGTGTCGCCACAATAAGTGCAGGACAGTCGATCGCATGACAGGTTCCGGCCGGTCGGACAGGCATCGGACGGCCTCACCGAGCGTGGCGCCGTCCAAGTCGACCGAACGCAGATCCGCCAGCAAGTCGTCGTCGAACAGCCAGTCACGGCGATACCCGGCGAGGAATCGGACATTGCTCAATTCTGTCTCCGCCGGTTCGCTGGCAATCTGGTACCGCCATCCACGTGACTCCACCACCTGCCGCGTCCACGCAAACGTCTGCATGACCTCCGGTTTCGCCAGTCGCCAAGCGGGTTTCACGTCAACAACAACCGGACCATCGTCGCTCAGCAGCAGATAGTCCGGCACGTGCCGTCGTCGCGCGCCCGCCACGTCGGCTTCGAGCAGGAACGGCTGAGCGAGAATGCGCCGCACCGAGCGATCGAAATCTGCCAATAGCAGTCGAGCCAACTCCAGCCGCGACTCGTAGATCACCAACGCTTGCTCCGTGCTGGACCAATACGCACCGGAATAGTGCTTCTGACCGTGATACCAGCGGAACGTTCGCCACGGCGCAGCGGCGCCGACCAGCGACTCCGGCACTAGGGCGTCCCAATCAGCCTCGCATTCAACACCATCGGCGCTGCGGCGGACGTTCGCCACAACCGATGTCGGGCGTGGATCAAGATCAACGACCATCAGACAACCTCGATGCCGAAGCGGGCCACACCACCGCAGCCCTCACCATCGATCATCACCCCGGTCGACCCAATGACCTTGCATTCAAAATGGGCGTGTCTCACACCGATGGCGGATCCGCCATCGGCCCGCCACTCGCCGTGAGATTCCGCCACCGATCTCGAGACCCTACAGGAACCGGACCTCTCGGCACCTATCGCAACTTATAGAGGTTTATGGCATCCTTCCCATAACCCTCTATACTTACCGATATGGATCCTGCGCTGAACCCGTTCAAACCCGGCTCGGGCCTGCGACCCCCGGCTCTGGAGGGCCGGGACCAGGAGCGCCAGGAGTTCGATCTGCTCGTCGCCCGCAGCAAGCGAGGCAACTATGACCGCGGGATGGTGCTCTCCGGGCTCCGCGGGGTCGGCAAGACCACCCTGCTCAACAACCTGGCCGAGCACGCCGAGCGGCAGGGATGGTTGGCGATCACCATCGAGGCCAGACCGAACGAGGCCGGGATCGCCGCGGTCCGCGCCCGCCTCGGCTACGAACTCGCCGTCGGTCTGCGCCGCTTCAGCCGCAAACACCAGCTGCACAAGGTCATCGACGATCTCGTCTCCCTCGCGAGGGGTTTCACCCTCGGTGTCGGCCTGGGCCCGGCCAAGATCGAAATCGCCCTCGGTGGGCGTGCCGCCAGCGGCGACATCGACCTCGACCTCGAGGAGTTGGTCGAAGCGATCAGCGACGTCATGCGCAAGAAGGGTGCCGCGTTCGGACTGTTCATCGACGAAATGCAGGACCTCGACCCTGATTTGCTCGGTGCCTTGCTCGCGGTGCAGCACCGTGCCAGCCAACGTGAATGGCCGTTCTTCGTCATCGGTGCCGGTCTGCCCAGCCTACCGGCGGTGCTCGCCGACAGCCGCTCCTACGCCGAACGGCAATTCTCCTACCGGACCATCGGCCCGCTCTCCCCGGCCGATGCCGCCGACGCGCTCCGGGTCCCGGTCGAGGCGCACGGGGGTGCGTTCACCCCGGACGCGCTCGAGATCCTTGTCGAAGCCAGCGGCGGCTACCCGTACTTCCTGCAAGAGTTCGGCAAGGCGATCTGGCACACCGCCCCCACCTCCCCATTCGATGCCGAGGACGCCCACACCGCGGTCGAAGAGGGCCGTCGAGCACTCGATGACGGGTTCTTTCCGTCTCGGTGGATCCGGGCCACCGATCGGGAGCGCCGGTACCTGCGCGCCATCGCGGAAGCCGGGGAGCCCACTCCTCGGTCCGGGAAGGTCGCCGCAGCCATGGGGGTGGCGACGACCGCGGTCAGTGATGTCCGTGATTCCGCCATCAAGAAGGGCCTCGTCTGGTCTCCCGAGCACGGTCGCATCGCGTTCACCGTCCCGGGAATGGCCGACTTCATTCGACGCCAGCCCACCGCCTGAAACTCCTACACTCACACGCCATCGGCTCTCGCGGCGTGCGCCGACACACTGCAGAAGAAAAGGTGTGTTGCCTGAGAAAACCACCCGAGGCACGGGGAAACGTCCTTCGACAGCAGACACCCGTACTCACGAGTGAGCAGTCACCTGTAGTTCACGAGTGAGATGGTGGCCTTGCTTGTGCGCCGGGTCATCCGGGGCCGACCGGTGTTGAGCGTCTCTGCATATGACGACCACGGGGCCACCAACCGTCACCCGTGATGCAGATGGGTTCCGGGCAGAGGG